>JBMNUA010000001.1:0-34862 GCA_050945995.1 Christensenellales bacterium
GTATCTTTTGCTCTCCAGCCTCGACATCTCGCGGCGCAACCTCGCGCTCAACGGCGAGGCGATTTTCGAGAAGGTGAAGCGGTTCTCCCGGTACGCGCGCGAGGAGATCAACGAGATCGGCGATTACTACGCGTATTCCAAGGAACTGATCAACGGCGACAGCGTGTTTGATTTTGACGAGACGAAGCTGTCGGTCAACACGCTTGAGATCGGGCTTGCGGGCATCGAGGTGTACGACATCCTGCGCGACCGGTACGATATCCAAATTGAGTTTGGCGATTTGGGGAACATCCTCGCCTATCTGTCGGTGGGCGACAAGACCAAGAACATCGAGCGGCTCATCAGCGCGCTGAGTGACATCCGCAGGCTCGACAAGCGTCCGCGTGCGGGGATGTTTGAGGCGTCCTACATCAGCCCCGATGTGGCGGCGACCCCGCAGGCGGCGTTCTACGCAAACAAGCGCAGCCTGCCGCTGCGCGCGTGCGTGGGGGAGATTTCGACCGAGTTTGTGATGAGCTACCCGCCGGGGATCCCGATCCTCGCGCCGGGCGAGCGCGTGACGGCGGATATCGTCGCCTACATCGAGTACGCGAAGGCGAAGGGCTGCGTGATGACGGGACCTGAGCATATGGATTTATCAAAGCTCAATGTGATGGAGGTGTAGCGGATGGATGATTTGTGGTACAGCGAGTATCATGCGCCGGGCGTGCGGCTCTCGATCCAGGTGACGGCGCAATTGCACGCGGAGACGAGCGATTATCAGCGCATCGCGGTGTACGATTCGCCCGCGTTCGGGCGCATCCTCACGCTCGACGGCGTTTTGATGCTCACCTTGCGCGACGAGTTCATCTATCACGAGATGATCGCGCATGTGCCCATGGCGGTAAACCCCGCGATTCGCGATGTTTTGGTGATCGGCGCGGGGGACGGGGGCGTGGCGCGCGAGCTGTCGAAATACCCGGACATCGCGCGCATCGATTTGGTCGAGATCGACCGGCGCGTCGTCGAGGTGTGCAAGGAGTTTTTCCCGGAGACGGCGTGCGGGTTTGACGATCCGCGCGTAAATGTGATCTGTGCGGACGGGCTCAAGTATGTGCGCCGCGCGGAACACGCGTATGATTTGATCATCGTCGATTCCACCGACCCCTCGGGTCCCGGCGAGGTATTGTTCACCAAGGAGTTTTACGGCAGCTGTTTGCGCGCGCTCACCGAAAACGGTTTACTCGTCAACCAGCACGAGAGCCCGTTTTATCGGGAGGATGCGCGGGCGATGCGCTACACGCACCGGCGGATCTTGAGCGCGTTCCCGCTCGGGCGCGTGTATCAGGCGCACATACCGACCTACCCGTCCGGGCATTGGCTGTTTGGCTTTGCGTCCAAAGGGCTGCACCCGACGAAGGATTTACGCGCCGATGAATGGAACGCGCGCGGCATCCAAACGCTGTACTACAACACGAAACTGCACGCGGGCGCGTTCTGCCTGCCGAACTATGTCGAGGAGATGCTGAAGGAGTATGAATAGAAACATTCAGACGTTCATCGGCTGTGACGCCGCGTATGCAGATGCGCGGATCGCGCTGTTCGGCGCGCCCTACGACGGCACGACCTCGTTTCGCCCGGGTGCGCGCTTTGGGCCTGCGGCGATGCGCGCGGAGTCGTTCGGCATCGAGACGTACTCGCCCTATTGCGACCGCGATTTGGCGGATATCCGCGTGTTCGACGGCGGCGATCTCGAGCTGCCGTTCGGCAACCCCGCGCCGATGATTGATATGGTCGAGGCGTATGCGGATCGGCTGCTTGATGACAACAAGATTCCGTTTCTTTTGGGCGGCGAGCACTTGGTCACGCTGGGCGCGCTGCGCGCCGCCATCAAGAAATACCCAGATTTACACATCATACAGTTCGACGCGCACGCCGATTTGCGCGCGGCGTACATCGGCGAATCGCTCTCCCACGCGTCCGTGATGCGCCGCGCATGGGAGATCGTGGGCGACGGGCGCATCCACCAGTTCGGCATCCGCAGCGGCGAGCGCGAGGAGTTTGAGTTTGCACGCGCGCACACGCGGCTTACCCCCTTCGACCTGAAAGCGTTCCCGGACGCCCTGTGCGAGATGGGGGATGCGCCGATCTATTTTACCTTGGACTTGGACGTGCTCGACCCCTCGATCTTCCCGGGCACGGGCACGCCCGAGGCGGGCGGCGCGTCCTTTCGGGAACTGCTGGACGCAATCCTTTTGCTTCATCAAAAAAACATCGTCGGCTGCGATGTGGTCGAGCTCGCACCGCACTACGACGCAAGCGGCGCGTCAACCGCCGCGGCATGCAAGCTCGTGCGCGAGATACTGCTTCAACTATAGGAGGGATTCGATATGGGAAAATGCTTGATCATCGGCTGCGGGGGCGTTGCGACCGTCGCGGCGCATAAGTGCTGCCAGAACAGCGCGGTATTTGATGAGATCATGATTGCGAGCCGCACGAAATCCAAGTGCGACGCGCTCAAGGCGAAACTCGACGGCGGGAAAACGCTGGTGCACACCGCGCAGGTGGACGCGGACAACGTGGGGGAGCTGGTCGCGCTCATCGAGCGGTTCAAGCCCGATGTGGTGCTCAACCTCGCGCTGCCGTATCAGGATTTGAGCGTAATGGAAGCCTGCCTTGCCACGAAGACGCACTATATCGACACCGCGAACTACGAGCCGCCGGACACCGCGAAATTCGAGTACGGCTGGCAATGGGCGTACCGCGAGCGCTTCGAGCAGGCGGGCATCTGCGCGCTGCTCGGCAGCGGCTTCGACCCGGGCGTGACGGGCGTGTTCTCCGCCTACGCCCTCAAGCACCACTTTGACGAGATTCACGAAATCGATATCCTCGACGCGAACGGGGGCGACCACGGCTATCCCTTCGCAACGAACTTCAACCCCGAGATCAACATCCGCGAGGTGACGGCGAACGGCAGGTACTGGCAAAACGGGGAATGGGTGGAGACCGCGCCCATGGAGATCAAGCGCGCGTATGACTTTGATCAGATCGGCGAGCGGGACATGTACCTTCTCTATCATGAGGAATTGGAGAGCTTGGCGAAACACATCAAGGGCATCCGGCGCATCCGCTTTTTCATGACATTCGGGCAGAGCTATCTGACGCATTTGAAGTGTCTGGAGAACGTGGGCATGACGTCGATCGAGCCGATAGAGTTTCAGGGAAAGCAGATCGTGCCGCTTCAGTTTTTGAAGGCGGTGCTGCCCGACCCGGCGAGCCTCGGGCCGCGCACCGTGGGCAAGACGAACATCGGCTGCATCTTCCGCGGCGTGAAGGACGGGAAGGAAAAGACGTATTACCTCTACAATGTGTGCGATCATCAGGCGTGCTACCGCGAGGTCGGCTCGCAGGCGATTTCGTATACGACGGGCGTGCCCGCGATGATCGGCGCGATGCTCGTGATGAACGGCAAATGGAACAAGCCCGGCGTTTGGAACGTGGAGCAGTTTGACCCCGATCCGTTCATGGACGCATTGAATCAATGGGGACTTCCGTGGATTGAGGACTTCAATCCCGTGTTGGTGGACTGATGGAGCGGCTGATACAGGAGGTTTCCCGCGTTTCGACGCCCGCCTTCGTGGTGGATGAGGGGCGGATCGCGCACAACCTTGCGATACTCAAGCGCGTGGCGGAGGAAGCCGGCTGCAAGATACTGCTGGCGCAGAAGGCGTTTTCGATGTTCGCGCTCTATCCGCTGATCGCACTATCGCTTGCGGGCACGACGGCGAGCGGGCTGTATGAAGCGCGGCTCGGGCGCGAGGAGATGGGGGGAGAGTCGCACATCTTCTCCCCCGCGTACACGGACGCGGAGTTTGACGAGGTGCTCGCAATCTGCGATCACATCGTATTCAACTCGTTTGCGCAATGGGCGCAGTTTCGGGAGCGGGCGCGCGCGTCCGGGCGGAGCTTCGGCATCCGCATCAACCCCATGCACTCCACGCAGGCGCATGCGATTTATGACCCCTGCGCGCCGCACTCGCATCTGGGCGTGACGCGCGAGCACTTTCGGGAGGATTTGCTCGACGGCATCGAGGGGCTGCACTTTCATACGCTGTGCGAGCAGGGCGCGGACGCGCTGATCGAGACGCTCGCGGCGGTCGAGCGGCAGTTTGGCGCGTTCCTCCCGCGGATGAAGTGGGTGAACTTCGGTGGCGGGCACCACATCACGCGCCCGGGCTATGACGTTGACGCGCTGATCGAATGCGTGCGCGGGTTTCGGGCGCGCTATGGTGTGGAGGCATACCTCGAGCCGGGCGAGGCGGTGGCGCTCAACGCGGGATTTCTGGTGGCGCGCGTGATCGACATCGTCGAAAACGGCATGGAGATCGCCATCCTCGACACTTCCGCCACCTGCCATATGCCGGATGTGATCGAGATGCCGTACCGTCCGCCGCTGTTTGGCGCGGCGGCAGCGGGGGAGCGGGCGCATACCTACCGGCTCGCAGGTCCGACCTGCTTGGCGGGGGATGTGATCGGCGATTATTCGTTCGACCGCCCGCTTGCGCCGGGCGACAAGCTGGTATTTGAGGATATGGCGATCTATACGATGGTAAAAACGAACACCTTCAATGGAATGCGCCTGCCGTCGATCTACCTGCGCGGCGCGGATGGGGGATTGCGACTCGTGCGCGCGTTCGGGTACGAGGATTTCAAAAACAGGCTTTCGTGAACGGTGCGCCCCGCGCGGATTGCGCGGGGCGCGTAGTTTCCATAGAGAGAGGGTTACTTTTCGCAAAAGCGGACATAACTAGTAAATGATATATTGATGCCTAATTCTCTTGCGAGATCTGCGATTAAGCTGTCATCATCATTTGTGCTCCAACCGCCGCTCACGATGCTATTTATTTTATGATAGCCGGCGAGTATCGTTTCTTCATATAAATCATCAAAAATATCTGGGCGTTTAGATTTTAACACCTCTTGGCAATTTACTGGCAGGGCAGCTAATGTCTCCTTCGTTACAAACCCTGTTGAAGTAATGAGTATGCCGCCCGGTTTTAATACCCGATACGTTTCTTTTAATGCATTTCCGATGTTACCTTCCGCATTCCCGATCCCGCCGCCATCTGACACGACATCGATGCTATTATCGGTAAAAGGAATATCGCAGAAATCAAAGACGGCATAGTGGATATTGGGAGAGTTTATTTTTCGATCTAAAAGATGTTTCCATTCGCGCACGACGGTTGGTGAAAGGTCGTTGATGATAATTGCTGCATCTGGGTTGGCATGTAAGATATACGGCATAAAACCGCCACCGGGACCGGCGCCAACTTCGAGGATCAGTCCACCCCGCTCCGCAATCTGTCTACCAATGCAACTTCTAACTGGATTTGCATGGTGGATACTGGCATCCCAATTTCGAGCGATCCTTTTTTCCGATACGATACTATTTGTCCATTCGGCGTTTTCCTTGTGCTCGTGTTCTGGTAGGAAATAGGCGATTTCATCCATTTTGTATTGGCTATTCACTATTTTTTCGAAGAAGTTATTTCCCACCAGTAAATCATTGATAGACACATGAAACAAATCGGATAATTGGAGCAATGATTCAAGCTCCGGTAATGCTGTGCCGCATTCCCATTTCGACACCGCCTGTGAAGTCACCCCGAGTTTCTCCGCTAATGCATCTTGTGTTACATTCAAGCTCTTGCGAAATGAGGTGATTCGCTTCCCGAAATGGACTTTGTTTATCATACCAGTTCCTCCATCTTGAGATTTCAGCATAATTATATAGCAAAAAAAGATAGTATGGAAGCGATGCACAATATAGTTTGCGCAGATGAATTCTACTATGGGTTGGGTCGTAAAGACCTTAATGAAATATAACTTTGATAACGGATGCGCCTGCCGTCGATCTACCTGCGCGGCGCGGATGGGGGATTGCGGCTCGTGCGCTCGTTCGGGTACGAGGATTTCAAAAACAGGCTTTCATGATCGGCGCGCCCCGCGCGGATTGCGCGGGGCGCGTGGTTTTCCCGGGAAAACATATCATAAGGCGATGGAATATGAAAGGTATAAAAAATTGTGTCCGGCAATGATACCGCACACAATTTCTGGTCGAGGTGACAGGATTTGAACCTGCGACCTTTTGGTCCCGAACCAAACGCGCTACCAAACTGCGCTACACCTCGAAATGGAGCCAATGAAGGGACTCGAACCCTTGACCTGCGGTTTACGAAACCGCTGCTCTGCCAGCTGAGCTACATTGGCATTTACGACCGCCGACAGTTTAGAATTATATCACAACAGGGGTGGATTTGTCCAGATGCCGCCGATCGGGTCGCGATATTTAACATTAGAATACTGTTGAGAACACATGCTTCGGTTGTATAATTTCATGTAGACGCAATGGCAAGCGAAACAAATGAAGGACTAGGAGAGATTTTATGAAGCGTATAGGCGTACTCACCTCCGGCGGCGACGCGCCCGGCATGAACGCGGCGATCCGCTCGGTGGTCAGAACGGGGATGGGTCTGGGCATGTCGGTGATCGGGTTCAAGCGCGGGTACAACGGATTGTTGATGCGCAGCGACAATGAGCGCGACGATTTTGAAATCCTCACGTCCCGCAGCGTTTCCGATAAGGTGCACCGCGGCGGCACGTTTTTGATGACGGCGCGCTGCGCGGAGTTCATCGATCCGATCTACCAAAAGCGCGCGGTCGAAAACCTGCGCGCGCTCGGCATCGAAGGGCTCGTCGTCATCGGCGGCGACGGCACCTACCGCGGCGCGCAGGATCTGTGCGCCCTTGGGTTTCCGGCGATTGGCATCCCCGGAACGATCGACAACGACCTGAATTATACGGATTATACCATCGGCTTTGACACCGCCGTCAACACCGCCTGCGACGCTGTGAACCGCATCCGCGATACGAGCGACTCGCACGAGCGCGTCAGCCTCATCACCGTAATGGGCAGAAACTGCGGCGACATCGCACTCTACACCGCCGCGGCGTGCGGCGCGGAGCTGTTTATGATCCCCGAAGAGCCGTGGAGCTTGGAGGATATCGCCGAGCGCGTCAAGTGGGGCGTGCTTCGCGGCAAGCGCTCGATGATGATGGTGTTCGCCGAGGGCGCGCTCAAATCGCTCACGAGCGATACTGCCGCCATCATCGCGGGCAACCCGAATTTGAGCGATATGAGCGTCCATCATCTCACCAGCTCGCAGATCGCGCAGATCATCGAGGAATTGTCCGGTCAGGAAACGCGCGCGACCGTGCTCGGCTACATCCAGCGCGGCGGCAGCCCCTCCGCGCGCGATCGCGTGCTCGCGACAAGGCTCGGCGCGTATGCAACCCAGCTATTGCGCGATGACGAGGGCGGGTGCGCGGTGGGCGTGCGCGGCGAACGGATGATCCATGTGCCGCTTGCGGATACGCAGAAGGGCGAGCAGATGGAGCTTGGCGAGCTCAATAAATTAATCGGCGTGATGTCCTCCATGGCGCAATGACGCAAACGATCGACATCACAGGCATCGGCTCTGACATGCAGGGCGTGGGCAGGCTGGCGGACGAGCGCGCGGTGTTCGTCCCCGGCGCGCTGCCGGGCGAGCGCGTCACGGTGCGCATCACGCGCGATGCGGGCAGGTTTTGCGAGGCGGAGCTGACCAAAGTGCTCGCGCCGTCCGCGCATCGGATTGCGCCGAATTGCCCGCATGACGGGGCTTGCGGCGGCTGCCGGATTCGGCACGCCGCGTATGACCATACCCTCGAATTAAAACGCATGCGCGTGGTAGACGCGCTAACGCGCATCGCCGGCATTGAATCGCCCGCGGTGCGCGAGACCATCGGCTGCGAAACCCCCGACCGCGCGCGCAACAAGGCGGAGTACCCCATCCGCAATGGCGTGATCGGCATGTTCGCGGCGGGCGGCGCGCGGCTCGTGCCGATTGAGGATTGCCTGCTGCAAAGCGCGCAGAGCGTCGCCATCATGCGGCGCGCCGCCGAACTCCTCAAGGGCTCGAATGTGTCGGGCTGGCTCGTCACGCGCACGAATGCGCAGGGCGACGGCATGGCGATATTGAGCGCACAGGGCAAGCCGCCCGCGTGGCTGGATCGGCTCGCGGAAATCCCCGGCGTGCGTTCTATATGGCATTGCGCGCTCAAGCCTCGACCGACGCATGCGCTCGACGGCGCGATGCACCATGTTTGCGGCGAGCGCACCATCCGCGAGACGCTCTGCGGTCTGGATTTTGACATCTCCCCGCAGACCTTTTTTCAAGTGAATACTGCGCAGGCGGAAATTTTATATGAGCGCGCACTGGATGCGGCGGGACTGACTGATGAAAGCCGCGTGCTCGACGCCTATTGCGGATGCGGCACGCTCACGCTCGCGGCGGCGAAATACGCTCAAAGCGCGCTCGGTGTGGAGATTGTCGCCCCGGCGATTTCGGACGCGCGCAAAAACGCCGCGCGCAACCGCCTTGACCATAAGACGCGCTTTGTCTGCGCCGATGCCGGCGCGGAGATCCCGCACCTCGTGCGCGCGGGCGAGATGTTCGACCGCGTGATCGTCGATCCGCCGCGCAAGGGATGCGATCCCGCGCTGATCGAAGCGCTTGGGCTTCTCAAGCCCGAACGCATCGCCTATGTCTCCTGCGATCCCGCCACGCTCGCGCGCGATGTCAAGCGGCTGCGCGCACATGGGTATGGTTTGGCTTGGGCGCAGCCGGTGGATATGTTCCCGTGGACGGGGCATGTGGAGTGTGTGGTGTTGATGTCGAGGGAGCGGTATTGATTTTACTTGGATTGCACGACAACAGCTAAATTATCTACTCGACCTAGCGTGTGTCTCTGCGTTTAAGTAAAATGTCGATTGAATCCATCCTAACCGCGCAAGCGGCTTAGCGGTCGAAATGAACATTCGCAAGATTGTGTGAACAGAGCATATATCAAGCTTCTGGGCAAACCGTCATTTGGAGGAGCGAATATGAGTACACGGATAAAACTTGCCGAAACGGCGAAGGAAAAAGCACGATTACCTTTCCATGGTTTTATAGAAGGAAAAGAGTCAAATATTCAACCGATAGTCAGCCTCTTTCCGAAATGGAACATACAAAGCGCCGATAGAATGTGGTGTGCTGGATTTGTTTATTATTGCTGTATTGAAGCAGGTTTTAAGATACCATACAGTCCGAAAGGCTGTGTATCGTGCAGTCTTGCCGGATGCGGTGGTTGGGAAGAATTTGCGCTGAAAGATAGTAGAATTGAATATCATCCACGAAGTGATCATGATTTTACCCCTGCGGCTGGTGACATTGTTCTTTACGACCATGTCTTTATAAATCGCGAACATGACCATATCGGAATCGTACTGGAAGATAAAACTGATTCTATTATTGTAGCAGAAGGAAACACATATAATGATAATATTTCACGAATTCTTGAGCGTAAGAAGAATGAACATATCCGGGCGTATATCCGCATACCAAATGGTTACTCCCAGGACTAAGATATGATTTATTAAAACATCAATCTGACGGTCTCATTTTATGTGGAGTGTAAAGTGTTGAGGTGGACAGCTGAATCACAAGTATTCTGTAAAAGGAGATCACCGAAATGATGATTGAGAGATACTACGGCATATCACCTGACATCGTGCAGCAGTTGATCGCCGCAACTAAGAACAAAGTAAATGATAGAAGCGGAGACAACCGATTCAAATCAACAAAGGTATTTTTATTTGACGAGTATGCTGTGCTAAGCATGCAGAACATGGATGTGCGAAATGTCGAGGTAAAGGATGTGGATTACAAGCATCTCGGGCGGTTATGCGAAACACTACTCGATTTACATACACAAGGAGTTCACGTTTTGCCCATACGCGCATTCCAAAGTGAGAACGGAAGCGGCTACATGGTGCAGCAACGGGCGAAAGGCGCGGAATTATATGAAAGAGACAAGTTGCTCGACAAACATTATATCTTAGGGCACGTCGCGCTTTTATCAAACGCGCCGCAAGCGTACTATGATAAGTTTGTCGCCGATGCCATAGCGATTATGGAAAAAGGCGTGCTTATCGACTTTGTGGGAAAAGACAATTTCTTTTATCACGAAGAGATCGGCTTTCAGTTCATTGACCTTTATGCACACAACGATTATGTATACGGATTAACCGACATTAAACCGAATATCAAACAATTGGCGGCGCGCAACTGTTTCATACCATGCTATTTTGATGCTGTGCCGACGCATCGCGACACGGTATCGAACGTGCTGTCCGAGCTTACGGAATGCGAGTGGAAATTATTGAAACAGCAGAACGCGACCATATTTACTAAGTGCAAAACAGCATTGATCAAAAACGGCGTAGCGGAAAAAATGATCGATAAAATCATTTCGGATGATGGATTTATCCCACAGAAACATCAATTGGGATTGGATCGGAATCATTCATAAAAGGATGCACTTCCTCAATTAAAACCGTAGATCCGCCGACGATCCGGTAGCAGTTCATGATCATGTTTCACCCTCATGTCCGCCACGACCCGATCCAAAGCCTGCTCCCGCTCCAATGACGCCAAATCATCATCCGTCCCTGCCATAAAACAAACGCGCCGTCAATCGATTGCATCAATTGACGGCGTGTGATCTGGTGGAGGTGCGGGGAGTTGAACCCCGGTCCGAAAGCCAGACGGCAAGAGCTTCTCCGAGCGCATTCCATTATTTTACATTCCCTCTGCCGCACCGCAATGGACAGCGTTACGGGTTCAGTAGCTTCATAAAATCCCACCCGCCGCAAAGCTTACGCGGGCTGGTTCCCTGCTTTTGCAGCGCCGATTGCCTACGCCGCAGGAGGCTTAGGGTCGACGTTCGCGGACTAAGCCGCGAAAGCTACGTTTTCGTAGTTGTCAGTTCAATTATTGTTCCCGTTGTCAGGCGGTACAGGGCCGCCGCTCGCTACTCCAGCAATCCGAACCCCCGTCGAAACCAGTACACCCCCATGTGTGCGGCGGGGTTACCCCCTGCCCGCGAAGGCGCGCTCGATGTCGCGGTCCGTGTCGCGCTTTGCCATGTCGTCGCGCTTGTCGTAGAGCTTCTTTCCCTTGCAGAGCGCGATTTCCATCTTCATCCTACCATCTTTCAGGTACACGCTCAGCGGGATGATCGAAAACCCCTTCTGCATCACATCCGCCTGCAACCTGCGTATCTCATGCTTGTGCATGAGAAGCCTTTTGGGTCTGAGCGGATCGGTGTTCGCGTAACTGCCCTTCTCGTAGGGGCTGATGTGCATGTTCTGCACATATAGCTCGCCGCCGCGCACGGCGACGAAGCTGTCGGCGAGGTTGCACTTGCCAAGGCGTATGGATTTGACCTCCGTGCCCTTCAACTCAACGCCCGCCTCCCAGGTCTCCAATACGAAGTAGTCGTGCCGCGCGCGGCGATTCCGGGCGACGACCTTGACGCCAGTCTGCCGCATGCAACGCCCTCCTCGTTTCGATCCCTTGGACAATCAGTATACCACAACCGCGCCCCGGTGTAAAGACGCGCCACTGTCAAAAATTACCAAAACGATGCGGGCAATAACTTGCGAAACGCCGTCGGCAGCGCATATCGATGCGCAATCTCCTCCTCGTCCGCCCATAGAAAATCTTCAGCGCGCGCGCCGCAATCGATGAGATAGCATGTCATCCGCCATTCGATGTGCGTAAACACATGCTCTTTTTGCCCCGCGCTTGAGATCGTAATCGGCGATGCGCCCCAATCCTCCGCCACCGCCCATGCCTGCTTCTCGCCCAGCATGCCCTGCGCATGCGGCAGCTCCCATAACCCGGCAAGCAGCCCGCGCTTCTCCCGCTTCCGAATCGCAAGCGCATCGCCGCAGCGCAGCATGAAAACCGTCATCTCCTCGACGCGCCGCTTTTTCTTCTCCGATTTCACGGGAAACGCCGCGATCGCATCGTTTTGATAAGCAAAGCACATCGCCGCCACCGGGCAGTTTTCGCATTTAGGCTGCCCGTTTGGCAGACAGACCGTCGCGCCCAGCTCGATCAGTCCCTGCGTAAACTCGCTCGTCTGATCCGCAGGATAGATACGCGAAAGCGCGTCCGCGATCATCCGCTTCGTCTTTTCAAGATCAATCGCCTCCGAAACCCCCGCGATGCGCGCGATCACCCGCAGCACGTTCCCGTCCACCGCCGGCGTCGGCAACCCAAAACAAATCGACGCAATCGCGCCCGCCGTGTACGCGCCGACGCCCGGCAGTTTGAGCAGCGCATCATAACTATCCGGAAACGCACCGCCGTATTCGGAAACGATCATCTGCGCCGCCCGCATCAAGTTACGCGCGCGGCTGTAATACCCAAGCCCTTCCCAGAGCTTGAGAAGCCGCGCCTCGTCAAGCGCCGCGAGCGCATAGACATCGGGCGCTTCCGCCAGAAAGCGTTCGTAATACCCCTTCACCGTTTCGACCCGCGTTTGCTGCAGCATGATCTCCGAAATCCACACGCGATACGGATCGGCGTCGCGCCGCCAGGGGAGTGGGCGCGCATGCTTCTCAAACCATTCCGGCAGGATCGCGGCAATCGCCGGATCAAGCGCAATCATTCGACGCTTTCAACAAATTGGATCTTCAGCCCGTCGGGATCGCGCACAAAGAAGAAGCGCACGTTCGGATTCGGTTGGAACGGACCGCTGTCGATCGCGATGCCATGCTCCTTCACAAACGCCATTTTTTCCTCGACGGAATCAACCGCGAATCCAAGCGAGATGTCCTTGCCCATGTCCGCCGGCTCGCCCTCGGCGATCAACTCCACCTCGCTGCCCTCGCTGCCCAAAAACACGATCTGAGGACCGCCCGGCGCGCCGTGCCGCCTTCGAACCGCAAGCCCTACAATTTCCGTGTAAAATCGGATCGATTCTTCGATATCCCGCACATGCAGCGTGCACCAGCAAAATTTCATACTCGAATCCTCCGCGCAATATTTCTCGTCAAACCAGTATACCACCGCGCGCACGACAGCGTCAATCCGCGCATTTTGCAGGAAAATCGCCTCGCGCGTCGAAATTGTATTTGGATTTCATATTGGAGGTCACGGCATGAAACGGAATCGGGCGGACTGGATACTGCGCTTCGTGAAGGGGATATTCATCGGCAGCGGGTTTATATTGCCCGGGGTGAGCGGCGGCGCGCTCGCCGCCGTGTTCGGTATCTACGAACGGCTCATCTCCTTCCTTTCCAATATCACAAAGGATTTTATAAAGAACTTTCGCTTTTTCCTGCCCGTGGGCTTGGGCGCGTGCGCGGGCATCTTCGCGCTCTCATTTTTGGTCAGCTACGCCTTCGGCAGCGCGGAGGTATACGTCATCTGGTTTTTCATCGGCTGTGTGGTCGGCATGGCGCCCGCGCTCATCCGCCAATCGGGCAAGCGGGGGAGAAAGCCCCTGCACATCGCGCTGATGCTCGCCGTCACCGCGGGCGCATACCTGCTGCTCCGCGCGCTCGCGGCGGCTGAAATCGCCAGCCTCCCGCAGAACATGCTCACATGGCTGCTCGCGGGCGGCATCATCGGGCTGGGCGTGATCGTGCCCGGGCTCTCGCCCTCCAACCTGCTCGTCTACATGGATCTGTATAAGCCCATGGCGGACGGCATCAAGGACATGCAGTTTCCCGTGATCCTGCCCCTTGTCCTCGGCGCGTTCGGCTGCGTGGTGCTCCTGTCAAAGCTCATGAGCTATATCTTCTCAAGGGCGTATGCCGCGCTCTATCACATCATCCTCGGCGTGGTGTTCGCCTCGACGCTTGCCATCATCCCCTTTGATTTCGCGTACCTAGGTCTGGGCGGTCTGTACTGCCTGCTCGCCTGCGCGGCGGGCGCAGCGCTCGCCTACGGCATGAGCATGCTCGAGGGCAAATACGTCCCCGAGGACTGATCCATCCGCCGCCCGCCCACGCGCATGGAACGACGCGTAGCGCGCATAGACTTTCTGTGCAAGGCGGTGTTTTTTATGAAGAAATTGCCAAGGGAGCTCGCGGCGGCATGTGCGGTCAACGCGGTGGTGGCGGGCGCGGCGTTCTCGTCCGGGCGCGAGGTCGCGTCGTTCTTTGCGTGCGTCGGTTGGGCGTCGTGGATTGCGGTGCTCGTCGCGGGCGCGCTGTTCGGCACGCTCATGGGCATGCTCTGCCATTTCGCGATATCGACCGGCGCGCGCAATCTCCCCGGCATCTACTATAAGAAGCTGGATTCGCGCTGCGGCGATGCGATGGGCGTGGTTCACGCGCTGCTCATGCTGATGATGGGCGCGGTAGCGCTGAGCACGGCGGGGGAGCTGGGGATGTTCTATTTGGACGGCGATCGCGCCTACCTCGTCTCCGCGGGGCTTGCGCTCGTCACAGCGCTCCTGCTCACATACCGCGGCATGCGCCCGCTCGCGACGCTGGGCGTGGTGATCACGCCGCTGTTTCTGTTGTTCTTCCTCGCGCTTGCAATCGATCCGCGCCCGCCGCGCGCGGGCGTGTACCTCGAGGAATCGCTGTTTGATCTGCGCGGGAACATCCCCGTCGCAATCGTCCTGGGCGCGCTGTTCGCCTTCCTCAAGGCGGCGATGGCGGGCGGCATCGCCGCCGCGCGCGCGCGCGGACTCAAGCCGGTTCGCTTCGGCATCGCCTGCGGCGCGCTCCTTGCCGCGATGGCGGCGTCGCTTAACTGGGCGCTGCAGCGCGCGGGGCAGGAGTTGTGGGCGCTCAACCTGCCCACGGTGGTGCTCGCCGCCCGTTGGGGCGTGGTGGGGTATTATATCAGCATCTATGTCATGTGGCTGGGCTGCGCCTCCGTCCTCGCCTGCGCGATCGGGTCGATCATGTCGCTGTTCTCCGCCTCCGTCAGCCGCCCCGCCTGCGCGTTTTTCACGGCTTCCGCCATTTCCGTGATGAGCACAACGGGGCTGATGGGGCTCGTCGGCGTCGGATACCCCATGCTCGGCTGGATCTGCGCCATCTCGCTCGGCGCGCTCGCCGTTTTCTACGAAAAAAGGAAGCGATTGCCCGCTCCGGCGCAGTAATCGGGGCGTCCGGTACAAAATACCACCCGTTTTCGCGTAAAATTTTAGAAAACCGGTTGTATGTATCGCCGAAATGCGGTATAATACATTTTGTGTCAATCCGCTCACTAGCCCCGAGCGCGAATGATGGCTGAACGCGCCCTGACCAAGCGCAATCGGCATGCATCGTTAAATTGGGAGGAATATCTTGTGAGTACTTATATGGCAAATCCTCAAACCGTCGAGCGCAAATGGTATGTGATCGACGCCGAGGATATGGTGCTGGGCCGCCTTGCTTCCCAGGTCGCTTCGATCCTGCGCGGCAAGAACAAGCCCACCTTTACGCCTCATTGCGATTGCGGCGATCATGTTATCATCGTCAACGCCTCCAAGATCAAGCTTACCGGAAAAAAGCTCGATCAGAAAATGTACTACTATCATACGGGCTATCCGGGCGGGCTGAAAGAAGTTCCCTACCGCAAGCTCATGGCGAACAAGAGCGAGTTTGCGTTCCGCGAGGCGGTGCGCAGGATGCTGCCCAAGGGTCCTCTCGGCTACAAGACGCTCAAGAAGTTGCACGTCTACGCCGGACCCGAGCACGAGCAGCAGGCGCAGAAGCCCGAAATACTGGTTCTGAAGTAAGGGAGGAGGACGGAAAATGTCAGAGGTTTGCTTCCATGCCGTTGGCAGGAGAAAAAAGGCGATCGCTCGCGTTCGTCTGATCCCGGGTGAAGGTGCGATCACGATCAACAAGCGCAACATCGAGGAGTATTTCGGCTACGAAACCCTCAAGATGCTCGTGCGCCAGCCCCTCGCGCTGACCGATACCGGCTCGCGTTTCGACATCATCGTTAACGTCAGAGGCGGCGGGTATACCGGGCAGGCGGGCGCAATCCGCCACGGCATCGCCCGCGCGTTGGTAAAAGCGGACGAGGAGCTCAAAAGCTCCATCAAGCGTGCCGGCTATCTCACCCGCGACCCGCGCATGAAGGAGCGTAAAAAGTACGGTCTCAAGGCCGCGCGCCGCGCACCCCAGTTCTCGAAGAGATAAATTGTTTCATCCAAACGCCGCAAATGCGGCGTTTTTGTATTAACAATGAGATATATCAATTAGAAGAAGCAGCTTGCAGAACAGCCTGATCAATCAAGTTTGGCGGCGTGTACGTCAAACTTGCATGTTCACAAAGAAAACGCTTGCGTTATCGACTGGACATGAGTTCCTGCCAGTCAGATTTGCGCCCGGAAATTCGTGAGAATTTTAGCAAATCGCAGTCTTCCTCCAATTCATCAAAAAACGTGCGTTTTTTGATGACCGGTGAATAAAAAAGCGCCCGATCGCTCGGACGCTCAAAAGTAAATCCCGTAAATGCCGCTCGCCTCTGCTTTATCACCCGCCTCTCGGCAGGGCGGTGACCTGCGACCGCTTATTGTCTTCCCCTGCGCAAATCGGGGGCTTGACAGCCGCGTATCGACCCGGAAACCTGTTTGTGATATGTGGGTAAAAGCATCGGCGTGACGCACACCACAGGATGTTTTCTTGATCCCATTATATCGCCCATCGCCGCCGATGTCAACCGCTTTCCGCCGGAATAATCTGCTTATTTCGCAAATCGGCGCTTTTCACAAAAACTCCAATACATGAATGCGCGGCGCGCAGCCGACCCGGATCGGCAGTTTGCTCATGCCAATTCCCGTCGTCACCAGCATCTTCGCGCCGCCGCGCGTCATGCATCCCGCGACGCCCTGCACCTGCCGCTGCTCAAACCCGAGCGCATACGCAGTCAGCCCAAAAACATTGATCTGCCCGCCGTGCGTATGCCCGGAGAGGATGATGTCCGCCTGCGCGCCGCCCGTTTCGTGCACATAGGGATAATGGGTGAGGAGGATCGCATACGCCTTTTCGCCGCGCCCGTCAAACATCCCGCGCGCGTTGGGCGCGCCGTATTCCATCTCGTCCACGCCGCCGATGATCAGCCTTCCGCCGCCGATATCGACCGAAACCGCCTCATTCACAAGAATTGGCATGTTTGCCATTTGTTGCAATTGTGCGATCTCCGGGAACACTTCGCGGTCGTTGTTGCCGATCACCGCATACGCGCCATAATGAAAGGAAAGCCCGTCAAGCGCGCGAAACAGCCTGCGCGCGGCGTCCGCGCTCTCGCCGTAATCGCCGCCCAATAAAAATAGATCCGCATCTGCGCTTCCGATCATCCGCGCAAGCTCATCCAGATACGAATCCCGCGTCCCATCCCGAATATGGAAATCCGCCGCAAACAGCACCCGCAGCCCGCGCAGAAAGCGCGGCGCGCCGGCGATGCGCAACCGCTCGACGCGCGGCAGTGGATTCCATCCGAGATAGAAATACCGGTCTATATCGCCCACAGCCTTTCGTCGCTCACGGAAACCGCGATCGCGCCCGCCGCCAGCGCGTCCAGCACCTCGCGCCGCTCGGTGATCATGCCGCCCGCGATCACGGGCTTGTCGAGCGCTTGGCATAGCTGCCGCACCGCCTTGGGCGCAATCCCCGGCAGCACCTCCGCCATCTCGGGCGGCGTCGCCCGCAACAGCCGCTTCCCGTGCTCAAACGACGAGGAGTCCATCAAAAACAGCCGCTGTATGGTGACGACGCCCAATTCCGATGCGCGGCGTATCAGCGCCGGGCGCGTGGAGATCAGCCCGTCGATGCCGAGCGTGCGCACGCACCATTCCACCGCCGCGTCGTCGCGCCCCAGCCCCTCGGCAAGGTCGATGTGCAAAAACGCGTACTTGTTGCCGTCGTGCGCGCGCGTCACCATCTCCTGCAAATTCGTGATCGATCCGCCCAAGATGAAGATCGCCGCCACGGGGCTTCTCGCCGCGCGCGTCACCGCGTCCATCGTGCGAACAGATGCGATCACCGGATGCTTGGATAGCTCCTGCTCCAGCCTGCTCATACGCTTGACACACGCGCGCGCTCGAACGCGCGGTAGAATTCGAGCTGCGCGGGCATCGTTTCATACGGCTTGAGCCCGTAGGGACAGCGCGTTTCACACAGGCCGCAATGCGTGCAATCCTCGATCCGCTCCATGCCCGCGCGCCATTCGTGCGTCAGCCAATTCTGGGCAGGGGAGCGCAGCAGCAACTCGCGCATGCGGTTTGCGTTTTGGATCGGAATTTCGACGGGGCAGGGGAGACAGTACCCGCAGCCGCGGCAGAACGCGCCCGAGAGCGCGCGCCGATCCGCTTCGATCTCCCGCATCAACTCATCCGTGATCGCCGGCGGGTTCTTCTCGTATTCGATGAACTCCTCCAACTCCTCCATCCGCTGAACGCCCCAAATCGGCAGCGCGATCTCATACTGCCGTATGAACGAAAACGGCAGCTTCGCGTTCGTGACCAGCCCGCCCGACATCCCTTTCATGCACAGAAAGCCGATGTCCGCCTGCGCGCATCGCTCCACCAACTCGATCTCCCGCTTCGTCGAGAGATGATTGAACGGAAATTGCAACGTCTCGTACAGCCCCGATTCCACCGCCTGAAACGCCAGCTCAATCGAATGATTCGTGATGCCAATGTGCCGTATCTTGCCCGCCGCCTTCGCGCGCAGCGCGGCGTCGTACAGCCCGTCGTCGCCGCCCGGCTGCGGTAAGAACGAGGGGTTGTGGAATTGATAGATGTCGATGTAGTCCGTTTTCAAGTTTTTAAGCGATGTCTCCAGCTGCGCCTCGAGCTCCGCGCCCGTGCGCGCGCCCGTCTTCGTCGCGATGATGATCTCGCTCCGCACATCATGCAGCGCATAACCTAGCTTTTCCTCGGAATCCGAATAGGCGCGCGCCGTGTCAAATAGGTTGATGCCCGCCTCGTAGGCGCGGCGGAGCATCGCCCGCGCCGCGTCAAAATCCACGCGCTGGATCGGCAAACAGCCAAAACCCGTGCGCGCAACCATCCGCTCGGTCTTGCCGAAGCGTATTCTCTCCATGTTTACTATCTCCTTTGTTTATATGCGCTTGAGTATCCGCGCCTCGTTTTTCGCAAGCGCGATTTTGCCCTCGACGCGCGCGCCCGTGTCCGCATCCTCGCACGCAGGCACAACCGCCCAACTTTCCTCGCCCGAGAAATTGAGCAGGAACAGATACGCTCCGCGGCTCGTGATCTGCATCTCCGCGCCAAACTCCGCTGCAAGCGGCGCAATCTTCGCCTCCGGCAGCCGCGCGCAGTAGAAATCGGTGAGGTCGGTTGCGCCCATGCGCGATGCGATGTACCACGCGCCGCCCTTGCCCTTGCGGTTTTCCGTGATCGCCGGGAACCCCGCGTAGTAATCGTCGCGGAAGGTCGCGCGCACCTGTGTGCCCTCAGCATGCAGCACATCCGCGAGGAATCCGCATTCGATCTCGCGCCCATCTTCAAGCACCATCGCGTTTTTTTGGTGCGGATAGTATGCGTCCGTCTCCTCGCACCACACGCCCAACAGCTCGCGCAGCGGACCGGGCGCGCCGCCGAGGAAGCATAAGTCGTTCTCGTTGACGATGCCCGTCCAGTAGGTGACAACGAGCGTGCCGCCTGCTTCGACAAACGCCGCCAGCCGCTGCGCAACCCTCGGTTTGATCATGTACAGCATCGGCGCGCTGATCAGCTTGTAATCCGCAAAATCGCAGTCCATGTCGATCACATCCACGTCGATCCCAAGGTTCTTGATCGCGCCGTAATGCTCCAGCACCTGCTCGACATGCTGCTTCTCGCGGCGCGGGCCAAACGCACCCTCAACCGCCCACCGGTTCTCCTGGTCAAACAGCACCGCGGCGGGCGCCTTCGAGCACGCGCCCTCGATCGCCGCAAGCGCCTTCAGCCGCGCGCCGACCGCCGATACATCGCGGAACACGCGCGTGTTCTCCGTGCCGTCGTGCCCGACCACCGCGCCGTGCAGCTTCTCGCACGCGCCGCGGCTTTTGCGCCATTGGAAGTATTGCACCGTGTCCGCGCCGTGGGCGAGCGCCTGCATACTCGAGAGCATGTGCATCCCCGGTCGCTTCGGGCGGCACACCTCCTGCCAGTTCGTCATCGACGGCGTGGACTCCATCAGCGCCCATGGCTTTTTCTGCATCGCGCGCATCGCGTCGTAGTTGAAGGCAGCGAAGTGCGCCGTGTCGATGTCGCGCCCGCTGTCCCAGGTGGGGTAGGCGTCATAGCTGATGAAATCGATCTCGCGCGCAAATTTATAGTAGTCCAACGGGAACAGTCCGTGCATGTTCGTCGTGACGGGCTTGTCCGGGCTGATCCTACGGATCGGCGCAAGCTCCGCGCGCATGAAATCAATCGTCTGATGCGTCACGAACCGCTGCCAGTCGATGGAAAGCCCGTGCACCGCGCTCTCGCCCAATTCCGAAGGGCTGTGGATCTGGCTCCAATCGGTGTATGTCTTCGCCCAGAACCCCGTCCACCACTCTTGATTCAACTTCTCAAGCGTGCCATACTTCTCTTTGAGATACGCGCGAAACGCGTGCTGACACGCGTCGCAATGGCATTCGCCGCCGTATTCGTTGGAGATGTGCCAGCCCACCACCGCCGGATGGTCGGCAAATTCCTCCGCCAGGCGCGTGTTCATGCGCGTGACGAGATGGCGATACGCGGGGGAGGTGAAACAATGGTTGTGCCGCTCACCGTGGATGTATTTCAAGCCGTCCTGCCGCGTGCGCATCACTTCGGGGTACTTCTCATCCATCCACGCGGGGCGCGCGGCGGACGGCGTCGCGAGAAATGCCGACACCCCGTTTTCGTGCAGCTTGTCCAAAAGCTCGCGGAGCCAGCCGAATTCGTATTTGCCCTCCTCCGGCTCGAGCGCCGCCCACGCGAAGATGCCAACGTTCATCAAATTGCTGCCCGATAACTTCATCAACCGCAGATCCGCGTCCAGCGTCCCGGGGATGTGCCGCCATTGGTCGGGATTGTAATCGGCGCCGTGTCCCAAAAAACCCAATTTGAACTCAGCCATTTGCTACCTCCGTACCGTGTGATCCACTCTCAAATAACGAGCACCTCGTACTCCGCTTGCTTCTCAAACCCGCATTTTAGCGCCGTTTGGATCGACGGCGCATTGTTTGCCCAGCACTCCCAATACACCGTGTCCATGCCCATTTCATGCGCCGTATTCAGAAATGCACGCGTCAAATCCGCCGCCAGCCCGCGCCCGCGGTACGCCTCGTCCACATAGATGCCAATCGCGCATTTCCCGCGCGAAGGGTATTCCGAGGTGCAAAACCCGCGCAGCGCGCCGTCGTACACGGGCGCAAACCCGATCCCGCGCGCAAAGAAATCCGCCATCGACAAGTAGGTGCCCGTGCCCAAAACTTCCTCGGTGAACATCTCCGCGTTCCCATATTTTTCGAGTGCGCCTGTGTCGATCCGCATGATCGCGTCGTTCCTCCCATCATGCGGATACGGCTTCACCGCCAGCATCGCGCGCCGATACACCTTCGCATCATCGCATATTTCCCGCAACCCATCCAGCCACGCCTCATCCGGGCAGTATACAATCGTCCCGTCCTCCGCGCGCATGTTCTTCGCCAAATAAAGCGCCGTCTCCCGGTCATACGCGCCCCCGATGAACAGGGAATGACCAAAGAGCACGGCGCACGCCTTCTCGCCCTCGTAGTATTTCGCCAAATTCGGGTTCTCCGAAAGCGTATCGAGCATGTATTGCATCGGCAACCATTCTAGCATCTTTCGCATATCATCACCTCATGGCACGAGCAGCGCCGCGCCGATCATCCCCGTATTGTCGCCCAACTCCGCCGCTAAAAAATGCGCGGGGTAGCGCGCCTCCATCTGTGAATACCGCTTGTAGGACGAAACAATCATCTCGATAAACCGCGGTCCCAGCTTCATCACGCCGCCGCCGTAAACAAACACATTGATGTCGAAAATCTGATACAGCGAATGAAACATCCGCCCCAGGTACTCCGCGCCGCGCGCGACCACCTCGACCGCGAGCGGATCATCCTCCTGAAACGCGCGTCCCACCGCCACCATATCGATGCGCGAAAACGTGCCCGCATATTTTAGGATGCTGCTCTCCTCGCCCTCCTTGATGCGGTTCATGGCGTACTCCGCCATGTGCGGACCGGAAGCGATCGACTGCACGCATCCCGTCACCCCGCAGCCGCAGGGAGACCCGGCAGCATCGGAGATGAACATATGCCCGATCTCGCCCGCCGCGCCGTGGATGCCGCGGTACAAATCGCCGTTTAGGATCAGCCCGCCGCCGATGCCCGTCGATACCGTCACATAGATCATATCCCGATGCCCGCGCCCCGCGCCCAACCGATGCTCGGCGAGCGCCGCGACATTCGCGTCGTTGTCCAGCCACACCGGCAGCCCCAACCGCTCCTCGAGCAGCGCGCGCACCGGCACATTGTTGAGCATGACGATGTTGCTCGTCTCCAGCACGATCCCGCGCTCAAAATCGATGTGCGAAGGAAACGCCGCGCCGATGCCGCGCACCTCCTCGCGCTTGATCCCCGCGCCGCGCAGCAGTTCGCTCACATGCCCCGTGATTTGATCCATCAGTTGATCGGGCTTCAATTCCGGATCGGTCGATCGCTGGATCACGCGCAGGAGGTTCATGTGCTCGTCGAACACACCGTAGAGTATTTTCGTCCCGCCCACATCGATCCCGATGACATGCTTTTTCATGCACATAGCCTCCCGACGCGCCGCCTGCCCAATTCTATCCATATACTATCAGATATCACTCGATTTTTCAACCGGCGCGCACAGAAAATCCGCGCGGCTTCATTGACTTCAAGCGCGCGCGGTGCTATGCTCAATCGCAAGAAACTGCCACGCGGCACGGAGGAATCTATGGAACTGTTATTTCTCGGAACGGGCGCAGCGACCGCGCTCCCGCTCCCGTTTTGCAACTGCGAAACCTGCGCCCACGCGCGCGCCGCGGGTGGCAAGGATATTAGGCGCAGATCGTCCGTATTGATCGACGGGAACATCCTCCTCGATTTAGGACCCGACAGCGTCTCCGCCGCGCTTACATACGGCGCGGATTTCGGCGCACTCGGCTGCCTTCTCCAAACGCACGCGCATTCCGATCACTTCGACGCCGGGCATCTCATCACCCGCATGCCTGAATATGCCACGCGCGCCCAAAATAAACTGCGGTTGTTTGCCTCGCGCGCCTGCATCTCGCAAATGTCGAACATGCTCGCGCGCGAGGAATCGGGCGCAACGCTCGAAGACGATTTATGGCTAAAAAAACTAGAAATGGATGTGCAACCCCTCGCGCACGGCGACCGCGCATGGTTTGATAATTATGAGATCATCGCCGTCGAATCCGCGCACGATGTCCCCGGCGGCTCGCTGATGTACATCGTCCGCCGCGGCGCGTCCGCGTTTTTCTACGCCTGCGACACGCCGCTTTTGACAGATAACGCGTGGTCGCTCCTCGAATCGCTCGATTTCCCGCTCACCGCCGCCGCGATCGACCAAACCTACGGACCTAGCACGCCGGGCGGCGGGCACATGCACGCCGATCAAGTCGCGGAAACCGCCGCGCGCCTTCGCTGCAAGCGCACCTATGCCACCCACATCTCGCACGAGGGCACGCCTCCGCACGCCGCGCTCGAGGCGTGGACGCGCGCGCGGGGCTACCTCGTCGCCTATGACGGCATGCGCATCAGCGTATAGGAAACTCCACAAACAATTCCTCGCCCGCGCCGCCCAGCCGCCACGCCGTGTCAAACCCCGCCTCGGCGAGGTACCCGGGCAGCATCTCAAACCCAAAGGCGATGTGCGGCGCGTAGTGGCAGTCCGAACCCGCGATCACGCGCCCGCCGAGTTCATGCCACCGCTTGAGCAGCGGCATCGCGGGGTACGGCGTGTCCATAAATCCGCGCGCCATGCCGCCCGTGTTCACCTCGAGCAGCGCGCCGGATGCGTAGATCATCTCGAGCGCTTCAAACGCCGCGTCCAAGCAGATTTTATTCTCCGGATTGTACAGCCGCCCGCCCTTGTTCTGCTTTTGGATCAAATCAAAATGCGCGAAGATG
Organism: Christensenellales bacterium; assembly: GCA_050945995.1. Taxonomy (GTDB): domain Bacteria; phylum Bacillota; class Clostridia; order Christensenellales; family Aristaeellaceae; genus RUG11247. Next base: position 24,051 of record JBMNUA010000001.1, read on the forward strand.
TCCGGGCGATAATCCAGCGCATATGCGCCCGAAACCCGAAAAAATTCCGCCGCCATCTTTTCGCCGCTCCCGCCGAAATGCGCGTCGCGAAACGCGGTCAGCGTCTCATACGCCCCGTCCGCCGCGCAGTACGCCTCCCCTTTGAAGATATAGTGGCACGCGCCGAGCACATACTCAAAATCCTCGCGCGCGGCGTGCGAATATAGGTCGCGCTCGATGCCGATGTGCAGCCGGATGCGATCCGCATACGCCTCCCGCAGCGCCCGAAGCTCGCCCAGATATCGGGGCAAATCCTCGTCGCTCATGCAATATTCGCGGTCGAACCGCTGCTGCCCGTGCTCCGAAATCCCAATCGACACAAAATCCGCGTCGATCGCCGCGCGCACCAGCTCCTCCGCGGTCGATTTCCCGTCCGCATACGGCGTGTGACAATGGGGTGTGGAACGTATTCGCATGTTTCATCCTCCAAAAATCTCTCTATCTGTATGGTAGCATGTTCGGCTTCTTTTTTCAATTGGCGATTGACCTTTCCGAAAGATTCCTATATAATAGATTACTGTTATGATAGATGTTTCGTGGCGGCGCGCGTCCACGGGCAGGGAGGAATTCCGGATGAAAGTGAAAAGCTGGGTGAAGCTTGCGGTCATCGTCGTTCTGATCGCGCTCGTGGCGTCATTGGCGCTCAACGGGCTGCGGTTTGGCGACTATATCAAGAACTCGAAGATCAGCAAGTATGCCATCAAGCCGGTGGGTGAGGCGATCAGCCTGGGGCTTGATTTGAAGGGCGGCATCTCCACGGTCTATACCGCTCGGGACATGAACGTCGAGGGCTTTGACGACTTGATGGAGAGCACCATCTCCGTGCTCCGAACGCGGCTGACGAGCGCGGGGTACACCGAGGCGACGGTCGCCCGCCAGGGGGACGACGCCATCCGCGTGGAGATCCCCGATGTGGACGACCCGCAGGAGGTCGTCGATATCATCGGCAAGCCCGCGCACCTCGAATTCCGCGACCCTTCGGGCAACGTCATCCTCGAGGGCGCGAACATCGCCGAGTGCTTTGTCACGCAGGATCAGTATACGCTGATGTATCAGGTCGCCTTTGAACTCGACGCCGCGGGCACGCAGGCGTTCGCGGAAGCGACCGGGCGGCTGCGCGGTCAGGCGATTTCAATTTATTTGGACGGCGAAGAGATTTCTTCCCCGACCGTCAACGACGCCATCACCGGCGGCACGGGCGTGATCACCTATTCCGATGTCACGCAGGAAGAGTCCTGGGAAAAATCGCGGGAGCTCGCGCTTTTGATCCAATCCGGCGCGCTGCCCCTTGACATCGAGGAGTCAGAAACCCGCGCGATCTCCGCAACCCTCGGTTTCGCCGCCGTTGACGGCGCGATCATCGCGGGTATCTGCGGGCTCATCGCGATCATCCTCTTCATGATCGCGCTGTACCGGCTGCCCGGCGTCGCAGCGAGCATCGCGCTTCTCATCTATGTGCTCATCGTGTTTTATGTGCTCGCCATCATCGAAGCCCAGCTCACGCTGCAGGGCATCGCGGGCATCCTGCTGAGCATCGGTATGGCGGTGGACGCAAACGTCATCATCCTCGAGCGCTTCCGCGAGGAGCGCAAGGCAGGGCGCACGCTCACTAACGCGCTCAAGTTCGGGTACCGAAACGCCTTCTCCTCCATCATCGACTCGAATGTCACCACCATCATCGCCGCCGTCGTGCTGCTCGTGTTCGGCACGGGCTCGATCAAGGGCTTTGCGACCACACTGCTCATCGGCGTGTTGACCTCGTTTTTCACCGCGATTTTCATCACCCGCGGCATTTTCAAGCTCATCATCAAGCTCGGCTATAAAGCCGAGTGGCTGTATAGCCGGTAAAGGAGGATACGGACAATGAACAGGCGTTTTACGGGAAAGACCGGTATCTTCCTCGCCGTCTCAGGCGTGATCATACTCGTCGCGCTCGTGATGCAGATCCTTGGCTTTGGCATCAACTTGGGCATCGATTTCACCGGCGGCTCGCTGCTCACCTATTCTGTGGGCGAGAGTTTCGACGTGGCGGATGTGAACCAAATTCTCGATCAGGCGGGCTATTCCAACTACCTCGTCACAAAGACCGAGCCGGCGGACGCGTCCGCGCAGGACGGCGAGGGCGACGGTCTGACCGACCTTCAGGTGCGGCTCTCGCTGGTCGATGAGACCGAGGGGCTCGAGGACGCGGTCGTCGGCGCGGTGACGGAAGCTGTCGATGGCGCGAGCCTCGTCAGCTACGGCGCGCTCTCGAACGCGCGCATCAACCGCGAGAAATACGATTCGGCGTTCTCCGGCGGCTACATCGCGGAATTCGACGTGAACGCGCCGTTTGACGAAGCGGAACTGGGCGATCGCGTTTCCGCGGCGCTTACGAACGCGGGCTTCTCCGTCAAGGCGGTCGAAGCCGTCCTGGCGGATGCAGACGAAGATGCCGCCGATACGGGTGCACCCTTGCGGCTTCTGATATCCGTTGAAAACCAAACGGGCAAGGTGCGCGAGATGATCGAGCGCGAGATGTCCGCGAAGTATCCGAACTTCGCGTTCGTCGCCATCGACCATGTCAGCGCGATCGCGGGGCGCGATTTGATCGCCAACGCCGTCAAAGCGCTGCTCATTGCGTTTGCCTGCATGCTCGTCTACATCGCGATACGGTTTGACTTCTACTCCGGCGTCGTCGCGATGGCTGCGCTCATCCATGATGCGCTCATCATGTGCGCGTTCATGGTGTTCTTCCGCAATGTGTTCCAGGCGAACTCCGCGTTCATCGCCGCGCTGTTGACCATCATCGGCTATTCGATCAACAATACCATCATCATCTTCGACCGCGTGCGCGAGGTTTCCAAAAAGCCCGGCTACACGCAAGCGCCGAAGATCGATGTGGTCGAATACTCCGTCGGCGTGACGCTCAGCCGCACGCTCAACACCTCGATCACCACGCTCATCGCGCTCGTATTCCTTTTCATCTTCGGCGTTGACTCCATCCGCGAGTTCATGTTCCCGCTGATCGTGGGCATGCTCTCTGGCGTGTACGCGTCCGTCTTCCTCAATTCCCAGGTCTGGGCGATGTGGATGGATAGGCGAAGCGCCAACAAACAGGAAAAGGCGGCCGCGCAAAAGGGAGCAAAGGCGTAGTAAAATGGTGTGAACATGAATTAGGAATCAAACCGCTTGCGCGGCGAGGTTCCTAATTCGCATTTATGGAACGTGCTGCGTTTCACTCGACCACGGCGTCACGGAAGAAATCCACGGCGCGCATTACTCAAGCCGAACGCCTCAATGCTCCACCCGCCCGCGCTGCTCCCGGGCATCGCGCAGGCTGCGGCGTGACCCGATGCAAACACGGAGGAAACCCATGCGGATTTTAAGCGGCGCAGGCTTTGAACTCCCCGCAGGCATGCCCGATACAACCACGGAGGAAACCCATGCGAATTTTTAAGCAGCGAGAAGCGCGCGGCACAGACTTTGAACGTCCCACGGGCATGCCCGACGCAACCACGGAGGAAACCCATGCGAATCTTTAAACAGCGCACGGCGCGCGGCACAGACTTTGAACGCCCAGCAGGCATGCCCGATGCGCTGCATCGGCTGCTCGTCGCGCGCGGCATCGGCTCGGTCGAGCAGGCGCGCGCGTTCCTCAAGCCGAACGCCTCGATGCTTCACCCGCCCGCGCTGCTCACGGGCATCGCGCAGGCTGCGGCGCGGCTGCGGCAGGCGGTCGGGGCGGGGGAGCGCATCTGCATATTCGGCGATTACGATGTGGACGGCGTGAGCGCCTCGGCAATCCTATCGCTCGCGCTCGGTGAAATGGGCGGCGAGTTCGAGGTATACCTCCCCTCGCGCCATGAGGAGGGCTATGGGCTGAACGAGCCCGCGGTGCGCGAGATCGCCGCGCGCTGCGCGCTTCTCGTCACGGTCGATTGCGGCATCACTTCCGCGCATCTCGTATCGCTCGCGAAGGATTTGGGACTCGATGTGATCGTGACAGACCACCACCGCCCGGACGCGATTTTGCCCGATTGCATCGTCGTCAATCCGCTCGTCGGCGATTACCCCGAACCGCAGCTCTGCGGCGCGGGCGTCGCCTTCAAACTCGCGGAGGAACTGCTCGGGCGCGACGCCGCGATGGCGTACATCGACCTCGCCGCGCTCGCGACCGTCGCGGACATTGTGCCGCTCACGGGCGAGAACCGCGCGATCGTGTCGCTCGGATTGGACGCCATGAACAAGCATCCACGGCTCGGGCTCTCCATGCTGCGCGAGGTCGCCGCACTTTCTGAGAAGCCGTACACCGCGGGCATGCTCGGCTTCCAGATCGGACCGCGATTGAACGCTTCCGGCAGGATCGGCTCGGCGAAGCGCGCGTTCTCTCTTTTGACCACCAACTCGCCGGATGAAGCGCGCGCCCTCGCGTCCGAATTGAACGAGGAAAACACCGCGCGCAAAAAACTGGAGTCCGAAATCCTCGAGGATGCGCTTGCCCGGCTCACCGATCACGATTTCGTCGCCCGCCGCGCCATCGTGCTCGCGGGGGAGGACTGGAACAGCGGCGTGATTGGGCTCGCGGCATCGCGGCTCGCCGAGCGGTTCTACTGCCCCGCGATATTGATTTCACTTTCTGGCGATACGGGCGTCGGCTCGTGCCGCAGCATTCCGGGCGTGGACATCCACGCCGCGCTGTCCGCCGTACAGTCGCACCTCGTTCGATTCGGCGGGCATAAGCAGGCGGCGGGGCTTACGATTGCGCGCGAAAACATTGATGCGTTTCAAACCGCGCTCGATCAATATTTATCTGAAACCGTGGCCCCCGAACAGTACCTCCCCGTCACCGAATACGACATGGACGCGCGCTTTGACGAGCTCGACCCGGTGTTTCTCTCCCTCATGGAATCCTTCGCGCCCACCGGCATGGGCAACCCCGCGCCGATCCTGCGCACGCGCGCGCAGGTGGTCGATGCGCGCCGGGTGGGGAAGGACGGCGCGCACCTGAGCCTTTCGCTCAACGACGGCACGAACCGGCTGCGCGCCATCGCCTTTCGCGAGGGCGCGCGCGCCAGCCGCCTGTCGGGCGATGTCGATGTCCTCCACGCGCCCAAAATCAACCGCTTCGCAGGGCGCACGAGCGTCGAGCTGGAGGTTAGGGCGATCAAACCCGCCGGCGGCGCGGAATATTTGGCGCATGCCGCCCCGAACGATGCACTTTTTGCAGCATTCTTAACAGAGATGCTCTATAATAGAACATATTCGGGCAAATCCGGCGCGCTCATCTCCCAAGACGAACTGTGCCGTATGCTCGCGGATCACCCGCAAGGCACGCTCATCATCGCCGCGGACGCGAATTGCGCATCCGAATTCTCGGATTTGGACGCCTTCCTCGGCGAATACCCCGACGACCCGCGCGCCTTTAACGCCGTTTGCCTCATGCCGGCGGGCGAAATCCCGCCCAATTATCGGCAGGTGATCTACGCGGGGATGCCCGCGCCCGACGGCTTCCGCGCGCTCGACTGCCCGCCCGCCGCGTGGCTCTCCGAGCTGCCCGGCATAGACGAGCTCCGGCGCGCCTACCTCGCCATGAAGCGGCTGCTCTCGCGCCCGCTCGTACGCCATTCGCTCCCGACTTTGGCGAAATCACTCACCGACGAATGCGCGCTCGGCATATGTTGCGCCATAGCGTGCACGCTCGCGCTCATCGATATGGAGCTGGTCGTGCAAACGGGCGATCAACGGCTCGCGCTCGGCAAGTTTCGGAAAGTAAACCCCATGGACGCCCCGGTGTTCCGCGCCATCACCGCGCTGAAAACAAAAGGCGGCATGGAGGAATCAACGGATATCTAACGGTAAAGGAGGTGTGGCGCATGAACCAACCCGCAACCGAACACCATGCGTATCTCTCGGCGGACGAACTGATCGAGCGAATCCGCAGATACCATCCCGACGACGATATGGATCTCGTGCGCCGCGCCTACACCTTCGGCGAACAGGCGCACGCCGGCAAGCTGCGCCTCTCGGGCGAGCCGTATTTCACGCACCCCGTCTCCGTCGCGGTGATATTGACCGATCTCATGCTCGATGCGACCACCGTCGCGGCAGGGCTTCTTCACGACTGCGTTGAGGACGTCGAGGGCATGACCATCCAAATGATCGGCGACATGTACGGTCCGGAGGTCGAACTGCTCGTGGACGGCGTCACCAAACTACGGCACCTCGATTTTACCTCCCGCGAGGAGGCGCAGGCGGAAACCCTGCGCAAAATGTTCCTCGCCATGGCAAAGGACATCCGCGTGGTGCTGATCAAGCTCGCCGACCGCCTGCACAACATGCGCACTCTCAAATCCCAGCGTCCGGAGCGCCAAGTGCCCATCGCGCGCGAAACGCTCGATATCTACGCGCCGCTCGCGCACCGCCTGGGCGTCTACACCATCAAGTGGGAGCTTGAAGACCTCGCCCTTCGCTACATCGACCCCAAGGGCTACTACGACCTTGTGCAAAAGGTCGGCATGAAGCGTGTCGAGCGCGAAAAACTCATCGCGCAGGTCACCCAGCAGCTCAAAGAACAGCTGCGCCTTGCCGGCATACAGTGTGAGATCGACGGTCGCCCCAAGCATTTTTATGCCATCTACCATAAGATGACCTCGCAAAATAAAACCTTCGATCAGATCACCGATCTGATCGCCGTTCGCGTCATCGTCAATACCCAGCAGGATTGCTACTATGCCCTCGGCGTGGTGCACACCCTCTGGCCGCAGGTGCCCGGCAGGTTCAAGGATTACATCTCCATGCCCAAGGCGAACATGTACCAGTCGCTACACACCACCGTCGTCAACGCCGGCAAGCCCTTCGAGGTGCAAATTCGCACCTTCGACATGCACCGCACCGCGGAGTACGGCATCGCCGCGCATTGGCGCTATAAAGAGGGCAAGCAGGCGGATGCGCTCGACGAAAAGCTCGCCTGGCTGCGCCGCATCCTCGATTGGCAGAAGGAGACCAGCGACGCCAGCGACTTTGGCGAAATGCTCAAGTTTGACCTCTTCGCCGACGAGGTCTTCGTGTTCACGCCCAAGGGCGATGTCATATCGCTCCCACGCGGCGCAACGCCGCTTGATTTCGCGTACCGCATCCACTCCGCGGTCGGCAACCGCTGCATCGGCGCGAAGGTGAACGGGCGCATCGTCCCGCTCTCCTCGCAGCTCAACACCGGCGATTTTGTCGAGGTGATGACCTCGCAATCCTCCCACGGTCCCTCGCGCGATTGGCTCAACATCGTCAAAACCAGCGAGGCGAAGGCAAAAATCCGCGCGTGGCTAAAACGCGTCAATAAAGAGGAAAACATCATAAAGGGCAAGGAGATGCTCGAGTACGAGGCGAAACGGCTCGGCTTCGCGCTCTCCCAGCTCGTCAAAAACGAGTATACCGAGGTGCTCTTCAAACGCTACTCCTACCAGTCGATGGACGATGTCTACGCCGCGATCGGCTTTGGCGGGCTGAGCACCATGCAGGTCGTCAACCGGCTCGTTGAGGAGTATCGAAAGGATCATAAGTCCGAGCTGCCCGAGCCGAAGCTGCCGACCGTCGAGGAACACGCCGAGGCGAAAAAACGCCAGCAGACGGGCACCTCCAAGGGCGTCACCGTGAAGGGCGAAGCGGGCATGCTCGTGCGCTTCGCGCATTGCTGCACCCCGCTTCCGGGCGATCGTATCATCGGCTACATCACGCGCGGGCGCGGCGTCTCCGTCCATAAGGAGGACTGTAAGAGCCTGAAAGACCCGGGCGTCGAAAAGGAGCGGCTCATCCAAGTCGAATGGGAGATGGAGGCCTCCGCGGCGTATGACGCGTACATCCGCATCAGCGCCGTCAACCGCAGCGGTCTGCTCGCGGAGCTGTCGTTGTACTTTGCGTCCGTCGATGTCAACGTGCAGGCGATCACCGCCCATCCCTCCAAAACGCAGATCGGCATGTCCATCATCAACCTGACCATCACCATCAAAAACACCCAGCAGCTCGAAAAGATCATCCGCGATTTGAAGAGCAAACCGGATATCGACGAGGTCTACCGGGTGGCACAGTGAGGAACGTATGCGAATTGTAGTACAAAAGGTGACAAGCGCGTCCGTGCGCGTGGAAGAGGAACTCGTCAGCGAAATCGGCGCGGGGCTTCTCGTGCTCGTGGGCGCGGAGGAGAACGATACCGACGAGGATATGCGCTTCATCGCCGGGAAGATCGCCGGCATGCGCATCTTCGAGGACGCGGACGACAAACTCAATTTGTGTGTCAAGGACGTGGGCGGCGAGGTGCTGCTCGTCTCGCAGTTCACGCTGCTGGGCGACGCGCGCCGCGGGCGCAGACCCAGCTTCTCCCACGCCGCGCCGCCGGAGATCGCCGAACCCATGCTCACCGCGCTCCAAAACGCGCTCATCGATGCGGGGATCCCCACAAAGACCGGGCGCTTTCGCGCGCACATGCAGGTTCAGCTCGTAAACGACGGGCCTGTCACCATATTGCTCGACAGCAGAAAGCTGTTTTAGGAGAATTGTTATGCTAGAGATACAAACGATCGTCTGCGGCGCGTATCAGGAAAACGCCTACCTCGTAGGTGGCGATTTGCTGATCGACCCCGGCGATGATTTAGAAAAACTCGTCGCAGCGGTGAAAGCGCCGCGCGCGATCCTGCTCACACACGGTCATTTCGATCACATGCTCGCGGCAGAGCCGCTGCAGGAGAAATTTGGGATCGATGTCTACATCCACCCGTCGGACGCGCAGTCCCTGTCTGACGTCGCGCACTCCATGTACGACCCCGCGGTCGCGTCGCTGCCCGCGCCGTCCGCCGTCCGCCACCTGGTATACGGCGATCGGTTCGAGAATTTTCAAGTGCTCCACACGCCGGGACACAGCCCCGGCTCGATCAGCCTGTACGACGAAGCGGCGGGCGTGCTGTTCTCGGGCGACACGCTGTTTCGCGCGGGCTTTGGCAGAACCGACCTCGCGGGCGGCAGCATGTTGCAATTGCGCGCGTCGCTGCGCACGCTGTTTGCGCTCCCGCCGGAAACCCGCGTCTATCCCGGGCATGGCGATGCCACGACCATCGGCGAGGAGCGCGCGAGGTACGGATGGTGAGCGTTCGATTGTTGACGGAGCTGTCGATGTTTGTTCCCGACTTCTCCGAGATGATCCGCCTGTTTCTGGGCAATGTAGAGATCAGCGCGGATGATGGCGATATCGTCGTCACCCATCAGATCGCGGAGGGCAAAAACAGCTATGTCGATCTGTGGACGTCGGGGGAGACCATGCACGTTCAGCACACCGTGATCGACGAAAAAGAGCCCATCGCCTTCAAACGGCTGCGCAAGCGCGCGGCGAAATCGGGGCTGTATGAGCTGTTAAAGAAGATGACGGGCATCCGCCCGCCGTGGGGCTCGCTCACGGGCATCCGCCCCACGCGCCTGCTCTATGAGGCGATGGAGGACGGACTGGATCGCGATGCTGCGATCGAGCGTCTGACGCGCGAATTCGATGTCGCGCCCTCGCGCGCGCAACTGCTCGGCGAAATCGCGGATGCGCAACAGGGGCTGCGCGAATTGCCGGAGGACGCGTTCGACCTCTACCTCGGCATCCCCTTTTGTACCACGCGCTGCGATTATTGCTCGTTCTCCTCCGGCGAAATCGGCGACGGGCGGCTCGTCTCCCCGTATGCCGATGCGCTCATTCGGGAGATCAGAACCTGCGGGGTGATGATGCGCGAAAAAGGGCTGCGCGTGCGCGCGGCGTACATGGGCGGCGGCACGCCCACCGCGCTCGATGCCGAATCGCTCGACCGTATCCTCGCGGCGGCGCGTGAAGCGTTCCCCGGCGCGGTCGAATGGACGGTCGAAGCGGGGCGACCCGATACGATCGACGCGGGCAAGCTCTCGGTTCTCAAGGCGCATCGCATTACGCGCATCTCGGTCAACCCCCAGTCCTTCTCAGATGAAACGCTCGCGCGCATCGGGCGCGCGCACAGCGGCGCGGATACCATCCATGCGTATCAACTGGCGCGCGCTGCGGGCTTTGACAACATCAATATGGATGTGATCGCCGCGCTCCCGGGCGAGACGGCGGACGATTTTGCGCGCACCCTCGAGCAGGTGATCGCGCTCGATCCCGAGAGCGTCACCGTGCACGCGCTCGCCGTCAAGCGCGCAAGCAAATTGCACGAGCAACTGCATGTCGCCGGCGGCGGTCACGCGCCGCAGGGCGCGGGCGAAGCCGTGCGGATGATCGAGCTCGCGCGCGAACGCCTGACGCGCGCGGGCTATCAGCCCTACTATATCTATCGGCAGAAGTACATGGCGGGCAACTTGGAGAACGTGGGCTACGCAAAGCCCGGGCGCGCGTGCCTGTACAACATCGGCAACATGGAGGAGACCGCGCGTGTGCTCGCCCTCGGCGCGGGCGCAATTTCGAAATGGGTGTTCGACCGCGCGCGCAGGATCGAGCGCGCCCCGAATGTGAAGAACATCGAGGAATACATCGCGCGCGTGGATGAGATGTGCGCGCGCAAGAAAAAGCTGATCGAGGACGAGGGGGTGCGCGCGTGAAACGCGTTGCAGCGGCGCTTGCGCTTTTTCTGCTGTGCGCGCAGCTCATTGGCTGCGCGCGCAAGAATCCATATGAGGGCGTGCCGAATCCCATCGCGACGATCGAGATGGAAAACGGAGATACCATGCGCATCGAGCTGTTTGTCTCCGAAGCGCCCAACACCGTCGCGAACTTCGTCAGCCTCGCAAACGCCGGCT
>JBMNUA010000002.1:0-34621 GCA_050945995.1 Christensenellales bacterium
GGGGGGTCGGGGGGTGACACGGCGGGCAAGACGGGGCGGGGGCGCTGCCCCCGCACCCCCGCCAAAGGGACATTGTCCCTTTGGAAACCCATGCGCCGCCGCTACGCGGCGGCAGGGGGACGAGGACAAGGACAAGGGAACGGGAAAGAGAACGAAGATAAAGGGAACGGGGAACGAAGGACGAGAGAACGGCGAACGAAGGAAAAGGAACGAGAAAAGGAACGAAGGACGAGAGAACGGCGAACGAAGTAAAAGGAACGAGAAAAGGAACGAAGGACGAGAGAACGGAGAACGAAGGAGCGGGGCGTACACCCGCGGAGGTACGAAACATTGTGGGATAATTCAGTCAAATGGGATTCCTACATCCGCCCGATCAAGGGTTGGATTCATGTGGACATACGCGAGCTATTGCGCTACCGCGATTTAATCCTATTGCTCGTCAAGCGCAACTTCAAACTGCTCTACAAGCAGACCGTGCTCGGGCCCGCGTGGGTGGTGCTCCAGCCGCTGATCACCACCATCGTCTTTACGGTGATCTTCGGCGGCATCGCAAAGCTGCCCACCGACGGCATGCCCTCCTTCCTGTTCTACATGGCGGGCAACATCGCCTGGCAATACTTCTCCTCCTGCCTCACGCAGACCTCCGGCACCTTCATCCAAAACCGCCAATTATTCGGGAAGGTCTACTTCCCGCGGCTGGTCATGCCCATCTCCGTGGTATGCACGCAGCTGATCAATTTCCTCGTCCAGTTTGCGATGTTTCTTGTCTTCCTCATCTACTACGCGACCCGCGCGGGCACAATCGTGCGCCCGGATTTCGCGCTCATCCCCTTCACGCCGCTGATCCTACTTCAGATGGCGGCGCTCGGGCTGGGCTTTGGCATCATCGTCTCTGCGCTCACCACGAAATACCGCGACCTGGCGATGCTCGTCACCTTCGGCGTACACCTCTGGATGTACGCAACGCCCATCGCCTACTCCTCCTCGCTCATCTACGAAAGCTACCCCGCGCTCGCCGGGCTCTACATGCTCAACCCCATGACGCCCATGATCGAGCTCTTCCGCAGCGCGTTTCTCGGCGTGCCCGCCTCCGGCATGCAGTATTACTGGATTTCGTGGATCACCACCATCGCGGTGCTGGTCCTCGGCGCGGCGCTCTTCACGCGCGTGGAAAAGACCTTCATGGACACGGTATAGGGGGGATAGGATATGAGCGAGCGAACCCTTGAGATCGATTCGGTCTCCAAACAATACAGGCTCGGCGTGATCGGGCGCACCACCCTCCAGCGCGATTTACAAAGCTGGTTTGCGCGCGTGCGCGGAAAGGAAGACCCGAACGCCAAAATCTTCGCGCGCGAGCAGACGCGCGGCGAGTATTTCCTCGCGCTGGACGAGGTGTCCATGGCGGTCGATCGCGGCGACGCGGTCGGCATCCTCGGCAGAAACGGCGCGGGCAAATCGACGCTGCTCAAGCTCATCTCGCGCATCACCGCGCCGTCCGCGGGCGAGATACGCATCAAAGGGCGCGTGGCGAGCCTGCTTGAGATCGGCACGGGTTTTCACCCGGAGCTGACCGGGCGCGAGAACATCTTCTTAAACGGCGCGATCCTCGGCATGACGCGCGGCGAGATCGCGGGCAAGCTCGACGAGATCATCGATTTTTCGGAGATCGAGCAGTTCGTGGACACGCCCGTGAAGCGCTATTCCTCGGGCATGTACGTCAAGCTCGCCTTCGCCGTGGCGTCGAACCTCGACCCGGACATCCTCATCTGCGACGAGGTGCTCGCCGTGGGCGACGTGGCGTTTCAGCAAAAATGCCTCGGCAAAATGAGCGATGTGGCGCGCGGCGGGCGCGCGGTGATCTACGTCAGCCACAACCTGCGCACCGTCTCGCAATTGTGCACGCGCGCGGTCTACCTGGAGCGCGGCAAGCTCGTCTACGACGGCGAGGTCGCGCGCGCGATGGATCTATACGCCGGCGCGGGCGTGCGCAGCGTCGAGCGCGATTTGGACGCGCTCCCGCGCGGCAAAAACCGCGGGCGATCCATGCGCATGATGGCAATGACGATCCTCGAAAACCAGACGATGGAGTACGAGCAGGATTCCCGCATGCGCTTTTCGCTCACCGCGCGCGCGCGCGTGCCCGACAGCGCGTGCCGCATGCGCGTGATCCTCATGTCCAACAACGCCGCCCCCGTCGCGATGGCGCAGTCCGCGCCCTTCCGCGCCGAGACGGACAGCGAATTTACATACGCCTACGCGCTCGATCTATCCGGCGTCGCGCCCGGCGAATACGCGATCAAATTGCAGCTCGTCGGTCAAAACCCCACGGGCAAGTCCATCTTCCACGATACCGTGGAGGACGCGGGGCATTTTATCATCACGGAAGACCCGACGCGCAACCAGGGCTTTTTGTGGAACGAGCCGAACTGGGGCAACATACGGCTTGCCCCGCTTGAAATGGAGGAGATGCGCCCATGACGACGCGCGTGCCGATTGTCGCCGCGATCAACGACCTGTCGGGCGTTGGTCGCTGCTCGCTCGCCGTCACCCTGCCGATATTATCGGCGATGGGCGTGCAGGCATGCCCCGCGCCCACGGCGGTGCTCTCCGCGCACACGGGCTTTTCGGGCATCGTCTCCCTCGATATGACGGATTTTTTGGATCAAACGCTCAAAAGCTGGGCGGGCATGGCGCTCTCCTTCGATTGCGTGTACACGGGCTACCTCGGCGCGCCCCGGCAGGCGCAGTCGATCCTGTTATTTATGGAAAATCGCGACGCGCTGTTTGTCGTCGATCCCGTGATGGGCGACGAGGGGCGCCTCTATTCCGGCATCGATGCGGACATGCCGCGCGCCATGCGCGCGCTGTGCGAGAGGGCGGACGTGATCACCCCAAATTTGACGGAGTATTCGCTCCTCACGGGGGAGACCTACACCGCGCGCGAGCGCACCCGCGCGGAGCTGACCGCGATGCTGCGCCGCCTGCCCGCGCGCGCCGCGGTGATCACAAGCGTGCCTTTTGAGGGCGGTCTGGCGAACGCCTACCGCCGCGCGGACGGCGTGACGGGCGTGATCCCGTTTTCGCACATCGGCAGGCATTTTCCCGGCACGGGCGACATGTTCGCAAGCGTTTTGACCGGCGCGCTCGCGACGGGCGACGCGCTCGAAACGGCGGTGACGCGCGCAGCGACATATGTGCTGCACACCATCCGCGTGAGCCTTTCGTCCATGACCGACCCCAACTTCGGCGCGCAGCTCGAGCGCACCATCCCCCTGCTCGCCAAGGGCGAAATATAAATGAAAACGACGCGAATCCTTAAGATTCGCGGCATCTCTTTTTTACATGTCTTTGATAAAGTGCCTGTTCCTCACAACATAGTCCACGCCGCTCCACACCGTCATCAAAAGCGCGAGATACAGCATCACCTCCGCGGCGATCCTGCCCGCGTCCCCCAGCATCGCGCCGCCGCCCTCATACGGCACAAGCAGTATCAGCATGATCACCGCCAGCATCTGGGTGATCGTCTTGATCTTGCCAAGCGCGCCCGCGGCGATCACCTTGCCGCCGCCGGACGCCACCAGCCGGAAGCCCGAGATCGTAAATTCCCGCGCGAGGAAGATGATGCACGCCCACGCGGGCATGCGCCCCTGCCCCACCAGCACCACATACGCGCTCATCACGAGCATCTTATCGGCGATGGGGTCGGCGAACTTCCCAAAATCCGTGATCAGGTTTCGGCGGCGCGCGATGTCGCCGTCTAAGTAGTCGGTGATGCACGCGGCGGCGAACACCGCGGCGGCGGCGGCCTGCGTCCAGAGCATCTCAAAGGACATGAGCACCACAAACACAGGGATCAGCGCGATGCGCACAAGCGTCAGCCGGTTGGGCAGATTGATCTTCATGATTCGGTCGCCTCCCCGTACAAATCGTAGGCGTCCGCGCCGGTGATGCGCACGCGGACATAGTCGCCGGGCGCGTGCGCCGCGGCAGATGTAAATTGGATCACGCCGTCGGATTCGGGCGCTTCGCGGATGCTGCGCGCGATGTAGACGCCGTCCTCGATGCCCTCGACGAGCGCCTCGCACACCTCGCCCACGCGCGCCTCGTTCAGCTCCAGCGAAATCCCCTGCTGCATCGTAAGCAGCTGATCGAGCCGCAGCTGCTTGATCTCCTCATCGATCTGCCCGGGCATCTCGGCGGCGGCGGTTTCCTCCTCCGCGGAGTAGGCGAACGCGCCGAGCCGGTCAAACCGCGTCTCGCGCACGAAATCCATCAGCTCCTGAAACTGCTCGTCCGTCTCGCCGGGGAAGCCCACGATCATGGTGGTGCGCAGCGTGATCCCGAGCGATTTGCAGCGGGCGAGCCGCGCCTTGATGGCCTCCGGCGTGCCGCGCCGGTTCATCTCGGTCAAAATTTCGGCGTTAATGTGCTGAAGCGGCAGATCGAGGTACGGCGCGACCTTCGGCAGCCGCGCGATGGCGTCGATGAGTGCATCGTCCGTCGTATCCGGATAGCAGTACAAAACGCGCACCCATTTCACGCTTTCGATCGCCGAGACGCGCTCCAAAAGCTCCGGCAGCCGCACGCGCCCGTAGCGGTCGATGCCGTAGCGCGAGGTGTCCTGCGCGATCAGCGTCAGCTCCGTCACGCCGCCCGCCGCCAGCCGCTCGCACTCAGATATGATCTCCTCAAACGGGCGCGAGAGGTAACCCCCGCGGATCAGCGGGATCGCGCAGTAGGCGCAGCAGTTGTCGCAGCCGTCGGATATTTTCACATACGCCGAATACGCGGGCGTGGTCAACACGCGCTCGCCGTCGGGGAACCGCTCGCTGCCGCCGGTGTGCCGCTCGCGCGCCGCAGAGCCGAGCATCGCCACCGCGCGGTCGTAGTCCCACACGCCGAGCAGCCCGTCGATCTCCGGGATCTCCGCCATCAGCGCGTCGGCGTACCGCTGCGCCAGACAGCCCGTGACATACAGCCGCGCGCCGTCCTTTTTATATTTCGTCATCTCGAAGATGGCGCCGATCGATTCCTGCTTCGCCGCCTCGATGAACCCGCAGGTATTGACAAATATGGCGTCCGCCTGCGCGGGGTCTGCGACAATTTCATGCCCCGCGTGCGTGAGCCTGCCGAGCAAGTTCTCCGAATCGACCCGATTCTTCGCGCAGCCCAGCGATACCAATCCGATTTTCAAATCGTTCCCTCCGCCATGCGCCGGCTATTTTCCGACGCAGAAATCTTGGAATATGCGGTCGATGACCGCCTCGCGCGCGTTCTCGCCGGTGATCTGGGTCAGGCTCGAGAGCGCGTCCGCGATGTCGATTGCGCAGATGTCCAGCTCAAACCCCGCACCGATGGCGTCCAGCGCGCGGTGCAGCGCGCGGGATGCGTCCTTGGCAAGCTCGATGTGCCGCTCGGTCACAAGCGGCACGTCGCCCACGTCGATGCGCGCGGCGATCGCGCCGATCAATTCGTCGATGCCCGCGCCGGTGCGCGCCGAAACCTCGCGCGCCTCGATGCCGTAGGCGTCCTCGATGTCCGCCGCGCGGATGTTTTCGCCCAAATCCCGCTTGTTGATACAGGCGATGTGGCGCGCGTCCGCGCCCGCGAGCATCCGCATATCGCCCTCTGTCAACCCCTCGTGCGCGTCGAGCACCGCGATCACCACATCCGCGGTCTCTGCCGCGTCCTGCGCGCGCCTGACGCCGATTTTCTCGACCGCGTCGCCCGTGTCGCGCAGCCCCGCGGTGTCCGAAAGCTCGATCAGCGTGCCGCCGATCTCCACCCGCTCGGTGATCACATCGCGCGTCGTGCCGGGGATGTCGGTCACAATCGCGCGCTCTGAACCGATCAGCGCGTTTAAGATCGAGGATTTGCCCACGTTCGGTCGCCCCGCGAGCACAACGGACGCGCCCTCGCGCAATATCCGCGCCCCGCGCGCGTCGATGAGCGCGTCAAGCCGCGCGATCGCGTCCCGCGCGCCCGCAGAAAACGCGTCCTTGCTCGCCTCTTCCTCCACCTCGTCGGGAAAATCCGTCGATGCTTCGAGCAGCGCGAGCATGCCCAAAATGGCGTCGATCACAGGTTTTACGACCGACGACGCGCCGCTTCGCAGTTGGCGCACCGCGGCGCGCGCGGAGACTTCCGAATGCGCGCCGATCAGCTGCATCACCGCCTCCGCCTGCGAAAGGTCGATCCGCCCGTTGAGAAACGCGCGTTTGGTGAACTCGCCGGGCGCAGCGGCGCGCGCGCCCGCGTCCAACACAAGTTTCAATGCCCGCCGCGCGGCGACGCGCCCGCCGTGGCAGTAAATTTCGCAAACATCCTCGCGCGTGTACGTTTTGGGCGCGCGCATGTACACCGCCATCACCTCGTCCACCACGCCCTGCGCGCCCTGGATATAGCCGTGGTACATCCGGTGCGATTCCATCGCGCCTTTTTTGGAAAACACGCGCCGCAGGATGGGCAGCGACTGTTCGCCGCTTACGCGGATGATGGCGATGCCGCCCGCGCCCTCGGCGGTCGCAATGGCGGCGATGGTGTCTTCTTGGATCATAGTCCTCCCGTTTGTCAAATGTTTGGAGTTTTTGTTACGCCCGCGTGCGCACCGGCAGCACCAGGTGCAAATAATCGCGGTTGTCAACGGGCGTGATCACGCACGGGGTGATCGCGGTGTTGAGCGAGATTTCAATGCGCTCGGATTCGATCGTGCGCACGATGTCGAGCATATATTTTACGTTAAAGGTGATGGTGATGTCCGCGCCGTCCATCTCGATGTCCATCTCCTCGTGAACGTCGCCGATCTCCGAGTTCGATTCGATGTACAACCGCCCGTCCTCCGCGCGAAAGCGGATCAAATTGTTGTTGCCCTCGCGCGCGATCAGCGCGGCGCGGTCGATCGCGCGGCGCAGCGGCTCGAGCTCGGCGATCACGCGGGTATTGAACTGCGTGGGCAGTATCTTTCTGTAATCGACATACTCGCCCTCGATGAGCACAACGTAGATGTCCGTGCCCGCAAGGTCGATGTGCAGCCGGTTTTTCTCGAATGTGAGCGTGCAGAAATCCTCCGGCCCGTCCTTGAGCAGCCGCCCGATGTCGCCCACCGCGCGCCCGGGGATGATCGCCGACATCGCGCCGGTGATCTCCGAGCAAGCGTTTTTGATCATCGCCAGTCGGAAGCCGTCGAGCGCCACCATGACCGCGTCGCCCCCGCGCACCTCGAGAAACGCGCCGGTGAGCACGTCGCGCATGTCCTCCTGCGCGATGGCGAACTCGGTTTTGGCGATCATATCCTTGAGCATCGACTGGGGCAGCGTGATCTCCAATTCCCCGCCGACGATGCTCGGCAGCGGGTAGAGGTCCGCGTCCTGCCCGGAGAGGTTCATGCGCGACGCCATGCAACTTAATTTAAACTGAAAACTATCGTTCATGGTGATCAACAAATCGCCCATGGGCATGCGCCGGACAAGCTCGGTAAACAATTTCCCGGGCGCGACGCCGCGCCCCGGCTCGTCCACATCCGCGCGCACGCGCGTGATGATGGTGATGCGCTCGTCCGAGCAGGTGATCTGCACATAGTCCTCGCCCGCCTCGATCAATATGCCGTCCAAAATGGGGTTTGTGGTGCGCGAGGACAGCGCCCGCATCACCATCGATAGCCCTTCTGTGAGTTCCTGCACCGTCGTTGTAAACCGCATGTGCGCGCGCCTCCATTATCTGTCGTTATTATATATAGAAGGTAGTCGTAGTAGTAATACGGTGGATAACTGGGATAACTGCCCAAAACCCTGCCGGCATATGGGCGCGCGCGTCCACAACCCCATGTGGAGTGCGCGTGGATATCCCGCCGGTTATCCACAGGCTCGATTTTCTCTAACCGTTGACGATGGTGTCCTTGAGCTCGTCAATGCTCTTGCGAAACGTGGGGTCTTTCTGCATCGCCTGGGTGATGCGGTCGCAGCCGTGCATCACGGTCGTATGGTCGCGGTTGCCAAGCTCGCGCCCGATGGCGGTGGTCGAAAGCGGCGTCATATCGCGCAATAGATACATGGTGATCTGGCGCGGCAGCGCGTACTCGCGGTTGCGCTTTTTGGAGAGGATGTCCTCGCGCGTCACGGCGTATCGCTCCGCGACGGTCGAGAGGATCACCTGGGCGTTGACCTCGCGCGCGGCGGTCGGCGGCAGGATCGCCTCGAGCGTCTCCTCCGCAAACTGCGTGTTGATGCGCCCGCCGATCAGCTCGTTCTTCGCGCGCAGCCGGTTCAGCGCGCCCTCGAGCTCGCGGATGTTTGATTCCACGCGCCCGGCGATGAAATGGAGCACCTCGTCGTCGCATTCGATGCCCTCGTCGATGCACTTGCGCCGAAGGATCGCCACCCGCGTTTCAAAATCGGGCTTTCGGATGTCCACCGTCAGCCCCCATTCAAAGCGCGAGCGCAGCCGCTCCTCGATGGTGGGGATCTCCTTGGGCGGGCGGTCGGAGGAGAGTATGATCTGCTTTCCCTTGGTGTGCAGATGGTTGAAGGTATGGAAAAACTCCTCCTGCGTGGCGACGGTTTTGGAGAGAAACTGTATGTCGTCCACCATCAGCACATCGACGTTGCGCAGCCGCTCGCGCATGTCGCTTGTCCCCTTTTTCTTGACAAGCGTGTCGATGAAATCGTTGGTGAACGTCTCCGATGAAATAAACAAAACGTTGCGCCGCGGGTCTTTCACGGTGATGTAATTGCCGATCGCGTTCATCAAATGCGTCTTTCCAAGCCCCACCCCGCCGTAGATAAACAGCGGGTTGTACGCGTCCGACGGGTCCTCCGCAACGGCGACGGACGCCGCGTAGGCAAACGAGTTGGACGTGCCCACGACGAAATTGTCGAAGGTGTACTTTTTGTTGAGCATGGTGCGCGACAACTGCTCCATCTGGCGCGCGATGTCCGCCTTTAATGCGATCACAATCTCGTAATGCCGCCCGAACGCGATGCCGATGCAGTTGTAGAACATCGTCATGTACCTGCGCCCGATGTTGTCGATGACGAATTGATCGGGCGCTTCGCATAAAAGCGTGTCAGATGTGATCGCGTGCAGTTTTAACTTATTGAACCAGGCGTTGAACTGCGCCGGGTTCAGCTCGCGCCGCATGATGCCGATCGCTGCGTTCCAGTTTTCAAGCTGCGCGGTTGTATAATCCATCCAATTCCCTCCGGTATCGATGCATATCCACGATCATTATACCAGAAGCGCGGGCGCGCCGCAATACGCGGAATCGGTCGGAAATCGGTTATCCGCGTTATCCACAGCCGCTTGTGGATAACGCCGCTTTTTTGGTTGATGAATTGTTGATATCCTGTGGGCGGTCTTTTGCATAGGATGGAGTGAATCCCGGATGAGAAGGAGAGATACCCGTGTCAAATTCCGTAAATACCCGCGGTAATTGCCGGTACGGCGCGCTTTCTGCGCTCGGCGGCTGCCGCGTGAACCATATAGGCAGTCAGTTCTGCACCTGCGGGGTAATGTCGGCGCACAGAAGCTGCGCGCCCTCCTGCGGCTGCATCCGCCCGAACCTCGTTATGCCGGAGGTGCGCCCCGAGAGGTGCGAGGGCAAAAAACACGACCGCTGCTGCATTTGCAGCTGCTGCCGTCCGCGCCCGGAGCCGCGCGCGCGCGCTTCCGCGGACGATCCCGATCGGCGCACCTGCGCCGGCTGGCCGCTTTACTACACCGGAAACTGCGGGCCGACCCAAGCCGAGGCTGGCTGCCACGGCGTGTGCGCCTGCCCGATGCATGTGGAAGCGTCGGCGAAGTTTACCGCCTTTGCGCCCCTCAAGGTACAGGAAAACGGGCATGTGGACTTCGATTTTGAGTATGGCGACGTCGAATGGTTCCGCGAGGAGAACGGGCGCGTGCGCGTGACCGTGCCCGGCAGGTACCTGGTGACCTACACCATACAAATTCCCCGCAACGAAGACGTGTGCACGAGACTTGCGCTGACGCTGGACGGCGCGCGCATCCTCTCGTCGCAGGTTGAGATCGAGGGCTGCGCGCCCCATTCGCGCACCTACACAGGAAATGCGCTCATCGACGTATCGCGCGGGCAGCGCATCGCGCTTCAGGCGACGAATGCGTTTGCCATCTGCGATCGCTCGGACGACGCGCCGGCGGTCACGCTGACCATCGTCCGCGTGGGATAATAGCATTATATTCGACCGGGGAGGGGAAAATCCCCTCCCTTTTTTATTTGCAAATCGACATCCGCGATATTCCGTCTAATTTTTATAATTTTTTGAACATATTGCCCGCTCCCAACGACTAAACTATCATAAGTGGAGAAATTTCCCACATCGCGTTGACATGACAAAACTATTTCGATATAATTAATTTGAGTAATAATATGGAGGACGGGCTCGTGATACGACTTCAGCGATATTTCTGCCTGCTGCTCTCGCTCGCGCTTCTGATGACGGGGATTCCCGCGTTTTCGGAAACGGACGATTTGCAGACGACCCTGGAGACCATTGCCCCGCAGGAGGGGCTGTCCGCGCCCGACGGCGAATTGACCGACGCGCCGACCGAGACCCCGACGGACGCGCCGACGGACGCGCCCACCGATGCGCCCACGGACGCGCCGACCGACGCGCCGACGGACGCGCCGACCGATGCGCCCACGGATGCGCCCACAAAAACGCCCACCGAAGCGCCGAAGAAGGGCGCGGAGGA
The DNA here is from genome assembly GCA_050945995.1 of Christensenellales bacterium. Classification (GTDB taxonomy): domain Bacteria; phylum Bacillota; class Clostridia; order Christensenellales; family Aristaeellaceae; genus RUG11247. Next base: position 10,714 of record JBMNUA010000002.1, read on the forward strand.
GGAGCTGCCCACCATCGCCTTCCTGCAGGACAGGCTTACATACGACATCGACGAAATTCCCGCGGACTTTGATTACGCGGACGAATTCGAGCTGGAGTTTGAGCATGTATCAAATCCCGAGCTCGTCTGGTCGTCCGCCGACGAAGCCATCGCCGCGTTCGTCGCATACGACAAGGACGGCGAGCTCGCCGACGAAGATACGCCCGAGGACGAGATCACCATTGTCTTTGAAGCGTATGCGCCCGGCGAGGTGAAAATCCGCGCCGCGCTTCTCTCCGACATCAATATTTATGCCGAGTTCACGCTCGTACTCACGCGCGCGCCCGCGCTGCCCGTGTACGCGCTTTCGCTCGATGCCGAAACCCTCTCCCTGACCGAGGGCGACACCCACACACTCACCGCAACCTTTACGGTTGACGGCGCGCCCGTAGCGGACGCGGTCGTCATATGGTCGGTCGCGGGCGAGGCGGTGCAGGTGGACGGCGGCGTGGTCACCGCGCTTCTTGCGGGCACGGCGACCGTTCGCGCGTCCGTGGAGCACGAAGGCTTGACATACGAAGCATCGTGCGCAATCACCGTCGCGGAATATATCCCCCCGCTGACGGGCATCGCGGCGGCGGCTGTTGAATTTGATTCCGACGCGTCCGGCGCGCTCGTCATCACGCCCATCCCGGCGGACGCGCCCGCGGTTGATCTGTCGCGCGCGGTGATCGAGGTGGAAGCCGAGTACGCGCGCTACATCGCCGTATCCGGCACGACCGTGACCGCCGTGACCGCAAACGGGCTGCTCGACACCGCGCAGAAGTTTGTCGATGCGCAGGTCAAAATTACATATGAGGGGTTTGTCGCCCACGCGCCCGTGCGCGTGTATCAGGCGGCGACCGCCATTGAGATCCCCGGCGGCACGCTCGCCGTGTGGACGGGAAGCAGCGCGCCGCTGGGCGTAATCGTATCGCCCGCGAACGCAAACGACGCGATTGTGTCGTACCGCTCCGAAAACACCGGCATCTTCACCATCGACGCGAATGGGCATGTCACCGCCGTCGCGGCGGGCACGGCCAACGCCGTCGTCACCATGCAATCGGGCAAGACGAAGAGCTTCCCGGTGGTGATCGTCCAAAAGACGGATCGGCTCGCGATCACCGTGCCGCCCGGCAACAAGCGCATGGGCGAGGATGTGCAGCTCACCGCCGTTCGCACGCCCGCGACCGCCGTGGACATCATCGCTTGGACGAGCTCCGATGCCGCGATCGCCACCGTCAACGCGACCGGGCTTGTATCGCTCAAATCGCCCGGCAAGGTCACGATCACCGCGACCACCCAGACCGGGGCGACGGCGTCCGTCGGGCTCATCGTCATCCGCCCGGCGACGCAGATCGCGCTCTATGAGGACATCTACAACAACTTCCCCGGCTTTATCCTCATCAAGGGGCAGTCGGTTTCGCCCTTCATTACCGTGCTCCCGGCAAACGCCACGAGCACCGGGTTTACCATGACATCCGCCGACGAGTCGATCGCGCAGGTATCCGGCGGCAAGATCATCGGGCGCGCCATCGGCACGACCACCATCACCCTCAAATCGGGCGATGGCGAGGTCACGCGCGAGTTCCTGCTGCGCGTCGTCAAAAACTCGAAGGCGATCCGCACGCTCCGGGTCAGCCGCTCCTCGGTTACGCTGATGGAGGGCAAGACCGCCACGGTGCGCGGCACGGTCAACTCCGGCGCGTTCTCGAAAACCGTGCTCTGGGGCAGCCGCAACACCGCCGTTGCCACCGTGAACCAGAAGGGCAAGATCACCGCCGTGGCTCCGGGCACGACCTACATCTACGCCATGACCTACTCGGGCGTGGGCAAGACCATCAAGGTCGTCGTCAAAGCGCAGATGCCCACCTCGGTCAAGCTCAATAAATCATCGCTTTCGATGTTCGCGGATCAGACCTTCCAGCTCAAAGCGCAGATTTCGCCCAACAACGTGCGCCAGGAGCAGAACCGCGCCATCCGCTGGACGACGAGCAACCCCCGCGTCGCCATCGTCAGCGACGAAGGACTCGTGTACACCATCTCCCCCGGCACGGCGTACATCTACGCGCGCACGGTCAACGGCAAAAACCGCCGCTGCCGCGTGACGGTGAAGAAGCGCCGCGTGACGGCGGTGGATGTCACAAACCCCTACGGCGATTTGACCGTGGGCGGGCGCTACACCCTGCCCGTTGAGACAAAGCCCGCAAGCGCCACCGACAGCAGCGTGAAATGGTCGCTTGCCAGCTCCTCTTACCGCAAGTTTGCGAAGATCAACGCCAACACCGGCGTGATCCAATGCTTAAAGCCCGGCACGATCAAGGTGACGGCGACGGCGAAGGACGGATCGCGCAAGAAGGACACCATCACCCTAAAGATCGTCGCCGCGCCGCTCGAGTCGCTGGTGATCACCCGAAGCGGGGGCGAGACGATTGAAAAGGGCTCGACGGTTGAGATCGCCTACGGCGAATCGCTCACCGCTTTGGTCGCCGTCGCGCCGAGCATGCACATCGAATGGAAGTCCACCAACACGCGCGTGGCGACCGTTAAAGATGGCGTGATCAAGGCGACGGGCGCGGGCACGGCGACGGTCGGCGTGATCGCGGGCGGGCAGCACCAGTACACCTTTACCGTGCGCGTGCCGCAGGATCAGAACCAGCCCACCTACCGCGCGCTTGTGATCGGGCAGTACCAGACCAAGTCCGCCACCGCGTATCTGCCGTTTTCCAAAAACAGCGTCACCGGCGTCAAAGACGCGCTGGAGGCGAGCGACATCGGCGGCGCGCGCTACTCCGTGACCAGCAAATCCAACCTCACCACCGCCTCGCAGGTGAAAAGCGCGATCTCGTCCGCGTTCTCCTCGGCGAAGGAGGGCGATGTGTCGGTCATCTACATGCTCTCGCACGGCACGATGTCCGGCTCGACCTATCGCTGGCATCTGGCGGGTTCGAGCGCGAAATCGGGGTACATCACGGGCTCGGAGCTCGTCAGCGCCATGAAGGGCATCAAGGGGCATGTGATACTGGTGCTCTGCTCCTGCTACGCCGGCGGCGATGAGAACGTCGCCTCGTCTGTGCCCGGCATGGTGCGCACGGCGGATCGCGCGGCGGGCGAGGGCACGAGCTACTCCGTGATCGCCTCCTCCGACGGCATGAACGCGTCGAGCTACACAAAGTCGATCGAGACGCGCGCGTATGACTTCTTCAGCCATGCGTTCGCGAAAAGCCTCGGCTGGAACCTGATCTCGGACACCGCGGTGTCCGTCGCGGGCGATTCCAACGGCGACGGGTATGTGACGCTCTCGGAGCTCGCGTCCTCGGCGCGCTCGCTGACATCGTCGGAGATCAACGCCTACATCAAGACCTACGGCTCGTCGAGCTTTGCGGGCATTCCCTCGAAAACCCAGTCGGTGACCTACTATGTGTCGCCGGACGCGTCGGGGCTGCGAATCTTCGGCAAATAAGCGTCATACCATCCAACGGACGCGGCGGAAAACGCCGCGTCCGTTCCATCAAAAAAGCGATCATGCTTGGACAAATTGAAGCAGCGCCACCAAATCGGCGCTGTTTTTATTTCACAATTCTGCTAAAAATTTCAATTTGCACTTGCATTTGTCATAGTTGTGTAATATAATGTACCGGTACCTAGACGGGAACGGAAGGAGAACGAAACCATGAGCCATCTCAAAAGGGCTTCTGCGCTCGCGGCGACACTCATTCTGATGATGCTGTTTACGGGCGTCGCGCTCGCAGAAAGCGCTTGTATCATGTCGGACACCACGGTATATGCCGCGCCCGACACCTCGAGCAAATCATACGGAACTTGGCCTGCGGGAACGATGCTTGAACTCAAGGCCGAGAAAAGCGGCTGGGCGCAGGTGGAGCGCAACGGATACATCGGCTATGTCAAGGCAAGCGACATCTCCGAGGTCAAAACCTACAAGGGGAAAACCGTTTACATAGAAAAGGACGCGGAAATCCTCGAACACTTCGACCGCTCGTCGGTCGCGGCGCGCGTATCCAAGGGCGATTCGGTCAAGCTGTACGCCATCGCGGGCGATTGGGCGCTGGTGAAAGCCGGCTCAAAGGGCGGGTACATCAAGCTCTCCGTCCTCACAAACGACGAGCCTGCGAAAGCGCCCGCGCAGACGATGGACGTCTACGTCGGCAAAAAAACCGCGAAGGTGTACAAGAGCCCTTCGACCTCCGCCAAGGTGATCTACGAATATGAGATCAACGATAAGGTGACGATCGATGCGGTGCAGGATGGCTGGTGCCGCGTGCTCCGAAACGGCTACACCGGCTTTATGCGAAAAGCCGACCTTTCCGAGGCCAAGACGGACGTGCCCGTCGCCGACCGCTTCACCGCCTATGCGGTCAAGGACGGCGTGAAGGTGTACGAAACCTTCTCCACCTCCGCGGACGTGATCATGACCGTCTCCCTCAACACCGCGGTCAACGTCACCGCCTACACCGACGATTGGTGTCAGGTCGTCTCCGGCTCGCGAACCGCCTATATCCGGCGGAGCGACCTCTCCTCCTCCAAGATCGAGGAAAAGACTGAGGAGACGGGCGACGGCGGCAGCAGCGCGACCCCCGCGCGCGGCAAGGCGAAGGACGCGGATTGGTGGACAAGCGACATCCGCTCGGTGTTCTCCGTCGGCACGGTCGCGACCATCACGGATGTTGAAACCGGCATCTCCTGGAAGGAGAAGCGCATGGGCGGCACGAACCACGCCGATACCCAGCCGCTCACTGCGGCGGATACCGCCGCCATGAAGTCCGCCTACGGCGGCACATGGTCCTGGGATCGCCGCGCGGTGTTTGTCACCATCAACGGCGTGAACTACGCCGCCTCCATCAACGGCATGCCCCATGGCTCCGGCTCGATCGCCGGCAACGACTTCAACGGGCATCATTGCATCCACTTCACCAACAGCCGCACGCATGGCGGAAACAGCGTCTGCTCGCTGCATCAGTCCGCCGTCCAGAAAGCGCTCAACGCGTCGCTGTAAGGGTAGAGATATAGATAGAATCGCCGATCCGAAACGCTCGGATCGGCTTTTCTGTGCGCGCTAACCGCGGGGACGCATCCCCATACGCGCCATCAATGCTTCTTGCAGAACCTGCGAGAAGTTCTCCCCGCGCTCTTGCGCGGCGGCATTGAGCCATGCGGGAATCGTGATGGTGCGGGTGACGCTGCGCGTCTCTTTCGCCATGCGAATCGCCGGCATGTACACATCCACGGGGACGGCGCGCTCGTTTTCCTCCAGCGCGACGCGGATGAGCCGCGTCGGCTCGGGCATCGCATCCCCATCCACCTCCATGCACCAGATGTGACCGCCCAGCGCCTCGCGCGCCGAGCGGATCGCCTGCGCGTCGCCCGTCGCAACCGATACGCAGCCGGGGAAGTCCGGAAAGGTGATGGAGATTTCGCCGTCGTCCTCGTAGGTGAACACGGCGGGGTAGACATATCGATCGACCGTTTTCATGATGCATCCTCCTTCCGAGGGTCTTTTCGATTGGTCTCATATCTTTTATCGAAACCGCAGCCCGGATTGCTTCTCTATACTGTCCAACGTTTTGCGCTGAAGGTCTTTCGTAGGGTGCGGAACGGTAACCTTCCCGGGCTTATCAGGGTGCTTGAAGTGATGATGATCGCCTGTCGTCGCGATATGAACCCAACCGTCGGATTTCAAACGCTGCATCACCTCGCGCGATGTGTAACTGCACATCCCGTTCCCCCCTCGCAGCTCGATCCTAACACATAGTATTCTATGTGTCAATACGGTTTGGAAGATATTCCATTGCGGGCGTTCCCGCCGCGGATGCTCCAGAATGAATATCCAATTGTTAAATAATGCAGAAACAGCGCAGAATTAACGCGATCGGGCGGGAAATATGGCGGCTGGTGGAATAGAATGATGCATATACCGATTTTCGACGGTGCGAAAGGAAGATACGCGTATGCCACTTGATCTATCGAGAACCTGTTTGGGGATATCCCCCTCCGCGACGCTCGCCATCGACACAAAAGCCAAGGCGCTCGCCGCCGCGGGCAACGATGTGATACAATTCGGCGTCGGCGAGCCGGACAGCGACACGCCGGCTTTTATTTGCGACGCCGCGAAGGCGGCGATCGACGCGGGCATGACGCGCTACACCCCCGTCGCCGGAACATTGGAGCTCCGCCGCGAGATCGCAAAAAAATTTGAGCGCGACAATGCGCTCACCTATGATCCCGCGGGCGAGGTATTCGTCTCCACCGGCGCAAAGCAGGTGATCTTCGTCGCGCTGTGCGCGATGCTCAACCCCGGCGACGAGGTGATCATCCCCGCGCCTTTCTGGGTCAGCTACCCGGAGATGGTGCGCATGGCGGGCGGCGTGCCCGTGTTCGCGCCCACCCGCGCGGACAGACATTTCGTGTTTGATGCAGGCGACATCGCGCCCTATGTCACGCCGCGCACGAAGGCGATCATCCTAAACAGCCCGAGCAATCCCTGCGGCAGCGTGCTCCCGCGCGCCTCGCTCGAGGGCATCGCCAAGCTCGCCGTGGCGCGCGGCTTTTACGTCATCAGCGATGAGATTTACGAGTCTCTCGTCTACGACGGCGCGCAGCATCACTCCATCGCCGCGCTGGGCGCGGATATCTTCGCGCAGACCGTCGTCGTCAACGGCGTGTCCAAAACCTACGCCATGACGGGCTGGCGCATCGGCTACGCGGCGGGTCCGCGCGCGATCATCGCCGCCATGACCGCCTACCAGAGCCACAGCACCTCCAACCCCAACTCCATCGCGCAGGCGGCGGCGACCGCCGCGCTCGCGGACGGCAATGGCGCGTGCGTGCGCGAGATGGTCGCAGCGTTTGATCGGCGGCGCAAATTGATCCACCGGCTCGTCAACGATGTGCCGGGGCTGTCCGCGCAGCTGCCCGCGGGCGCGTTCTACCTCATGGTAAACATCGGCGCGCTGATCGGTAAAAAATATCAGGGTGAGGTGATCGGCGGCTCGGATCGGTTCGCGGAGCTGCTGCTCGAACATGAGCATGTCGCGGTCGTGCCCGGCAAGGCGTTCGGCGACGACGCGCATGTGCGGCTCTCCTACGCCACCTCCGATGAGAAGATCGCGCGCGGCATCGCCCGCATGGCGGCGTTTACACAGAAATTGACCGATTGATATGGTGAACCGGAGGGAAATCCCCTCCGGTTTTTTATTTGCGCCATCGGCAACATGCCAACGGATATAGAAAAACCGGCGTTTTTGCGCCGGTTTTGGTGACTCCCTATGATTACAGCGATTTTCCGTACAGCGGCCCGAAGTTCGCGCACGCGCGGAAGTCCGCGCCCTCGCGGTCCTGCGTGCCGAACGCGTTCCACGCCGAGGGGCGGAACAAATCGCCCTCGGGCACGTTGTGCATGCACACAGGGATGCGCAGCATCGAGCACAGCGTGATCAGATCCGCACCGACGTGCCCGTACACGAACGCGCCGTGGTTCGCGCCCCAGTTGTTCATCACCGAATACACGTCCGTGAACGCGCCGCAGCCCGTGGTGCGCGGCACGAACCATGTGGTGGGCCAGGTGGGGTCGGTGCGCTTGTCGAGGGTGTCGTGCACGTGATCCGGCAGATCGATCGACCAGCCCTCGGCGATCTGCATCACAGGCCCGAGCCCGTCCACGAGGTTGAGCCGCGACATCGTCAGCGGCATGCCGCCCTTGCTCTTGAGGTGCGCGGAGAACCCGCCGCCGCGGAAGTAGCCGAGGTCGGCGTAGCACCACTGCGTGGCGTCCACGCACTTGACCGCCTCCTCGGGCGTCAGATCGTACCAGGGCTTCATGCAGGGCTTGCCGTCCGCGTCCGTCGCCTCGCCGGATGCGTCCAGGCAGACCGCGCCGGAGTTGATCAGGTGGATGAACCCGTCCTTCGCGTCGCCCTCCGGCTTCCAGCCGGTGACGCGCTCGACCGCGTCCGGGCTCCAATAGGTGCGCACGTCCGCAAACCCGGCGGCGATGTTGGTCAATAGCTTGGAGAACAGCATCGTAAAGCCGTTCAGGTGGTCGTTCTCGGTCGCCATCACATAGGGCTCGCGGATGCCCTCCCAATCCATGCTGCCGGAGAGCAGGCTCTCCATAAAATCGCCGTTGGGGAAGTGGTCGTTCCATTGGCGCTGCCCCTGGAAGCCCGAGAGGATTGCGTTGTGCCCGACCGCCTCCTCGGCATAGCCCAGCTCGACGAGCTTGGGGTTGCCGACCATCAGATCCTTGGCGATGATCGCCATTTTCACGTTCGTCTCCAGACACCAGCGCTTGTATTCGTCGGTGTGCCGGATTTCTTCCTTATTTTTGTCCCAGCCGATGGTCAAATTCTCGTCCGCCCAGCGGATCGCCTTCTCGTACTCCTCCGGGTCGTACACGCCCTCCTCCCAGCGGCGGATAAACTCCTCCGCGCCGATGGATTCGGAGCGCATGCCGAAGTATTTCTCGATGAGCGGCGGGTTCACGATCGATCCCGCGATGCCCATGGACGTGCCGCCCATCGACAGATAGCTCTTGCCGCGCATCGCCGCCACCGCAAGCCCCGCGCGCGCAAAGCGAAGCAGCTTCTCGCGCACGTCGGATGGGATTTCGTTGTCGTCGATGTCCTGCACGTCGCGCCCGTAGATGCCAAAGGCGGGGATGCCCTTCTGGCTGTGCGCCGCGAGCACCGCCGCGAGGTACACCGCGCCGGGCTTCTCCGTGCCGTTAAAACCCCAGATCGCCTTGGGGGTGACCGGGTCCATGTCCATCGTCTCCGAGCCGTAGCACCAGCACGGCGTGACGGAGATCGAAACGCCCACGCCCTCGCGGCGGAATTTCTCTGCGCACGCGGCGGATTCGCCCACGCGCCCGATGGTGGTGTCGGCGATGACGCATTCCACGGGCATCCCGCAGGCGTGCTTGAGGCTGGATTCGAGGAAATCCTTCACGGCATGGGCGAGCGCCATCGTCTGCTCCTCAAGTCCTTCGCGCACCTGCGCCTTGCCGCGGCGCGCGTCGATGCAGGGGCGGATGCCGATTTTGGGCAGATCGCCCACGAGCCGGTTTTTCGGCGCGTTCATCGGGAATGCTGACGGTTTTGCTTTCATAGGATGACATCCTCCTTTATAAATTACCTATATTTTACATTATATCGCATTTGTTTGCAGATTGCAAGATGGTTTGCGCATACGGATTCGGCGGTTTTGTGTGAAAAAACGCCCCGGGCAACATCGCCCGGAGCGCGTAAAGTACGCCGCTTTTCTCAATCGCTCGCCGCTTTTTGGTATCGCTCGCTCACGCGCGCGCCGGACTGCGGGTGCGCCGTCCACACAACGCGCGACGCCGGCTCTTCCGGCAGCTGCGGCATGCGCGCGATTGCGCCGAGGATGGCGGGCGCTTCGTCGCAGGCGCGGGTGTCGCCGCCCGCGGCGCTGACGAATGTCGCGAAATATTCGAGCAAAAATTCCACGCGCGCGCCGGACGCGTCCGCGCAGGTGGCGGTGGCGACGGCGGGGATCGCGGCGATGTCGGAGGACGCGCCCTCGACGAGCCGCGGGTTGACCTCGACCGACACCGTCCAATGCTCGGGCTCGACGCCCGCGGCGCGTGCAAGCGGGATCAGCTGCGCCGCCAGATCGCGCGAGAACTGCGCAAGCCGCGCGCCGTCGTAGAGGCGCACCGGGTCGTTTGCGCGCGCGGGCAGCCCCAATGCGCCGCGAAACAGCGCGTCGAGCGCGCGGGTGGGGGAGATCGGCGGCTCCGTCCGCTTGAGAAGCGCGCGCTTTGCGATGATATAGGAAAATATGACAACGACATACACGCACAGAACCACCGCGGAGATATGCGCCGCGACGGTGAGGTTCGCGGAATATAGTACGGACATCACAATGATCAATACGCCCGCGACGACGCTCCACCAGCGGTCGTCCTTTTCGTATCGCGCGCGCCGCTTCGCCGTGCGCGCAAGCGTTTCATCGGCTTCCAGCCGCGCGATCGCCGCGCGCGCCATGTCCGCGCCCGCATCCGCGCGCTCCGCCAGCGCGACGATGTATCTCGCATTCAGCGCCATAATCAATCTCCTTCGGGGCAAGATTAAAAGGATTGTACCACGCGCGCGCGCGAATTGCAATGCGCGCGATTTCGCGTTTATGAATTTTTTGTGCTGGCTATTGACAAACGCGGGAAATCGCGGTATCATATATAAGCGATTTAAATGTGTGGTCCCTTAGCTCAGCTGGATAGAGCGTCTGGCTACGGACCAGAAGGTCAGGGGTTCGAATCCCTTAGGGTCCGCCACACAAAAGCCCCGAAAACCTTGCGGTTTCGGGGCTTTTCCATGTTCATACCTCGCCGGCGTCTACTTCTTTTCCCGGCGGAAGCACATGAACCAGTCCAGGCAATACTGGTCGTCGGTCTGGTTGTCCATGCGATCCTTCGCGGTGCCGCACGAGCCGGCGGTGGGCACGATCACATCGTCGCCGGGACGCCAGTCGGCGGGCGTCGCGACCTGATCGGCATCCGCCTTCTGAAGTGCCTGTACGATGCGCTTGATCTCGTCAAAGTTGCGCCCGGTGGACAGCGGGTAATATAGGATCGTGCGGATTTTGGCTTCGGGGTCGATGACGAACACCGCGCGCACCGCCTGCGTGTTGGACTGACCGGGCTGCATCATGCCGTACTTGTTGGCGACGTCCATGCGGATGTCCTCGATCAGCGGGAATTTCACATCGACGTTCTTCATACCGTTCCATTCCAATTCCTGAATCTTGCGCAGCCACGCGATGTGCGCGTAGAGCGAATCGACGGACAGCCCGATCAGCTCGGTGTTCATCGCCTCGAACTCGTCCGCCATCGTAGCAAAGGTCATAAACTCGGTGGTGCACACGGGCGTAAAATCGGCGGGGTGGGAGAATAGGATCACCCATTTCCCCTTGTAATCCTCCGGGAAGCGGATCGTCCCCTGCGTGGTCACGGCTTCAAAGCTCGGCGCGGCGTCCCCGATGAGCGGCATTCTCGTCACTTGCATGTTTTCCATGTTCCAATCTCCTCCATATGTCGTTTTGCTTGATGTGTTAATTGTAGCAGAGAACAGAGGATTGTTCTGTGCCAAAGTCACACAGCGGGGCGATCCGTTCAATTCATTTCCTCCTCTACCATAAGAAATAAATCACTTAGCTTGATGCCCAATGCTCCCGCTATGTTCCATAAGGTGTCGATGCGCATCGTTTTGCGTCCGTTTTCGATCATGGTCAAATGACTGCGCGAAACTCCTGCCAATCCGGAAAGCACTTCCTGCGAGATGCCTCTTTGTATACGCAGGCGACCAATGATTCGTCCGATGGTGTATCTGTTATAGGGCATGTTCGTTCCTCCTTTTTGTTTGCCTCTATAACAGGGCGTGTTTTTCACGCGAATCTCCGCGTAAGCGAAGTGCCCCTATTCTTGTTAGCAGGAGAAAACAACTTTCGAGAAAACGCATGATAATATGCTCTCAGAGAAAACATGTTGTGGAAAGGGTTGTATAGCAGATGAAGCATATCCGAATGAAGGGGATCGGCGTTTGGTTCATAGCCATCAGTTTTCTGGTCGTGACCTCCTGCATTGCCTTAGCGGAGGGCATTGACATGAGCCAATACACCGATGACGAGATCGTTGCACTCCTTGCGCAGGTACAAGGTGAGATCAGCAGCCGCGGAATCGAAAAAACGGCGACAATCGATGCCGGCCAATATGTCGGTGGAAGGGACATCCCTGCCGGTACTTACGTTTTGATTTGTAAAACAGACGCAAAGCAACATGGCATTGTATGGCTCTCTGCCGCGGGGGACAATCTTGACGAAGACTATCCGTCCAAACTCTATGAACATGTCAGCTTTGATAGAGAAGAGACATTTTTCATTGACGTCGAAGAAGGCGGCATATTGAGTGTCCCATTTACAGCCCAGCTAAGGATTTCCGGCGGCGTTATGTTTCAGTAGTCTAACAGCGCCAGTTCGCTCGATGCGGCGTTCAACTGCAAGAAAACAGCCTGTTCTTTCCGGAACAGGCTGTCAATTCATGTTGTTTGGAAGTTACATCATTTTTTGGGGATGTATGTGCAACCTATGTTTTGTGCCCTTACACATAAAGTATTGTTACGATGATAATTAACTTTATCTTCTACGTTATGTGTGCTATAATTTATGACGACTGGTGAAAATTACATCAATGCAAGGGGTAAAAGGACATGCTGGAAAGTGATATCAACAGAGGTAACCATATAGCGTTGTACATTAATTTTTGCAAGAAGCACAATTTCAAGCCGTTCACAGTGACAATTACGCTCGTTTTTGCGCTTGTTCTTCTGTCTTCCCTTGGTGTTTGGAGTGTCAAGGCAACCTCTGCCGTTCGGAGCAGGACGGTAGATTTCGGTTTAAGAAACATCGGTCAGTTGGCTACGCAGGTGGCTTACTATACAAATGTACAGGTCATTTCTAGCAACAGGGAAATATTTGGGGTGACTGTTCCGTTTACTCAAAGTAATTATATATATAGCTATAACGGCTCTTTGAAAGTTGGCTTTGATTTTGAGTCTATGAAGATCACAGTAAACGAAATTACGAAGAAAATAACGATAAACCTCCCGAACCCAATCGTCATTAGCAATGATATAGATGCCGATAGCCTTGAGGTATACGATGAATCAAGAAGCATATTTACTCCGCTCAAGCTAAATCAGGTCAACGAATCGCAGAGCATGATGAAAGAAGAAGCCCTTCAAACGGCTATACATAACGGCATCTACGAAAGTTCCCGTGCAAATGCAGAGGTTTTAATTAAAGGTTTTCTTTCAAGTTCATTTGATCTGCAAGAATACGATGTCGTATTTGAATAGCGCCAACCGCATTATACAACGAGGGGCAACATGATGAAGAAGATAATTTTTAAAGTTATCGCCGCAATCGCTATCATTATCGCCTTGCTATATCTATTTCTCCTGATCACCGCCTGAGGCTAAAATGGCGGGAAATCCAAGCCAACATCGCACATGTCATGCGCGCGCAGCGAGGGCATGCTTGCTATCGCTTCGGGGATTTGCTGGTGCGATCAGGTGTTTACTCGCTTCGTGGGCGCACACTATTGCAGAGGCAATTTACATGACCTGTATTTCATATTCAAACCAAGTAATATGCTTGCATGCATGAGGTTAAACCTTTGATTTTTATCACCTGAAGGAGCGTAAATATGATGGATTACTACAATGATATGACAAGCGCCGCCCAACGTCATTCAATGTTTCGGCACTACACCACATTTGAGGCATTGGCTTCGATATTGCAAGATATGACGCTGCGTATGTCGGCTTTACGCCTTATGAACGACCCTATCGAAGAAAAACGAACGGACAAGTTATTTAAAAATAAGTATTTTGTGATCGGATTTTCCCACGAGCAAATGGAGTCTATTCCGATGTGGAGGATGTATGGAAGGGAAAGGCAAGGCGTATGTTTAGAATTTACTGATCTGAATTTTGTCACCGATCGTGCGCGGATAACATTTGAAAAGGATGAGGACTCAAATGGCTGGGAGCTAAGGTTAATAAAGCCAATTGATGTTATTTATGTCAAAGATCTACCGGGGTTCACTTATCCGTATAATCCTTTGGTTATGAAAAATCCCGATAAAAGGTCTTTGTGTAGCGGATATGCAAAATCAGAATTATGGAAATACGAAAATGAAACCCGGATTATTGCTTATATCGATGTAAAAGATGGTACTCCATGCAGGACATGGAGAAGGGATGGTATCAATAATATAAATGGAGACGATACATACGCATATCCATTGTCACAATATGTATATCTCCCTTTAACGAATGAGACATTGGCTCATATGAAAATTCGTTTTAATCCATTTATGACCATGGAACATAAAAATATGATGCGAGGTGGAATAATGAGCATTTGCCCAAGTTTACCGCAGGAGAATATAGTGGATAGCAGCTTACAGGGTAATATCATCTTGCGGTAGACTTTCTCGCTTAAAGCCAAAAATCCTATACTTATGGTTGCTAACACAAACAAGTGATTTATAGATGTGAACAACCTACTCCCCCTCACAATTCATAGTTCCGGATTTTTCTTTCTTGAGTGCATAGGGTATTTCGAGGATTTGTTTTATTTCCAACTCCCTGGATTATGATTTTTGCCATCCGCTTGCACAACTATGCAGGCAAGTATTATGATTAGTATAACGAATGCGTTTTGCAAGCTAATAAAAGGTTTATTGCGAAGGTGAAGTGACCCCAAACTCCAGATAAGTTTTCGTCAAGCGGCAAATAGAGCCTTATGCGTTTCCCACCCCAACCCCCGGCATGCCCTCGCGCATCCTCCTTTTCCGAAACCTCACATAATAGATGGAAATCATCGCCGAGGTGAGAAACCACGAGGCGGGGTAGCTTGCGATGATCGTCATCATCGTGCGGCTGCGCGGCACAACGAGCAGCACCAGAGGATACGGAACGCGCAGGTGCCGATCAGCTTGAGCAGCATCGGGCGCACCGTCTCCCCCGCGCCGTGCAGCACGCCGGAGAAGACCTCCGAGAAGATATAGAGCACATACAACGGCGCCAAAAGGCGCATCAGCTCCCCGACCAGCGGGAGGATGCGCAGATCCTCGCCCCGGAGAAACAGCCGGCTCAGCGGCGCATAGCCGAAGTACAGCCCCGCGCTGATCAACGCGGTCAGCAAAAGCGCCGCCCCCATGCTCGCCCGCACGCCCTTGTGAATCCGCGCAAAGCGTTTCGCGCCATAGTTCTGCGCCGCGAATGTCGAAACCGTGATGCCCATCGCATCCACCACCAACCAAAACATAAAATCAAGCTTCCCGCACAGCGCCCAAGCGGCGATGGAATCCGTGCCCATCCGGTTGATGCTGGATTGGATCGTCATGTTGGCGACTGGGTACAGCGAGGATTGCATCGCGACGGGCACGCCCAGCCGGAAGATCGTCGCAAGCGTATCGCGGTGGAAGCGTATGCGCCGAAGCGTCACCTTGCAAACCGAATCCGTGCGCATCAGCGCGCGCAGCACCAGCGCCGCGCTCAGCCATTGGGCGAGCGCGGTGGACAGCGCCGCCCCGGCGACGCCCATCTTCCACGCGCCGACGAACAAAAAATCCAGCGCGGTGTTGATGGCGCTTGCGGCGACCAGATAGAAAAACGGCGTCCTCGAGTTCCCGACCGCGCGCAGTATCCCCGCGCCGATGTTGTAGGTCATCACCCCCGCGAGCCCGCTGAAGATGATGCGGACGTAGGCGAGCGTCTCGGCGTACAGATCGTCCGGCACATGCATCAGCTGAAGTCCGAGCGGGGCAAGGGCGATGCCCACCGCCGACAACAGCGCGCCGCCGGTGAACGCGAACGCGACGGCGGTGTGCACCGCCTTTCTCAAATCTTCCTGCTTCTTGGCGCCGAAGTACTGAGAGATGATGATGGTCGCCCCCGCCGACAGCCCGATCATGAAATTCGTCGGCAGTTTGATCAGGCTGTAGACCGCGTCGATCGCCGCCAAACCGCTCTTGCCCGCGAACTGCCCGACGATGACCGCGTCCAAGGTGGTATAGAGCTGCTGAAACAGGCTGCCCGCCAGCATCGGCAGAAAGAACAGCATCAGCTTTTTGAAGATCGGTCCCTCGGTCAAATCCTGATGTTTCGTCCCTGCAATCATTTGTCCTCCTGCCCTGCGCGGCGGCTGCCCGGGGGAGCGCGCCGCTTCCCCGTCACCCCCCGACGCTCCACCCATGGCTCTTTTGTTGTATGGCGAATAGCTTGTGGTACAATCCGCCCCGCCGGATCAGCTCCTCGTGGGTGCCCTGCTCCACCACGCGCCCCTTGTCTAGTACGATGATCTGCTCCGCGCCCGCGATGGTGCGCAGGCGGTGGGCGATGACGATCACGGTCTTTCCCTCGATCAAGGTGGAGATCGCCTTTTGAATCAGCGCCTCGTTTTCCGGGTCGAGCGACGCGGTCGCCTCGTCCAACAGCACGATGGGCGCGTCCTTGAGTAGCGCCCGCGCGATGGACAGCCGCTGGCGCTCCCCGCCGGAGAGGGTCGAGCCGTTCTCGCCCAGCATGGTGCCGTAGCCATCCGGCAACTTCATCGCGAATTCATCGCAGCAGGCGGCTTTGGCAGCGTCCATCACCTCTTCGGGGGTGGCGTCCAAATTGCCGATGCGGATGTTGTTGTAGATGGTATCGTGAAACAGCACCACATCCTGGAACACAAAGCTCATGTAGCTCATCAGGTGCTCGGGGTCGAGGGTTTTGACATCGATGCCGCCGATGGTGATTGCGCCTTTATCCGCGTCCCAAAAGCGCGCGATCAGCCGGGATACGGTGCTCTTGCCGCTGCCGGAGGGACCCACCAGCGCCGTGATCCCGCCCGATGGGATGACCGCGCTCATATTGCTGATCGTCTGTTCCCCATCTTTATTGTAGCGGAAGTCCACATTCTCAAATCGTATGTCGAAATCCTTGATTTCCCGCTCCGAATCGCCCTCCATCGGCTGAAACGCCATCAAGTCCCGCATGCGTTTGATGGCGATCTGGAAATAAAACAGCTCCGGCAAAAGCGTCAATTCCACCAAAATGGACCCGTAGATGCGCACCACGATCAAAACAAACATCAGCATCGGGATCAATTCGATCTGCCCGCCCGTCAAAAACGCTGCGCCCAACAGAACCGTCAGCCCGATGCCCGCCTGCAGCACCACCTGCGCGCCCGTCACGAAAACGCCCGTGCCAAGCTCCATTTTGATGGCGAGGCGCATCATGGTGCGCAGCGCCTTCTCCAGCGCCGAGAACTTCTCGCCGTCCAGATTGCACGCGCGAATCACCTTGATGCCCTCGATGTACTCCTGCACCTGCCCGGATGCCGCCAACTTCGCGTCCACATGCCTCTGGTGCAGTTTGCCGTAGATGCCGCGGCTGAACACGATGATGAAAAACGCCAGCGGCACGGTGATGAACATGGCAAGCGCCATGCGCCAGTCGTAGATCGCCATCATCGCGCAGATCACGGTGATGGAGATTGCGTTGGCGAACAGCTGCGGCACGACATGGCTCAGCACATGCTCGCTTGTTGCGACGTCGTCCATCATACTGGTGGTCAATTCCGACAGGTCTTTGGAGTTGAACAGGCTCATCGGCAGCTTTCGGATGTGCTCGGCAAGCGCGATGCGCGTTGTTTCGCTCTGGGTGTAGGAGGTGGTGTAGGTCTTTTTGTAGTCGTGCTTGTGGCAGACAAATACAATGCCCGCGGCGGTGATTCCAAGCCCGAAATAGAGCCACAGCCTGCCCCAGGAGATCTCCCCGCCCGTCAGCGGGCGGATGAGCTCCATGATCACCTGCATCATCACGCCGAAGGGCAGCATCAACGAAAAGTTCGTCAGCGTGCAGGCGGCGATCGCGCCCTTTAAATCCTTGTATCCCTTGTCGGTCAATAGAAACATCGCTTGCAGCTTAGGCATCTGCGCGCACCTCCTTTTTGTTTGCCATGCGCCAGCTTGCCGTTTCGGTGTAGGTCTGCCACATGGCATGGTATTTGCCGCCCTTTTGGATGAGCGCATCGTGCGTGCCCTGTTCCGCCACCCGCCCATCCACCACCACGATGATGTTGTTTGCGCCGCGCACGGTCGAAAGTCGGTGGGCGATCATCAAAACGGTCTTGTTTTGCATCAGCCGCTCGAATGCCTTTTGGATCAGGTGCTCGTTTTCGGGGTCGGCGAAGGCGGTCGCCTCGTCGAGCACCACGATGGGCGCGTCTTTGACGATGGCGCGCGCAATCGCGATGCGCTGCTTCTCCCCGCCGGAGAGGTGCACGCCCCGCGTCCCGATGACCGTCTGATAGCCCTTCGGCAGCTTCATGATGAAATCGTGGCATTGCGCCGCCTTCGCCGCGTCCATCACCTGCTGATCGGACGCGCTTTGATTGCCCATGCGGATGTTGTCCATCACGCTCTGTTTGAACAAAAATACGTCCTGAAACACAAAGCTGACCTGATTCATGAGATCGTGGGTGTCCATCTGCCGGATGTCCACGCCGCCGATCTCGATCGCGCCGCCCGTCACATCAAAGAAGCGGGGGATCAGATGGGCGATGGTGCTCTTTCCGCCGCCGGACGGGCCGACAATCGCCGTGATCTCCCCCTGCTTGGCGCCAAACGATATGCCGGAAAGCGCCTCGGTCTGTTTGTCCTTGTCGTAGGAAAAGGTGACATCTCGGAACGCCACGTCATGGGACTTTGCCGTCTTGGGGTGGGCGGGCTGCGCAAGCTCCGGCTCTGCCAGCACCTGATCCATCGCCTCGACGCCGCCGATGATGCGCATGGCGTTGCCGTTGACGTACATGATGCGCATCAGTATGCTTGCGATGGACGGCACAAAGATCAAATAGAAGATGACCGTGCCGGCGAACGCCGCGTAGTCGGCTGACCGCATCCCCACCCAGATCGCAACCGGCAATATGAACAGATAGATGTTGTTGACGAGGGTGGTAAACCCGGCAAACGAGTTCTCCCAGCTCAGGGTGTAGGAAATCACCATGGAGGTATAGGCTTTGATGGTGTCGTGCAGGCGGCGAAACGAGTAGACCGTCTGCTTGAACGCCTTCACCACCGAGATGCCCCGTATGTATTCCACCGAGGCGTTGTTCATCTCCTCGATGGATTTCTGGTATTTCGCCATCATGGCTTTGGAGCCCTCGTTCCCGTACAGGGAAAACTGTATGAAAAACGCGATCAGTACGCCGAGCAGCGCGGCGAGACCGAAACGCCAGTCCACCGCGATCAGGATCACGACCATCACGACCGGCGCTACAAACGCGCCCACGAGGTCGGGCAGTTGGTGGGCGATGAAGCCCTCCACCTTCTCGATGTTTTCATCGGTGATCTTGCGGAGCTTCCCGCTGCCCACCATCACATGGAAGCCCAGCGGCACTTTGGCGAGATGGGTGGCGAAGTTGATCTTCAGTTCGTACAAGGTACCGAACGCCGCCAAATGGGAGCAGGTGAGCGCGCCAAAATACAAAAGGATGTTGCCCACCACGCCCGCGAATGCCAGCCAGCCGTATTGAACCACCCGCGCGCCGTCCAGGCTCGCCATGTCGGGCAACGCGCCGAGGATTTCGCGCACGATGAGGTAGATGGCGATGTAGGGGATAAAGCTGACGACGGATGCCAGCGCCGAGAGGATCAAAGAGCCGATCATCAGCGGCTTTTTGGTTGCCGCCAACTCGAGCAGGCGCGCCGTGCCGGTCTTTTCCTTGGATTTCATGCGATCTCCTTCCTTCCTGTTGTCCAAAAGCATGGGCGCATGACGCCGGACTTACCCCCGCGCCTTCGCTTGAATCCGCCAGCGCTTCGCCTGTTGGCGGCGCTGCCAGAGGTTTTTGTATTGACCATCGTCACCTCCTCGACGCCTGCGTTAGTCGCGACTAACTGTAATTCAAAAAAATTGTGCCGCTTCCTGTTTGTGCATATCATGTAGTTAGAGGAACCTAACCAGCGGACACCTGCATTATATCCTTGGAAAAATCCCTTGTCAAGGGCTCGGAAGAAAAATGGAGCGCCTCCTTTCTAAAGACCGCATAGGCTCTTTGATGCCACGGCAGTCCTACACGCTGCCGTGGTATATGATGTACGGCTGTCCGTTTTCAAGCTCTGCGACCTCCGCCTTCACGCGGAAGACCCCCGCCAGCAGCGCGGGCGTGAAGCTGAAGCTGCCTAAAGGCGACGTGAAGACCGTCCGGCTGTCCAACAAGGGTTGACTTTATGATCAGACTTCACATTGTATTCGCAGACTTGATAGATGGGTAAAAAAGAAGCACGCCGAAAGCCCAGTAAAATCAAGGCTTTCGGCGTTCTAAATGGCACGCCCGGCGCGATTCGAACGCGCGACCTTCCGCTTAGGAGGCGGACGCTCTATCCTGCTGAGCTACGGGCGCATATCAAGTGAAAATCCGCGCGTTTCACGAACCGTTCGTCGGCGCGGCAGCTTTCCTATTATTGCACAGGTGCGGCAAATTGTCAATATCGCGCCGGAAAACGATCGCGCGCCAACCCGAAACCCGCCACAAAACAATCATTCATGCCTGCCCCCGAAACCCGCATAAAAAAACGATCGCGCACCAACCCGATACCCGCCATAAAACAACCATGCGCGCCTGCCCCAGAAACCTGCATAAAAAAACGGTCGCGCGCCACCACGGCGCGCGACCATCCGGCATCAGCCGATCGTCAGTTTCGCATCCTCCGTCATCCCATATGCGATGAAATCATACTCCTCGCACGCGGGCGCATCCAAAGGCGCGTTTTTCCACATCCCCGGCCACGCGCTGCCGCGCGCGGTGTTGAAGTGCGGTCCAAGCAGGTTCTTAAACCCGCCAGAAACGCGGATCACAATCTCGTTCTCGCCCGCCTTCAAGTGCGCCGCGATGTCGAGCGGGCGCACGCCGTCGGCGTTGATCAGCCCCGCATACGCGCCGTTCACCGTCGCGGACACGCACGTCGCCTCATGCGCGCCGATGGAAAGTGCGGCGACCGCAGGCTTCTCGTCCAGCGCCGCGCGGTAGGTGTAGCGCGCCGCGTGCGGGTAGAAAGGCATGCCCTGCGCGCCCCACGCCCCGCGCCCAAAAGGCTTCGGCGGCGCAATCACGAAGCCGTGCGCGCCCGCTTCCACCGCGAACGCCCCGCGCAGGTAGATCGGTTCAAGCTCCAGCCGCGCGTCGAACACATCGCACATGACCTCCACCACATTCTCGCCGCTCTTGACCAGCCCCGTAATATCGGCAACGCCGATGTGCTCATCCAGATACGTCTCGCCCGCGATCCACGCCGCATCCGCGCCGTTCACGCGCAGCCGGCACAACTCGGGATGCTCCGCCGCCACGGTGATGCGCGTAGGCACAAAGCCCGCCGCGATCTCGAAGCGATACGCCGCCGCAAACCCGCTCTCTTTGCCGTAGCCCGCGTTGCGCGAGAGGATGTTCCCGCGGAACTGCACCTTGTTGTCCCAAGGATTCCCATCAAACCCGCGCTCGGCGAAGATCGCGTCCGCCGCGCGCAGGATGTCCGTCTCCGCGCCGCCGTCCACCGAGACGCGTGCGATCGGCATCACGTTCTCGTCCTCCGCCGCCGCCGAAACGTAGGCGAGCGCAACCTCGCGCGTGGGCACGGGCTTCGCCTGCGGCTGCGCGGCGGACTCGTCAGACGATAGAATCAATATCGATTGGTTGCGCGCAAGCGACAGTTCAAAGGTAACTTCGCCGCCCGCCGCGGTGTGCGCGATGGCGAATGTCTCGCCCGTGAACAGGTCAAGCCCCGTCACGCCCGCGCCAGGTATCGTCACATCGGCTTCAAACGGCTCCATCGCGTGGTTGACAAAGAACCACACCTCGCCGCCCTCCGGCAGCGCGCGCCGCATGTGCGCAAGCCCCTCCGGGAACGCCGCGCTCGCGCGCACGCGCCGGGGCAGAAGCTCCGCAAGATACGCGTCCACGCGCGCAAGTTCCACGTCCGTTGCGATCTCGCCGATGCGCGCATACGCCGCCTCGTCCGCAAGTCCGTCCACATACGGTCCGGGCGCGCCCACGGTCAACACCTTCACGCCCGCCCTCGCGCAGTCCTCGATCAGAGAAACCGTCGATTGAAGCAGGTTCTTGGTGTCCCCGGAGATCATCACCACGTCGTATGCCTGCTCGATCAATGAAAGTTTGCCCGCCTCCGCGCGCGCGTGGCGCGCCAGCGTGTACTCGTCGCCGTAGTCAAAATCCCACTGCGCGTCGGTCAGTTTCTGCGAGAGGGTGAGAAGCCCCGTCATGTCCGGGTTCTGGATCGCGTCCACTTTGCCGTCGGAGAAGATGTTGCCCTTCTCCTCCTCCGCGGGCACGAGGTACCCCGTCGTCGAGGGGTTGATCAATAAAATCCGCTGCTCCATCTTGCCGCGCGTGAGCATGTAGGACGCGCGCCCGAGGTAGTCGTTCATCTGGGTGTACTCGTCCCACCACGGCTCGCGCCAATCGAAGGACTGCGGATGGTCGCGCTTGCGCGCGCCGGTGATCGTCGCATACGTCAAATGCTGGTTGATGAAGTTCACGCCGTTGACGAGCACCCAATCGCCCATGCGCTTGTAGTCCTCAAACGTCGAATCCCAGCCGCCCGCGCCGTACAGCTCGCACAGCGCGCGCGCCTTGCCGAACTGGTTCACGCTCGAGCGCAACTCGCGGATGGTGAGCGCCAGCGCGTGCGAGGGCGTCTCGCGCAGGTAGTTGGACAACAGCATGTCGATCGCCGGCCATTGATGGTACTCGTAATGCGCCTGCATCGAGGGCGATGTGTTCACCGAAACATGCGGCCATTGGTGCTCGAGATAGTGCCCCGTCCAGGCGATGCCGCGCTCCTCGCACCACGCGCCCGTCGGCGCGATCCAGTTGTCCGTCCACAGCTTGTGGATGGTGCGGTAGTAGTCAAAGCGCACCTTTGTTGCGGGATGATCGAAGTCGCCCTCGACGTTTCGGAACACGCAGGGCAGGTTGTCGAGCAGGCTGTAGCCGTTGATTTTGCGGAACTCGCCCGCAAACCAATGCGAGAACGGCAGCGCAGGCTTGCCGCTTCCGTACACGCCGCCCGAGCCGACGTAGGGCTCGTCGGTGAAGATCGCGGGCACAGCGCCCCCGAAGTCGTCGCCGAAATGCGCGTGATACTTGTCGTATGTGGTGCGCATGAACTCCGCCTGCGCCTCCGCGCGCATCAAATCGACATACGCAAAGCCCGCCAGCCAGCCCGTGGTCGCCGCCTTCGCGCGCGTCACCACGAACAGATCGCCCGTCAGCTTCGCCCAATCGCGCTGCGGCATGTCAATCCGCCCGCCGGTGATGGCGAGCGCGCCGCCCTTTTCCGCGCAGGGGAACGCCGCGATGATCTCCTCGCGCAGCCCCGCCGCGTCCTTCGCCGGAAGTATCTCATACGCCGCGCCGTTTGCCAGCGCGTCCGGCAGCGCGCTTGACACCTCGCCCCCCGCAAAGCCGGAGGGATACGAGTTCTCGTCGTAGATGTAGAGCTTCATGCCGCGCTTTTTCGCGCAATCAAGCGCAAACCCCCACAGCGCGAACCACTCGTCGGTCAGATAGCTTGAGATCAGCCCCGGGCGCGGGTGAACGAACGCGCCGCCGAACCCGTGGGTGTGCATCTCCTCGATCTGGCGCTCAATCGCCTCTTTCGTCATCTCATCGTTCCACACCCAAAGCGGCGCAGGACGGTAGAGCGCGGGCGGGTTCTGGAAATTTTGCAACATGTGTTTCATCTTCTCACACCTCCGCTTGTTGTTTCGCAGTCCCGGCGCGCGCGTACCCGATGCCCATCAAATCCGCCACCTTGCGGTACAGCTCCGCGTTGTGCCCGATGGCGAGCGCGCAATGGTGCGTGGGGGCGAGCCGGAACCAGTCGTCCATATAGCTGTCTAAATCCATGCCAAAATCGACATGCGTCTGGGTGTTGCCGATTTTGAGCGTCGGCAGCCGCAGCGCCTCGCCCTCGCTGGCGATCAGCTTGAGCGAGCCGTCGCGCAATTGCGTCAGCCCCAAGGTCGTGATCGGTCCGGTCGCAACCCGCGCTTCCACCGCCACGCCGCTGCCGCGCTTTCCGTGGTACACGCCCATGCCGCGCAGCATCGGCTTTCCGTCGGCGATGGAGATGTGGAACGGGCCGTCGTGCCCGAGGATCATCGTCTCGGAGAGGTAGTCCATCGCGATGATCTCGGCATACGAGCCGCCGGTTTCCAACAAATCCGCAATCTTCATGGCGACGCAGGTCTTGATGTCCCCCTCGCCTGCGCAGGGC
>JBMNUA010000003.1:0-34074 GCA_050945995.1 Christensenellales bacterium
TTCTTGTAGTAATCGCGCACATCGCTTGTCACCTCGGGCAGCGGATAGCGCTTGATGGTGTCCTCCGTGCGCGGCGCCATGGTCTTTGTCAGCCCCGCCGCCGTCACCACGGGCACGGCGTCGCGCTTCTCCCAATCGGAGACCATCACGATCTCGCCGTTTAACGCCCAGTCGTTGATGATCGCCGTGCCGTTCTCGCCCTGCATATACCAGCGCGGCAGGTTGATGAAGTTGCTCGTGCCGACCTCGACCAGCGCGGTCGATCCGCTCGCGAAGGTGATCAGCGCCTTGAAGCCGTCGTCCACCTCGTCGTTTGTGACGTGGGAGTTGATGTTGTATACCGAGATCACGTCCTCGGGCACGATCTGCAGTATCTGATCGAGCATGTGAACGCCCCAGTCCAAAATCATGCCGCCGCCCTGCAATTTCATGTTGCGCCAGTCGCCGGGCACGCCGCGCGAGCCGTGTACGCGCGACTCGATGTTGAACACGCGCCCCAGCGTGTTCGCCTCGTAAATCTGCTTGATCACCAGGTAATCCTCGTCCCAGCGGCGGTTCTGATGCACCGAGAATATGCGGTCATATTTCTTGGATGCGTCGATCATCGCCTGCAGATCGTCCGAGGAGAGGGTGACGGGCTTTTCGCTGATCACATGCTTGCCCGCCGCCATCGCCTGGATCGCGATGGGTTTGTGCACGTCGTTGGGCGTCGCGATGGTGACAAGCTCGATCGCCGGGTCAGCCAGCAGCGCCTCGAGGCTCGCATATGCCTTCATGCCCTTTTCTTCGGCTTCGACGCTGCGATCCTTGCAGATGTCGTAAATCCCCGCAATGGAGAACAGCTCGGGCATGGTGTTTAGTTTGTCCACATGCCAATGCCCCATCCCGCCGTAACCGATCAACGCCCATTTCATATCGCAGTACCTCCGTATATTCGTTTCGCGCATCCGCGCTCATTTCAATGATATTATACCACTTGCGCCTCGAGAAGGGAACTGCTTGCGCGCGCTGTTGTTGCCGCAATCGTGCTGAAACTTGCTGAAATTGTGCAGATGTCAGTCGAGCGCAAGCCCAAGATAGGGCGCGCCGCCCGCCCACTTCGGCGCAGGGGCAAGCCATGTGATCATCCCAAACGGCGTCGCACCTTCGCCCGCCTGATGGCGCACGCGGTAGTGGGGCGCGCCCAGCGCGCGGTGCAGGATCGCAAGCGCGTCCGAAACCTCGATCCCGCGCAGCGCAAGCTCGCGTACATGCACGCCGCCGGCTGTTTCGCGCTCCCACGCGGCGCAGCCCTCGCCCGCGCCGAGCGCGAGACGCAGTACGCCGCCGACCGGCTCGAGCGTGCGTGCGGCATACGACACCGCGCGCGCGTCCCAGCGTGCATACAGCGCGCTCGATGCAAACGCAGCGTCACGGATGCGCGCGTAGGTCTGCGCGTCGCAGGGCGCATATGCGCCGCCTTCCGGAAAGCGGGGGAGCGCGTCCGCGCGATGCGTCCGAATGTCCAGATAAAACGCCGCCCGGTAGCCGCGCTTTGCGTAGTAATCAAATAGCCCAGGGGACGCGGGCACGAGCACGGCGGCGGCGTACCCTCGCGCGCGCATCCAATCGTGCGCCGCGTAGAGAAGCTGCGTCGCGATGCCGCGGCTTCGGTGCGCGGGCGCGGTCGCTACAGCGTAGATGTAGCCGCCGGGCAGCTGCGCATCCCCGGACGCGAGCGTCATCGGCAAAATCGACAGCATGCCGCCGATCTCCCCGTCCGCCTCGTACACGAGCATGCCCTCGTCGCTGTGCCGGTGTTCAAAATAGAAATCCACCGCCTCCGGGCTGTCGCCGAACACCTCCGCCCAGAGCCGCTTCAATGCCTCCCGATCGCCCTTTTCTGCAAAGCGGATCATATCAAACGCCCCCGGTTGTGTCGATCGCGCAATATTTTTCAACGAGATGGTGCGGGTTGTAGGAGAGCTTCGCCTTGCGCAGCCCCGGCACGCCCGCGTCCTCCTCGCGGTTGACAAACGCGTAATCCATGCAGTTGTTCAACACGAACTGCTGGTTGATCATCGGATACGCCCCTTGGATGTTGCCGAACGCCTTTTCAAAATGCACATGGTAGGTGTCCGTGCTCAGCGCGTCGCCGATGGAGAAGGCGATCACCTCGCCGTCCGCGCGGATCAAACCGCCGGTGAGCCGCAGCGCACGGAAATGGCGCAACGCCTGCTCCACCGCGCAAAACTCGTCGCTCAAATCATTGTTGTCGCCGCAGCCCACCTGGATGCACCATTTGAGGATCATCCGGCGCACCTCGTTGATGTTCTCCTCGGCGATCGGCTCGTAGCGCCAATCCGGGTGGTTGTCCAAAAATCTGCGGATGTGGTTGCGCTTGCCCGCAAGCTTTTTGCCTTGCAGCGAGGCGAGGCTCTGCGCCTCGTAGACATAGTCCGCGCCGTCGCGCAAGCTCTCAAACGCGAACCGCCCGGGGTACATGGTCTCCAGCCGCGCCTTGTCGGGCGCGAGCACCGTACCGAACCGAAGCGGCACGCCGTTTTGTGCGGCCTCTTCGGTCAGCGCCTCGATCACCGGCTCCAAATCCCCGTGCCCCGGCGGGAACAGATAGCGCGGGCTCTGCGGGTTCATCTTCAAAATCAGGTAATTGTCCATCCGCGCAACGCGGTGCCCGTAGGCGTACCGCCAGAGGAAGTTCGTGGTAAAGCTGTATTCGAGCGAGCCCCGCTCGCCCATGTCAAACAGCTTGTCCATCCATTCCCGGTCGCGCAACTCAATCTCTTTATAGGAAAGCATCAAACGCCAAGACCCTCTTTTCCATTATCGTAACAGCCACCATTATACCAGAGATTCGCCCGCTTGCCTACCACCGCATCGTACAAGAACATGGCTTACGCATAAATGATGAAAGCGCAAGCTCCGGGAGGGTTGGAGGGTGTGAACCCTCCATGATCAATCATTTTTATCGGCTTTGCCGATGAAAATGGATTCGTCCCAAGGGCGCGCTTGCCCGCCCGACGACGAATCGGTACAGGCAGCCGGATTTCGCCCGAATTTCCGCTAGGAAATTCAGAAATCCGCGTCTTCGCTTCTTTGGCTTACGCATGAACGCAGTTCATGCGCAAGCCCTACATAGAAACGCCCCGCGGCGTTTTCGCCGCAGGGCATAGGATAGCATATTAGATCGGCTTTGCGTTTTCGAGCAGGTACTTCTCCGCCTCGCCCGACCACAGATCGTTGTGCCGCGCGCAGATTTCCGCGAGTTTCGCGTACATCGGGTCACTTTCGCCCTTCTTGGCGAAATCGGCGATGGCGGTCAGCGGCATGTCGATCTGGGTGTAGATCAGCTTCTTGCCGCCGGGGATGTTGGGCAGGTTGAGCGTGGTGTCGATCACCGCGTTCAGACCGCCGATGTGGGTGACCATCGCGGCGGGGTTGAGCTTGCCCGCGGCGATCATGTCGAGCGATTCGAGCATGTCGTCGGTGTTGCCGCCGGAGGTGCCCACGAGGTGATGCGCGGCGTAGTGCACATTGTAGAAATTGAGCCGCGCGGTGAATTCCGGGTTCGTCGGACCCGCGAAGAAGTTCAGGCAGCCGTCGTGCGCGAGCAGCTTGTCGCCCTGCTCGATGAGCGCGGCGACCGGCGCGTACACAAACACATCGTCGTAGCCCTTGCCGCCGGTCAGCTCAAGAAGCTTCGGCGTCGCGTCCGCACCCGAGGTGTTCATATAAATCAGCTCAACGCCGTTCTTCTTTGCCTCCTCGACGGTGTAGATCGTCGCCGCGCGGTCCAGGCGCGCCTGGTCGATGTCGGTCACCACCAGCAGCTTCGGACGCAGATCCGCGTGGATCGCGTAGTCGATCGCGCCCAGTCCCATCGGGCCGACGCCCGCGAGGATTGCCATGTTGCCGCCCTCGACGATGCCCATCTTGTGGACATAGCTGCCCGGATCGGTGTGGTACTGCGCATGGTACGCGCCCACGATGCAGCTCATCGGCTCTGCGAGCGAGCCGTAGAAGTATTCGTCCGCGTTGTAGGGGAGCAGGCAGTTGTTCTCCATGACTTCGTTCATGAGGATCGCATACTGCGTCGCGCCGCCCGCGTGCGGGAACGAGTAGCCGGGGGTCATGAGCGTGCCGCGGTAGTTGATCGCGGGCTGAATCGTGAATTTGTCGCCCGCCTTGAACTTGTGCTGCCACTTCGTGCCGACCTCGACGATCTCGCCGCAGAACTCGTGCCCGACCATGACCGGGTTTTCTGCGATGTCGTCCGGCACGCGCTTGTGGTCGGAGCCCTGAATCGCTGCCTTATAGCTCGACATGCAGATGGAATCGGAGATGTTTTTTACGAGAATTTCGTCGTCCTTGATCGGGGGAAGCTCGATCGTATCCAGCCTCAGATCGTTTTTGCCGTGGAGCCTGACGCATTTGGTTCGCATGATGTACTCCTCCTCGATGATGATATGGTAGAGCGCGTCGCCCGGGTGAAGTCCGCTCACCGCGCGGACGGCGCTTTCCAGTCCTTGGGTTTGAACGAGTGCGCGCACATGCCGCGTGCCCGCGTCGTCATTTGTGAAATCGTAGCCCGCGCGGATCGCGCGCGCAATCGTCCTCGGCTGCCCGCCGTGCTTTAAGCACAAAAGCGCGGGCGTCACCAGCCGGTCGCCGTGCGCGAGCTTTCGGCGCGTGTCCGCGCCGAGCCGCGCGAGCGGATCGACCATGTGCGGGCTTTTGAGCAGGGCGATGATCAGCTTGCGCCACGCCTGCATCTCCGCCTGCGTGAACCCGTATTCGCCCGCAAGCCCGATCGACGCTTCGTTCAGCGCTTGACCGATCGCCTCTTCGATCTGCGGCGCCCGCACCGCTTCGTAGGATGTTTCGAGTCCCAGCGGGATGCCGAGGTACGCCGCCACACAGTGCGCCATGTTCAGCGTGTAGAGCTTGCGCGCCTCCTCCGCCTCGAGCCTGTCCGACAGCCGAAGCCGCGGGGCGATGGGCGGCGCGCCGCGAAACGCCGCGCGGTCGATCGCCTGCTCGGAAAAGCCGTTGTTGTACACGGCGAGCGGGTCTTGTGCGCGCATTTCGGGCGTTGCGTCCGGAGAGATGCACATCATAAAGATACCCGAAATCCCCGCGTTTGTATCAAGGTACGCTCGCGCCGCGCCGGAGAGCCGCTTTTCGAGCATCTCCCGGAAGGCGTGCTCGGGGCTTGTCATGTTGACGTTTATGATAAAGTTGATCGTCGAATCCGGCATTTGCCGCGCGCGCATCTCGATCTGGGGCGCGATCGCGTCCGCGACGTCCGCAAGATCGTCTTTGTACACCGCGATGTCCACGCACACGTCATCCGCGAGAAACAAATCCGTCAAATCGCTTTGCGTGTGGCGCGCGCGAAAACCGCCCTTGATCAAATGCCGCTTCACGCCATCCTCGCCCGCTTTGAAGATCGCGTACTGCCCGCGCTCGTTCAGCGCATCGACAAGCGATTGGTCTTTGTCCACAAAATCGACAAAGTACCCGCCCTCGCGCGCCAATTCCGCGACAAACCCGCGCCCGATCCTGCCCGCGCCCCAGACGACAAACCTCACGGCTGCATCTGCTGACCGCCGGTCACGTTGATCGCCTGCCCCGTCATATAGGAGGACTCGTCGCTGAGCAAAAACACCATCACATTTGCGATGTCCTCATACTGGCAGCCGCGGCGCATGGGCACCTGATTGATATACTTTTCGCGGATTTTTTCCTTCGTGGTGTTCTGGTTGCGCGCGTACTGCTCGTAGAGTGAATTGACCCACAGCGGGGAATCGAGCAGATTGCCCGGGCAGATCGCGTTCACGCGGATGTTCTCCGCCGCCAGCTCCAGCGCGAGCGACTGCGTCAGCCCGATGCCGCCGAACTTGCTCGCCGCGTAGGCGCTGTTTTTCGCCGAGCCCTTTTTGCCGGACTTTGAGTTGATCTGCACAATCGCGCCGCCGCCGCCCTGCTTGCGAAATTGTGCGACCGCTGCCTTCGCGGTGTTGAAATAGCCGTTCAGGTTCACATCCACCACGAAGCTGAAATCCCGGTACGTCATGTCCTCGATGGGGTTGGAGCGCACGACCCCCGCGTTGGCGACGACCTTGTCCACCCGCCCGTATTTCTGGGCGGCGGCGTCGATCAGCGCCTCGCACGAGTCGTAATCGCACACATTCAGCTTCATCGCAAACCCCTCGCGAAGCTGATCGGCGATTTGCTGCGCGCCCTCGAGGTTCATATCGCCCACAACGACCTTTGCGCCCTCCTCGCTCAGCCGAAGCGCGAGCGCCTCGCCCAGCCCCTGCGCCGCGCCGGTGACGACGACGACCTGATCTTTGAGCCTCTGGAATTCACGAACCTGCATGTCATATCTCTCCTTAACGCCTTTGGTTGCCCGCCGTCCGGCGGGCGCTGCATTGATTATACCATAGTACGCAAGCCCGCGTCAGTCAATTGCCGTAAATTATCGGGCAAATCCGATCGCATCCGCCAATTTGCCGCAGCGCGTCGCCGCGCTTGCAATTTGCGCGTATTTCGGATATGATAAGGCGGTAATGAACTTTATCGTGGGGGTAAATCTGTGTCCGCATACGATCAGAAAAAGATCCGGAACTTTTGTATCATCGCGCACATCGACCACGGCAAATCGACGCTTGCGGATCGCTTGCTCGAGGAGACCGGTGTCATGCTCAAGCGCGATATGACCGAGCAGGTGCTCGACTCCATGGAGCTCGAGCGCGAGCGCGGTATTACCATAAAATCCAAGGCGGTGCGCATGCCGTATCAGGCGGCGGACGGCACGGTCTACGACCTCAATCTCATCGACACGCCCGGGCACGTCGATTTCTCCTACGAGGTCTCGCGCGCGCTTGCGGCGTGCGAGGGCGCGATCCTCGTGGTGGACGCAAGCCAGGGCATCGAGGCGCAGACGCTTGCCAACGTCTACCTCGCGCTCGATCACAACCTCGAAATTTTGCCGGTGATCAACAAAATCGATCTGCCGAGCGCGCAGCCCGAGGTCGTGAAAAAGGAGATCGAGGACGAGATCGGGCTGGACGCCGAACACAGCCCGTTCGTGTCCGCCAAGCAGGGCATCGGCATACGCGAGGTGCTCGAGCAGGTGGTCGAGCGCGTGCCGCCGCCGGAAGGCGATACGAGCGCGCCGCTACGCGCGTTGATTTTTGATTCCATCTACGACAACTACCGCGGCGCGATCTCCTATGTGCGCATCAAGGAGGGCGCGGTGCGCGTCGGCGACGAAATTCGCATGATGGCGGGCGGACGCACCTTCGATGTCACAGAGGTCGGCTCGCTGCTCCCCGGTCGCTACGAGGCGACGGGCGAGCTGCGCGCGGGCGAGGTCGGCTACATCGCTGCTTCGATCAAGGACATCGCCGACATCCGCGTGGGCGACACCATCACCCACGTCGCGCGCCCCGCGAAAGAGCCGCTGCCGGGCTACAAGCCGGTTTTGCCCATGGTCTTTTGCGGCATCTACCCCGCAGACGGCGCGGACTACGCCGTGCTCAAGGACGCGCTGGAGCGGCTGCGCCTAAACGACGCGTCGCTCAGCTACGAGCCGGAGACCTCCGTCGCGCTCGGCTACGGCTACCGCTGCGGCTTTTTGGGACTGTTGCACATGGAGATCATCCAGGAGCGGCTCGAGCGCGAGTTCGATCTCGATATCGTGACGACCGCGCCGTCCGTCGTCTACCGTGTCACCAAGACCGGGGGCGAGACGGTGCTCATCGACAACCCCACGAACCTGCCGCCCGTCAACGACATCGAGTTTATGGAAGAGCCCTATGTCGATGCGCAGGTGATCACTCCGCAGGAGTATGTCGGCGCGATCATGGAGCTCTGTCAGGATAAGCGCGGCACGTTCCGCGACATGAAATACATCGAGGGCGACCGCGTGCTGCTCACCTACGACATGCCGCTCAACGAGGTGATCTACGATTTTTTCGACAACCTCAAATCCCGCACCCGCGGCTACGCTTCGTTTGATTACGAGCTCAAGGGCTATGTCAAGAGCGATCTGGTCAAGCTCGATCTTTTGCTCAACGGCGAGATGTGCGACGCTTTGACGATCATCGTGCACCGCGACCGCGCCTACCCGCGCGGGCGATCGATCGCCGAGAAGCTCAAGGACGCCATCCCGCGCCAGATGTTTGAAATCCCGATCCAAGCGGCGATCGGCGGCAAGATCATCGCGCGCGAGACGGTCAAGGCGCTCCGAAAAGACGTGCTCGCCAAGTGCTACGGCGGCGATATCTCCCGCAAAAAGAAGCTGCTCGAGAAGCAGAAAGAGGGCAAAAAGCGGATGCGCCAGGTCGGCAGCGTGTATGTCCCGAGCGAGGCGTTCATGTCCGTTTTGAAGATGGACTGATGCGCCCCGCCCTCTACATCCACATCCCGTTTTGTCTGGGCAAATGCGCGTATTGCGATTTTGCGTCCTACCCCGGTCGCGCGGATGTCTGGGATGCGTATTTTGCCACGCTCGATCGGGAGCTTTCCGGCTGGATCGATTTGGTCGGCGGCGCATTTTCCACGGTGTTCATCGGCGGTGGCACGCCGTCTGTCGTGCCCGCGCGCTACATCGCCGCGCTCGCGCGCCGCGTCCGCACGGGGGAGTTCACCATCGAGGCAAACCCCGGCACGCTCACGCGTGAAAAATTGTGTGCGTATTTGGATAGCGGCGTCAATCGGCTTTCGATGGGCGTGCAGGCGTTTGACGACGCGCTGCTTGCGCGCATCGGCAGGCTGCACACGGCGGAGGACGCGCGCCGCGCATTCGATCTCGCGCGCGCGGCGGGCTTTCAAAACATCAGCCTTGATCTCATGTACGCGCTGCCCGGGCAGACGATGGCGCAATGGGCGCATACGCTCGACTGCGCCGCCGCGCTCGCGCCCGAGCACCTCTCGGCGTACAGCCTGATCGTCGAGCCGGGCACGCCCATCGCAAACTGGGCGAAACCTTTCGACGAGGATTTGATCGTGCGCATGCAGCGGCATGCCACGCGCCGCCTTGCCGGCGCGGGCTACGCGCGGTATGAGATATCGAATTACGCGCGCCCGGGATATGAATGCGCGCACAATGTCAATTATTGGACGCGCGGGGATTACATCGGCATCGGCTGCGCGGCGCACTCGCTCTACGGCGGTGCGCGGTTTGCAAACCCGGCTTCGCTCGATGAATACCTCGCGGGCGCGCGCCGCGTGGACGAATCGCTGCTCACCCCGCAGGACGCCGTGGAGGAGACGGTGCTCCTCGGCACGCGCATGACGCGCGGCATCCCGCTGACCGCGCTGCCGGACGAGCGCGCCGCGCGCACGCTCGTCAACCAGGGCTTCGCGCAGCTGCGCGGCGGGCAATTTTCGCTGACGGAGCGCGGGCTCGAGCTGCAAAACGCGGCGGTACAAAAGCTGTTGGAGGATGTATGACAGAGGTTTCGGGCGATGCCCATGCGCAGTCGCTTAGCTGCGCCATCCACCCCCTCGGCGCGCTGAAAACGTACCGATATGTGGTGATCCTCTCCTTTGAGGGCGACCTCATCCTGTTGAGCCGCCGCCGCGACCGCTTAACGTGGGAGACGCAGGGCGGGCACATCGAGCCGCACGAAACGCCCATCGACGCCGCGCGGCGCGAACTCTACGAGGAGTCCGGCGCGCTGGAATATGACATGACGCCGCTGTGCGATTATTTCGGCTATACCGAAACTTCGTCGTCCAACGGCATGGTATTCGTCGCGCAAATCAAGCGGCGCGGCGCATTGCCCGAAAGCGAGATGGGGGAGGCGCGCGCCTTTCCCGCGCTGCCGGACAACCTGACCTACCCCCATGTAACGCCCGCGCTGTTTGCCTGCGCCATCGACAACAAATAGAAGGAAAGGAACGCCCCATGCCGATCAAGCGCGAATGGTATTTGGAAAAACTGGAAATGCTCTGCGCCGCAACCGGCATCGCCGCGGCGCTCTTCGACGTGGAGGGCGCGATGCTGATGAAGACCGACGCCGGCGACGGCTTTTGCGAGATCGCACGCAGCTGCGCAATCTGCGAATCGCGCTGCCGCACCTTCCACGCGGACGCGGGGCGCGAGGCGAGCGACTTGGGCGAGGCGTACATCGCGCGCTGCCCCATGGGCGCGATCGCCATCACGGCGCCGATCCTCACCGGCGGCAAGTACAACGGCTCGGCGGCGTTCATGCCCGCGCGCATGTGGGCGTGGGACGCGGCGGCGCGCGAGGAGTTGACGCAGTCGCTCCACGGGCTCGACATCGACCGCATCAAAATGATCGAGGCGGGGGAGCGGCTCCCGGAAATCAACGCCTCCCGCTCGCGCGCGCTCATGGCGCTGATCCTGGACGTCGTCGCGCCCGAAGCGGACGATCTCGAGATGAAGCGGCTGCTCAGCGAGCAGCAAAAGCGGATCAACGAGCTGGTCAGCGAGCGCAAGACCGCCGTCGGCGCGGAGCGCGATCAATTCCGCACCTACCCCATGCACATCGAGCGCGAGATGCTCAACCGCGTGCGCTTCGGCGACCGCAACGGCGCGCGCGCGCTGCTCAATGAGCTGCTCGGGCACATCTTTTACCGCGCACCGGGCAACATGAAGCTGATGAAGGCGCGGGTGCTCGAGCTTGTGGTGATGATCTCGCGCGCCGCGGTCGAAACAGGCGCGGAGATGGAGGCGCTGCTCGGGCTCAACTACGATTTCGTCTCCGAGCTCTCGCAGGCGGACGATTACGAGGAGCTGTGCAAGTGGGTCGTTCGCATGCTCGAGCAGTTTTTAGACACCGTCTCCCAGTCGCAGGACGCGCCGGGTTCGGCGCAACTCAACGACGCGCTCAGCTACATCCGCATGCACCATGTGCGCGGGCTCTCGCTGGACGAGGTCGCCGCCCACGCGCACATCTCCCCCTACTACCTCAGCCACCTCTTTCGCGAAAAGCTCGGGGTCACGTTTGTCGAATACGTCACTAGCGTTCGCATGGAGCTTGCGAAGAACTACCTGCTGCACACGCGGCTGCCGATTTCCGTCGTCGCGGAGAAGGCGGGCTACGACGACGCGGGCTATTTCGGCAAGGTGTTCAAGCGCTACACCGGGCAAACGCCCAAGGGCTTCCGCCGCGCCGCCCCGTAAAACCGCAAGATTTTCCCAATAGATGCAAGTTTGTTTATGCAATTCATGCGGAGAATCTGATAAAATGGTGATAATCTGATCGACTTGTCAACAGGAGGATGCAACATGGCAGATATGAGAGCGATTGCCGACGCCGTCAAGGGCGGGCGCGCAAAAATCGTCAAGCAGCTCGTGACCGAAGCGATCGAACAGGGCGCAACCGCCGACCAGATTCTCAACAACGGTCTTGTCGTCGGCATGATGGAGCTTGGCGAGCTGTTTAAGAACAACGAAGTCTATGTTCCCGAGGTGCTGATCGCCGCGCGCGCAATGAAAGCCGGCATGGCGATCATCAAACCCATGCTTCTCGAGCAGGAAATTCCGATGCTCGGCACGGTCGCAGTCGGCACAGTCAAGGGCGACCTGCACGACATCGGCAAAAACCTCGTCTGCATGATGCTCGAGGGCTCGGGCTTTACGGTGATCGACATGGGCGTGGATGTTGGCGCAGAGCAGTTCGTCGATGTCATCGCCAACCAGGGCGCGCAGATCATCGGCATGTCCGCGCTTCTGACGACCACCATGACCTCCATGAAGGAGATCATCGACGCCATCACCGAGGCGGGCCTGCGCGATAAGGTGAAAATTATGATCGGCGGCGCGCCCATCACCCAAGAGTACGCAGACGAGATCGGCGCGGACGGATACTCCGTGGACGCCGCCTCCGCCGCAGACCTGGCGAAAAAGCTCATCGCAATGTAGCCGGTTGATTCAAAGGCGAAAGACCCTCCCCGAACAAAGGAGGGTCTTTCTACATGTCGTTTTCGCGAAGTACGGTTGCGATCTCGCTCAAGATGCGCTTTTTTCGCTCGTTCAATCCCTTTGCTTCGCGCAGGATATCTTGATCGATGGAATCCTGAAGCAGTATATCGCAGGATAATTTGAGCGAGGAGGCGATCTTCACCAGCGTCTCTAAGCTCATCTTGCGCGTGCCGCGCTCAATGTGCCCTAAGAATGAACAGGAAATCCCTGCCGATTCAGCAAGTTCTTCCTGCGTCATGTTCAACAATTTTCGCTGCATTTTCACTCGTTTGCCGAGCGCCGCATAATCCATATCGAACACCCCGGGGTAAAATATTAAGATCAAATAGACCCGTAAGAATATCATACTTTGTGCACGCGTTCATGTAAACTGACTTATCGGCTCAAAACTATACTGTAAGCATTATCTCTTTCCCATATTATCATATTTTGTAAACCTGATATTCCAGGATTTGCGCCTCCCGCCTGCGAAATCCGCCGTACCGCGCGCCCATTTTCCAAAACATGCCGATAAAAAATGATGTTTGCATGCTTCGGATGGCAATGCTATAATGGGAGTTGCCGAGGATGCCCCGCGCCTGTTTTTTTACGCCGCGGCATCCGGTTCGGGTCAAGATTATGGGAGGGTTCGGCGTGCGGAAACACAAATGGCTCGCGATCCTGTTGATTCAAGCGGTGGCGGCGTTCGCCCTTTCGTTTGCCGTATACAACACGCTCTGGCTCAGTCTTACGATGTACGAAATCTTCTCGTGGTATGCGCTCCCCGCGTTTGGCGCGATCAACGCATACCTCGCGACGGTCAAGGGGCTCAACAACTACCTTGCGTGGATCACGCCGCCGGCGGTGGGCGTGGTCGCGCACTATGCCGCGTTTTTCTGGCTGCCGGAGGCTGGACCTGTGTTTGCCTGCGCGGTGCTGTCGGTCGTCGGTGCGGCTGCGGGCGAGGTTGTAAAACGACGACGTGAATGATGGAGGAGTGCGACATGGAAACCGAGAAGGATCTGATCATCACCTGCGACGCCGGCACCACGGGCCTGAAGTGCACCGTATTTGACACCGGCGGCAACGCCGTTGCTTCCGTAAAAAAAACCTACACCACGCAGTATCCGCGCCCCAATTGGTCCGAGCAGGATCCGGACGTCATCATGGGCGCGGTGTTTTCCGGCATTCGCGAACTGCTCAAGCAGGTGAGCCCGCAGCGGATCGCCTGCGTCGGGCTCTCGGGCACGATGAACGGCTGCATCCCCGTCGATTCGGAGGGCAACGCGCTGCATCCCAATATCATACACTCCGACACCCGCACCGAAAAGCAGGTGGAGGAGATTTCGCGCGCCATACCGCCCGCGGAATTCTACCGGCTCACCGGCAACCGGCTCGACCCCCACTACACGCTGCCGAAAATTCTGTGGATCAAACAGCACCGCCCCGACGTCTATCAGAAGACGCGCTGGTGGCTGAACACCAAGGATTACCTCTACGGCAAGCTCACCGGGCGGTTCGGTTACACCGATTATTCCGACGCCTCGCTCACCATCGCCCTTGATATCAAGCGGCGCGTCTGGGCGAGCGATCTGCTTCGCGAGATCGGCGTCGATGTGGATACCATGCCAAAGCTCGTGCCCGGGCACGACGTGCGCGGCAAAATCACGCGCGAGGTCTACCGCCAGACGGGGCTGATCACCGGCACGCCCGTTGCGATGGGCGGCGGCGACGGCGCGTGCACCGCGCGCGGCGCGGGCGTGTACGCCCCCGGCAGCGGCTACACCTACATCGGCTCGACCGCGTGGGTGTCGCAGATCATGCACGCGCCTGTGTTCGACGACAAAGAGCGCATTTTCAACTACATCGACATGAACGGCGAGGACTGCCATGTCTGCGGCACCGTGCAATGCGGCGCGGCGGCGTTTGATTGGGCGATCCAAAACCTCATGGGCGCGGGCAGCGGCAGCGCCGATATCTCGCGCGTGGAGAACCTCGCGCGCCAGATTCAACCAGGCGCGGAGGGCGTACTGTTCTTGCCGACGCTCATGGGCTGGCGCACCCCGTATTGGGACGCGAACACCCGCGGCTGCCTGATGGGCTTTACGCTGTACCACGACAACCGTCACATCGCGCGCGCGGTGTACGAGGGCATCGCCTATGCGCTCAACAGCTGCGCCGAGGTGATGAACGAGTGCGGCGCGCCGATGCGCTCGATGATGCTCACCGGCGGCGGCGCGCGCAGCGGGCTTTGGCCGGACATGCTGGCGGCGATCTACGGCATCAAAACGCGCGTCCACCAGTCGCCGGGGGAGACGACCTCGCTCGGCGCGGCGATCACCGCCGGCGTGGGTGTGGGCATCTTCCGTACATATGAGGAGGCGGCGAGCGTGGTGCGCGCGCGCTCGGTGCACCCCATCAACCGCGAATGGCGCGATGCGTATGAGCGCCATTACCCGCTCTACGCGCAGATTTACGAGCGCATCAAGCCCATCAACGACCAGATCGCCAGACTGTAACCGAAAGGACGCACAATGAACGAACGGATGGATGAACTCAGGCTCTACTTCGCGCGCGTCAAGCCCGTATACCGCGAATTGTTCGGCATGGCGCACGCGATATGCGGCGATTATGAGCGCGCGGAGTACGCGCTGCAGCGCGCCATATTGGAAGGCTTTTTGAGCCGCCGCCGGTTTCGCAGCGCGCGCGGCTTTCGCGATAGCCTGAAAAGCGATATGCGCCGCATCGCGCTCAACGGAAACGGCGCGGCGGGGGAGATCACCTGGGATGCGTTCGCCGTCGGCGCGCTCGATCGC
Organism: Christensenellales bacterium; assembly: GCA_050945995.1. Lineage (GTDB taxonomy): Bacteria > Bacillota > Clostridia > Christensenellales > Aristaeellaceae > RUG11247. Next base: position 14,758 of record JBMNUA010000003.1, read on the forward strand.
CCGTCCGACGAAACGGTGCGCCGCGCGATCGAGCAGGAGGACGCCCAGATGCGCCGCGCGATCATGCTGCGCTACGGCTGCGATTTGCGGCATGCGCAGATCGCGCGGGTGTTAAATATCCCGCAAAAGCAGGCGCAGCTCATGCTCACGCGCTTTGAGCGCCGCTTGAAGCGGCGCATGAACGCCGGCGCGCGCGCGGGCATCGAAGCGCGGCTTTCCGAGGTGTGCTTGGACGAGCTTACCGCGACGAGCGCCGTGCCCGACGCGGGCGCGGTGTACCGCACCTTCGAGGCGGAGGCGTCCGGCGCGATCAAGCCCGGCAGGGCGATTTCAAAATTGCTCGCGCGCGCCGCCTACATCGCGGCGATCCTGCTTCTGGCTTTGATCATCTGGATCGTCGCGGCGGTCATCCGCCCCGCGCGCATCGTGCGGGACGAGCTGCCCTCGGAGGTGCTCATCGAGCAGCAGCAGTGACCGCGATAACCAATTATTTGCATGATATTCGTTCATCGCGCTTGATTTCCGGCGTGATTGTTGTTATAATCGCAAAAATAAGCGGAGGAGGCTTCTCTATATGGCTGTAATACGCGAGGGGCTCACGTTCGATGATGTGCTGCTCGTCCCGCAGAAAAGCGCCGTGCTCCCCAAGGAGGCGGACACGAGCGTCCAGCTCGGCAAGGGCATTGCGCTCAACATCCCGATCCTTTCTGCGGCGATGGACACCGTGACCGATGCGCGGCTGGCGATTGCGATCGCGCGCGAGGGCGGCATGGGCGTGATCCACAAAAATATGTCGATCGAGGCGCAGGCAGCGCAGGTGGACAAAGTCAAACGATCCGAAAACGGCGTCATCACCGATCCCTTCTTCCTATCCCCCGAGCATCTTGTCTCGGACGCGCAGGCGCTCATGGAACGCTACCGCATCTCCGGCGTACCGATCACCGAAAACGGGAAACTCGTCGGCATACTGACCAACCGCGACCTGCGGTTTGAAACAAATTTTACCAGAAAAATAAAAGAGGTCATGACGTGGGAAAACCTCGTGACCGCGCCGGTCGGCACAACGCCCGAGGACGCAAAGGCGATCCTCGCCAAACATCGCATCGAAAAACTGCCCCTCGTGGATGAGCATTACATGCTGCGCGGGCTGATCACCATAAAAGACATCCAAAAAGCGCGCAAATACCCCTTCTCCGCAAAGGATACGAGCGGTCGTTTGCTCTGCGCAGCCGCCGTCGGCGTGACCAAGGACACCATGGAGCGCGCCGCCGCGCTCGTCTCCGCAAAGGTCGATGCGCTCGGCGTCGATACCGCGCACGGGCACTCGCAGGGCGTGATCCGCGTCGTCGAGCAGCTGCGCGAAAAATACCCGAACATCTCGATCATCGCCGGCAATGTGGCGACGGCGGGCGCGACGCGCGACCTCATCTCCGCCGGCGCGGATGTGATCAAGGTCGGCATCGGCCCGGGCTCGATCTGCACCACCCGCGTGGTCTCCGGCATCGGCGTTCCCCAGATCACCGCGATCATGGACTGCGCGGAGGAGGCCGACAAATTCGGAAAACCCGTCATCGCCGACGGCGGCATCAAGTATTCCGGCGACATCCCCAAGGCGATCGCCGCGGGCGCGCGCGCGGTGATGCTCGGCAGCCTCTTTGCCGGCACGGAGGAGAGCCCCGGCGCGATGGAGATCTATCAGGGTCGCTCGTTCAAGGTCTATCGCGGCATGGGTTCCATGGCGGCGATGGCGGAGGGCAGCAAAGACCGCTATTTCCAGGAGGATCAGAAAAAGCTCGTGCCCGAGGGCGTCGAGGGGCGCGTGCCCTACAAGGGCGTGCTCGCCGATACCGTGTACCAGCTCGTGGGCGGGCTGCGCTCCGCGATGGGCTACTGCGGCGCGCCGAACATCGAGCACTTGCGCGCGCACGGCGAATTCATCCGCATCACGGGCGCGGGGCTGATCGAGAGCCATCCGCACGACATCAACATCACAAAGGAAGCGCCCAACTACTCGGTAAGGCAGGGATACTGATGACAAAAAGCCCTCTGCGCGCGGCGCTTGCGGCGTATATGCGCGCGGCGAACGCGGCGCGGGGGCTGTCCCCCAAAAAGGTCGCGTTTTCGAGCTTCAAGGGCGCGGCGTTCTCCGACAGCCCGCGCGCCATTGCCAAGGCGCTCCATCGGCTGCGCCCGGACGCGGACATCGTGTTCCAACTGCGCGGCGGGGCGGATGCGCCCGATTGGGTGCGCCGCGTGCCGCCGCATTCGCCGAAATGGCTGTATGAACTGTCCACCGCGCGCGTCGTCGTGGACAACTTCAACCGCCCTTTTTTTCAACCGAAATTCAAGGGGCAGAAGTATGTGCAAACCTGGCACGGCGATCGCGGTTTTAAGCGCGTGCTCTATGACAAAGACCCAGACGGCGGTTTCCCCGACGGGGAGCGGATCGACCTCGCCGTCGCGGGCTCGGATTTTGGCGAATCGATGTACCGCACCGCGTTTCGCTACCGCGGCGAGGTGCTCAAAGTCGGACTCCCGCGAAACGACGCGCTGCTCAACGCAGCAGATACGTTTGCCGCACGCAAAAAGACCGATCTGCTGCTTGACAAAAAAATACTGCTCTACGCGCCCACCTTCCGCGATTCGATGCGCGGCGGCGCGTACACCCCGAATTTGGACATCGCGCGCGCCGTTTCCAAACTGCATGAGATCACCGGCGAGGACTGGCTGTGCGTCGCCCGCGCGCACGGGGAGAACACCCGCGTCGCCGGCGCGATGATCGACCGCTCGCAATACCCGGAGATGTCCGATCTTCTGATGGCGGCGGATCTGCTCATCACCGATTATTCCTCCTGCGCGGGTGATTTCCCGCTGCTCGGACGCCCCGTGATCCTCTGGCACGCGGCGCAGAACTTCGAGCGCGATTTGTATTTCGATATCGAGACCTCCCCGTTTTTCGTCGCGCGCACCGAGGACGAACTGTATGCGCACTTTGAACACCTCGAACGCGCGCCGGAAAACGCGCGCGCCATCCTCGATTTTTTCGGAACGTGCGAAACGGGGCGCTCCGCCGAGGCGGTCGCCGCGCGCATCAGCGAGTGGCTCGATGATTCATATTTTCCATTCGTATAACACAAGTCCTCTGTTTTCACGCGCCCGGTTTGTGGTATCATATACATGTACACGAAGAGGGCGCTGTCGCGCCTGAGAAATACTTATGTCTTGCCGTCCGAATGCGCGGGCGGCTTTTTCATGCCCTGTCTGCGTCCGCGGCGCGCGGATTCTTCACTTGACAACCCTCCGATTCCATGGTATATTTACGAAAATGACGATGAGGGGAAGAAGTAGCGGGCAAACGCGGGTCAAGAGAGCCCCCGGACGGTGCGAGGGGGTCGAAGCGCGCCTTGCGAATACATTCCGGAGTCGAGCGGGCGAAACGGCAGTAGCCTGTTCCGGGTGCGCCCGATACCGCGCTTCGATGCCGCACGCGCGGCGAACGGAAGTGGTACAGCGGGATATGTTTCGCCTTCCCCCAACGGGAAGGCGCTATTTTTATATGGAGGTACTGATATGAGGATGACCGACGCCATCATCGCGGAGCATATGAAGCCGATCACCGGCAGCGCCATCCGCGATGTGTTCAAGCTGATGGCAAAGCCCGGCATGATCTCGTTTGCGGGCGGCAACCCCTCGGATTCCGCGCTCGAGCCGGATGTGGTGGGCGAGGTCGCGCGCGACATGCTCGCCGAGCACGGCACGAAGCTTTTGCAATACGGTGGCACGGAAGGGCTTTACTCGCTGCGCGAATCCACGGCGGAGTTTCTGAAAACTTGCGGCGTCAGCGCCGCGGCGGACGAGGTACTGCCCGCGCAGGGCTCGACGCAGGCGTTTGACCTTCTGCTCAAAGCCGTCATCAACCCCGGCGACACCATCCTCGTCGAGAGCCCCACCTTTCTGGGCGCGCTGCAGGCGATGCGCGTCTACCGCGCGAACATCGTCTCCATCCCCACCGACGAAAACGGCGTGATCCCCGAGGCGGCGGAAGAGCTGATCAAGCGCCACGCCCCGAAAATGATGTACATCATCCCCACCTTCCAGAACCCGACGGGCATCACCCTCTCGCGCGATCGCCGCCCGAAACTCGCGGAGCTCGCGAACCGCTACGGCGTGATCCTCGCAGAGGACGACCCGTACCGCGATCTGCGCTACGCGGGCGATCCGCTGCCCGCTATCAAATCCTACGATGAAAACGGCTGGGTGGTGTACCTTTCGAGCTATTCCAAGCTCATCTCGCCCGGGATGCGCGTCGGCGCAGCGGTGGTTTCAAATGAGATGCTCTTGCGAAAGATGATCATCGGCAAACAGTCCGCCGATGTCCACTCGCCGCTATTAAACCAAGCGATTGTCGATGCGTACATCCGCCGCGGGCTGTTGAAACCGCACATCGCGCGCATCTGCGAGAGCTATAAAACGCAGCTGGACGCCATGCTGCGCGCGCTGGACGGCTTCCCCGCGGGCACGACGCACACCACGCCCGAGGGCGGGCTGTTTGTCTGGGCGCAGCTCCCGGCGGAGATGAGCGCGCGCGCGCTGCTCACCCGGGCGATTGAGAAAAACGTGGCGTTCGTGCCCGGCACATTCTTCTACCACGCGGGCGGTCACGACAACACGCTGCGCCTGAACTTCTCAAACGCGGAGGTGCCGCAGATCGAAATCGGCATGGCGGCGCTCGCGGACGCAATCAAGGAGGGGTGAGGGCGGCGAACGTTCATTTCCGCCCCGCACGCCGCAAGATATAAAGCTCGTTACAGATTGACTGCGAAAATATTGCGGCTCAATCGAAGGAAATGAGCGTTCGACATCCGAATCAAGGAGGGAATATAGATGCACATTTTGGATCAGCTCAAGGAGCGCGGGTTTCTCAAGCAGGTCACCTTCGAGGACGACCTCTATCAGGCGTTCGACGCGGGCATGGTCACCTTCTACAACGGCTTTGATCCGACCGCGGACAGCCTGCACATCGGGCACTACATCCCGATTATGGCGATGGCGCACCTGCAGCGCGCGGGGCACAAGCCCATTGCGCTGATGGGCGGCGGCACCGCGATGGTGGGCGATCCCTCGGGCAGGACGGATTTGCGCAAGATGATGACCGTCGAGCAGATCGACCAGAACGTCGCCGCCATCAAAGAGCAAATGGCGCTGTTTCTCGATTTTGACCCGGAGAGGGAAAACGGCGCGATCATCGTCGATAACGGCGATTGGCTGCGCCACCTCAACTACATCGAATTCTTGCGCGAAATCGGCGCGCATTTCTCCGTCAACCGCATGCTCACCGCCGATTGCTACAAGCAGCGCTACGAGAAGGGGCTGACCTTCCTCGAGTTTAACTATATGATCATGCAGGCATACGACTTTCTCGAGCTCTACCACCGCCACGGCTGCACGCTGCAAACCGGCGGCGACGACCAGTGGTCGAACATGCTCGCCGGCGCGGACCTCATCCGCCGCAAGGACGGGAAAGAGGCGTTCGCGCTCACCTTCCAGCTGCTCCTCAACTCCGAGGGCGATAAGATGGGCAAAACCGCGAAGGGCGCGCTCTGGCTCGATCCGAACAAAACGACGCCCTACGAGTTCTACCAGTACTGGCGCAACATCGCCGACGCCGATGTCGAAAAATCGCTCGCGCTGCTCACCTTCCTGCCCATGGACGAGGTGCGCGCGCTCGGCGCGCTCGAGGGCAGCAAGATCAACGAGGCAAAGCGCGTGCTCGCCTTCGAGGTGACAAAGCTCATCCACGGCGCGGAGGAGGCCGAGAACGCGCGCCGCGCGTCCGAGGCGCTGTTTGGCGACGCGGGCATGGGCGGCAGCGTGCCCACGACCGAGTACACCGCCGAGGAGCTCGCGCAGGACGGGCGGCTGATCGCCATCCTCGCCAAGTGCGGCATGTGCAAGTCAAACGGCGAGGCGCGCAAGGTAATCGCGCAGGGCGGCGTGTCCATCGACGATCAGAAGATCGAAGACCCCGATTTCATCGTCACCAAGGAGATGCTCGCCGGCGAGGGCATCCTCGTTCGCCGCGGCAAAAAGACCTACCATCGGTTCGTATTGAAGGTGTAATATGAGAATCATGCTGGTAAATGACGACGGCTACCGCGCGCCGGGCATCCGTGCCATGGCGCGCGCGCTGACCGACTGCGGACACGATGTCACCGTGTGCGCCCCCGACCGCGAGCGCAGCGCTTCCAGCCACGCGTTTACGATCACAAGCCCGCTCAAAACCCATGCGTTCGAGGAGGGCGGCGTCAAGGGCTATGCGATTGACGGCACGCCCGCGGACTGCGCGCGGCTCGGGCTGTTTCTGCTCGATTATCAGGTCGATATGACGATCTCCGGCATCAACCGCGGCGCGAACATCGGCGGCGCGTGCGTCTACTCGGGCACCGTCGGCGCGGCGATGGAGGCGGCGATGTGCGGCTGCCCCGCGATCGCCACCTCGCTCGACAGCTTCACCTCCAACGACTATACAGCCGCCGCGAAGATCACGCTCAAACTGCTCGATTGGGCGGTCGATCACCCGCTGCCCATGGGCGCGGTGTACAATTTGAACGTCCCAGCGCTGCCGTATGACGAGATCAAGGGCGTCACCCGCGCCAAGCTCGCGCCGGTGTTTCTGGGCGAGGCGAAGTACGAAAAACGCCGCGCGCCCTATGATTTTGACTACTACTGGCTCGTTGACGGGGAGAATGTGCCGATCACCGACCCGGAGAGCGACGCCATCCTCTGCAGAAAGGGCTGGGCGACGATCACCGCGCTGACGTGGGACATCGCGCACCCCGGCGGCATGACGAAACCGGATATCACGCTGTGAAGCCGTACCGAACGCTTTTTAAGCGCGCGCAGGACGAGTTCATCGTCAATAAATCGCGCTTCATCGGGCACGCCTGCCCGTGCGAGACGGAGGAGGACGCGCTCGCGTTCCTCTCCGAAACCCGCGCCGCGCACAAGGACGCATCGCACAACTGCTACGCCTACATCATCGGCGCGAATATGGGCATCATGCGCTATTCGGACGACGGCGAGCCGGGCGGAACGGCGGGGCTGCCCATCATCGAGGTGATGAAGGCGCGCGCGGTCACCAACTGCGCGCTCGTGGTCACCCGCTACTTCGGCGGGGTGCTGCTCGGCGCGGGCGGGCTCGTGCGCGCGTACTCGAAGGGCGCGGCGGCGGCGATCGACGCAGCGGGCGTGGGGGAGATGCACCCCACCGCGCGCTATTTGATGGACGTCAAATACCCCCTGCTCGGACGAATCGAGCGCTACCTCGCGTCCGCGCCCGCCGTCGTCGAGGACAAAACCTTCGCCGATGTCGTCACGCTCACCCTTATTGTGAAAAATATGGATGAGGACGCGCTCGTGCGCGAATTGATCGACGTTGCCGAGGGCGATCTCGTGCCCGTGCGCTTTGAGGAGTTTTTCCACCCTTGGTCAACGCCTTGACATGGCGCATTCAGCATGCTATAATCTGTCATCATCGAAAGGGGGCGGGATTGCTTGAGCGAGATTCTCAGACATCTTGTCAGCTGCATCCGCGCTATTTTTGGTTTCACCGCGCGTGAATACGGGATAGCTATGCCCTTTTCCGGTTTCGCGCGCTGATACAGTATCGTTTTTCATGCGGCGACCTGATGAGGGTCGCCGCTTTTTTGCGCCCACGCGCGAGGGGAAAGCGGCGGTATGCCGCATTTTTTCTGCCTACAATCGATGAAACCGAGGTGTTTTTCCCTATGAAACGATCCCTTGCGACCGCAAAACTCTGCCTGATCGAGCGCAGCTACTTCGGCTTTGCGGAGCTCGCGGGACAGTATTTGCTGCGCGCGTTGGCGATGGGCGCGCTGATTATGATCTGGCGCGCGCTATACCTCCAGGGCGCGGACATGGAGGGGCTCACGCTCAACCAGCTTTACGTCTACACCGTGCTCTCGACCATGCTCCAGCCCATGCTCGATGTTCAAACGCCCGCGTCCAACTGGCTGCACGACGGCTCGATGCTCTCCATGTACCAGCGTCCCGCGTCCATCTTCGGGCAGCTCGCCGCGCACACCATCGGCGGCTGGGCGACGCATCTTCTATTGCTGTCTCTGCCCGCGCTCGCGCTTGCGATCCTCTGCGGCGTGGACATGACGCCCCAAAGCGCATGGTTTCTCCCCGCGCTGATCCTCGCCGTATCCGAGGGCTTCGCGGTGGATTTCCTGTTCACCTGCCTGATGATACGGCTTCGCAGCCTCACCTGGCCCGTGATCATACTGCGCATGTCGCTCACCGCGCTGTTCACCGGTTCGCTCATCCCGTTTGCCGCGCTGCCCTGGGGCATGGGCAAGTATCTCGCGCTCACGCCGCTGGGCACGCTCGCAGGCGCGCCGCTTGCGCTGTACGCGGGGCTTGGCGACGCCATGCTGATACTGCCCGCGCAGGTTTTTTGGAACCTCGCGCTCTGGCCGCTCGCCATCTGGCTGTTTGGAAAATCGAGGGAGAGGATGGTGTCCTATGGCGGCTGATCTCCGCGCGCTGTTTCGGCTGTACCGGCTGTACGCCGGGATGGATGCTCAATGGTTTGTGCAGGATAAAGTGATCTGCATCGTCGTGATCGCCTCCGAAATCGTATCCAACATCGCCTCCGTCGCGGGCATTCTCTTGCTCGCCGTGCGCTTCGGCGGCGTGGGCGGGCTCACGGCGGACGAGGTGCTGTTCATGCTCGGCTTTTACCAGCTCGCCGGCGGGTTCACCTACATGCTGTTTGGCGGCTTCAATGTGCAGGTGATCAGCCGCCGCGCGGCGCGCGGGCAGTTCGATCACATGCTCATCCAGCCGCGCCCTTTGTGGATGCAGCTGATGGCGGAGGGCTTCATGCCCGTCTCCGGTTCGAGCGGCTTTTTGATCGGCATCCTCCTCACAGCCATCGCCTGCGCGCGGCTTCATATCGCGCCGTCGCCCGGCTGGTTTTTGGCGCTTGTCCTCTACATCAGCTGCCACGCCGCCATCAAACTGGGGCAGAACTACCTCTACGGCGCGGCGGCGTTCTACAAGCCCGTCGCCTGCGAGGAAATCTCCGCGAAGATGCAGGAGATCATGGATCTTGTCGGCAAATACCCGCTCGCCGGGCTTCCCGCTTGGGCGCTCACCGCGCTTACGACGGTGCTCCCCGTGGGGCTGATGGCGTATGTCCCCGCGCTCGCGCTGCTTGGAAAGCTCGAACAGCCCGCGCACTACGCGCACCCCGTCGCGGTCGCCGCGGCGTTTGTCACCCTTGCGACCTACTGCTTCAAGAAAGGACTTTCCCATTATGCGAAAAACAGCTGCAACCGCTACCGCGACATCGGACACCGCAATTGACATGCGAAACGTCGTCAAATACTTCGACCAAAAGCGCCCCGTCTCGCTGTTTCGGCGCGAGCATGTGCGCGTCTACGCGCTCAACGAAGTCTCATTTCAATTGAAAAGGGGCGAATTCTGCGCCTACGCCGGACCGAACGGCGCGGGCAAATCCACCACCTTCAAGCTGCTCTCGGGCATGCTCAAGCCGCAGGCGGGCGAGGTGTCCGCGCTCGGCATGGAGCCGTCTGCGCACCGCATCCCGCTGATGCGCCGAACGGGCGTGCTATTTGGCAACCGCAGCGAGTTGTGGTGGGATCACCCCGTGCGCGCCTCGTTCGAGTGGAAGCGCGTGGTGTGGGACATCCCGGATAAAATGTACCGCGAAACGCTCGATATGCTCAAGGAGCTTCTGGGGCTACATGAATTCTGGAACAGCTTTGCGCGCGAGCTCTCGCTTGGGCAGCGCATGAAGGCGAACCTCGCGCTGATGCTTTTACATTCACCGGAGCTGATCCTGCTCGACGAGCCGACCTTGGGGCTGGATGTGCTCGCCAAGCGCCAGATGATCGAATTTCTCAAATTCATCAACGCCGAGCGCGGCGTGACGATCCTCGTCACCTCCCACGATATGGACGATTTGACTGAGATGGCAAAACGGCTCATCCTCATCCACAAAGGGCGCCTCGCCTTCGACGGCGACCACCAGCAGCTCATGCGCCAGACGGGCGACCGCCGCATCCTGCGCGCGCAGGTTCTGGGAAAAACGCCCGTCATCCGCGGCGCGCGCCTCATCTCGCGCACAGGCGATCTATGCGAATACGAGTACAACGCCATGGAACTGACCGTGCCCGCGCTGTTTGCCGCGCTCGCGCAGGCGGGCGTTGTGCAGGACGCGGAGATCGCCCGCGCACCGATCGAGCGCGTGATCGCCGAATTATACGCAAAATGGCAGCGCGAGGGTGCGTAAAATCAGAGCCGATCAGCGAGTATAATGACATAGACCTGCCGGAAACCACGGCGCGCACTTTCCTTTGGGTTCGCGCTGTGGTATAATTGACAAAGGCAAACCCATGTTTTTCGCGCCCGACCGATCGTCGGGTTTTCAAACAACACGAACCAGCCATATGGCTTTTCCATGATGGATCGGAGGGAGATAGATTGTCCATGAAACAACTTGTCGATCTGCGCGCGGAACAGGAGTATACTGCGAAGGTGCAGGAGCTTCTCCTTGCGGTGATCCAGCAGTCCGACCTCACCTCGGGCAGCCACAGTGAGTCCATCCGCGCGATCATCGCCGATGCGTGGGAGGATTTGCGCATGCGCCCGACCGCGCTGTCTCCCTATGATATCGAGCAGCTTTCCGCGGAGATCGACCGCTTCGCCGTCAGAAAAACGTTCACCGACAGCCAAGCTGCGCGCTACCGCCGCATGCTGATGAGCCCGTTTTTCGCGCGCATCGATTTTATCGAGGAAGGCGAAACCGCGCTTGAAAAAATCGTCATCGGGCTATACAGCCTGAAAAATGAAAAGGGCGAGATCATGGTGCACGATTGGCGCGCGCCTGTTTGCAGCCTGTATTATGACGCCATGCCCGGCGCGGTCGAGTACCGCAGCCCCTCGGGCATCATCCGCGGCGAGATGACGCTCAAACGCCAGTATAAAATGGAGGACGGGAAACTTTTATACTATGTCGATACCCAGTTCAACATCGACGATGAGCTGCTGCTCGACATCCTCTCCGGCGCGACAAGCGGGCAAATGCGCCAAATCGTCTCCACCATCCAGGCGGAGCAGAACGCCGCGATCCGCGCGGACGCGGACAAGATCATGAGCGTGGTCGGCGCCGCCGGCTCGGGCAAGACCTCCGTCGCCATGCACCGCGCCGCCTATATCATGTACCGTCAGCGCGATGTGCTTGAGGCGAGCCGCGTGCAGATCCTCTCGCCCTCCAATGTGTTCTCGGAATACATCTCCTCCGTGCTCCCCGAGCTGGGCGAGGAGAACATCAAGGCGCGCACCCTGCCGGAGATCGTCTCGGGCATCCTCGGCAAAAAGGTTGAAACGCCGCTGGAGCAGCTCACGCGGCTGCTCGACGAGGGCGGCGAGCTGCGCCGAAAATCCGTCGCCTATAAAACGAGCGCGCAGTTCCAGGAGGAGCTCGACCGCTACATCGAAACCTTCACCGTCTTTGGTCCTGATTTTGCCAACGTCTGGCTCGAGGGCAAACTGATGATCCGCCGCGAAGAGCTGCGGCGCATGTATAAGGACGAGTTCAAGCTCCTCACCCCCGCGCAGCGGCTCATCCGCGTCGGCGCGACGCTCGACACGCGCTTTGAGAGCTGGGAAAAGGCGATGTATCAGCAGTACGAGAAAAAGTACGCGGGCAAATACAACGGGCGCGAACTGCGGTTCGTGTGCCGCATGGCGGTTTCGCAGCGCCTGCAGCCGATCCGCCTGCAACTGCGGGCGATGCTCGATGTCAAGGGCGACGCGCTCATGAAACACGCGCTGCGCTCCGCGCCCGTGCAGATCAAAGAAGCGCTGCGCGACAACATGCAGGCGGGCATCGTCTGGTGGGAGGATGCGGTCGCCGCGGCGTATATGCTCGTCAAATTGGGCTTCGTGCAGCCCGATAAATCGATCCACCACCTGCTCATCGATGAGGCGCAGGATTATTCGGACACCGCGCTTCGCATGCTTGGCGCGTACTTCCCGCGCGCGAAGGTCACTTTGCTTGGCGACCCCATGCAGCGCACCTGCCCCGAGATGGGCGAATGCGACCCCGGCACATGGGGCGCGTGCTTTGGCGAGCCCGACGCGAAGGTATTCGAGCTCACCAAATGCTATCGATCCACCATGCCCATCGCCCGGTTGTGCAACGCGCTGCTGCCCGGCGGCGAGCGGCTGATCCCGTTTGGGCGCGAGGGCGAAATGCCCCTCGTCGCGCCGTATACGGACGATTTGCTGAAAGAGACGCTTGCGCGCTTCCGCGCCGCCGGGCTTCGCTCGATCGCCGTCATCACGCGCACCCCCGCGCAGGCGAACGCGCTTTCCGCGATGCTCGACAATGTCTACCGGCTCGATGGCGAGGACGACGCGGGCTATGAGGCGGGGGATACGGTCGTGGGCTGCTATCACCTCATGAAGGGGATGGAGTTTGACGCCGCGATCGTCGTCTGGCCCGATTGCGAACTGACCGACGAGGAGCGGCGCAGGCTCTATACCTCCTGCTCCCGCGCGCTGCACGCCGCGGCGCTGCTCGGCGGCAAATCGCTCATCAATGAACTGGGGATCGTGCTCTGATGCAATGCGCAATCGTCGGCGGCGGCGCTGCCGGGCTTTTCGCGGCATGCGCGCTCGCGCGCGGCGGCGCGAAGGTTTTCGTGCTGGAACGCCAGCCGCGCGTGGGCAAAAAACTGCTCGCCACCGGCGGCGGTCGCTGTAATCTGATCAATCTGCGCGCTGAACCGGCGCGCTATCACGGCGCGCGCGATTTTGCGTCCCCGATCCTCGCGGCGTACCCACCGGCGCGCATCATCCGCGCGTTTGAGGACATGGGCGTGCCCGTATATGCCGATGCCGAGGGGCGCGGCTACCCCGCGAGCAACCTCGCCTCGTCCGTGCTCGACGCGCTGCGGCTCACGCTGCGCGAAGCGGGCGGCGTAGAGTTGACGGGGTTCGACGCCATGCAGATCGAAAACACGCAAGGCGGCTACCTCGTCCGCGCGCGCGACGGCAGGGAGCAGGCGTGCGAGAAGCTGCTCATCGCCTCCGGCGGGCGCGCCGCACCCAAGCTCGGCGGATGCGTGGAGGGATATGCGCTCCTGCGCGCCCTCGGGCATGATGTGACGCCGCTTCTGCCCGTCATCGCGCCGCTCAAAACGCATACCGAGCCGATCCGCGGGCTGAAGGGACAGCGCGCCCGCTGCGTAATCACATTATATGACGGTAATTCGCCCGTGCAAACGGAGCGGGGCGAGGCGCTGTTTACCGAATACGGGCTGTCGGGCATCTGCGCCATGCAGCTAGCCCGCGCGGTGCATGCCGCCAAAAAGCCCGTCGTTTCGATTGATTTTGCGCCGGATGCGCAGCATGCGATGATTGAAAACCGCGCGCGCATGCTCCCGAACCGCCCGCTCGAGGATTTCCTCAACGGCGTTGTTTCGCGCCGCGTGGGCTGGGCAATCGCGCGCATGGCGGGCATCGCCGATCTTGCGTGCCCTGCGGGCACGCTCTCACCGATTGAGATCAACGCGCTCGAAGGCGCGCTCCGCGCGTTCCGGCTGCCCGTTATCGGCGTTTGCGGCTTTGAGAGCGCGCAGACGACCGCCGGCGGCGCGGACATGCGTGAATTTCACCCATCGACGCTCGAATCGCGCAAGCGCCCCGGGCTGTATGTTGCGGGCGAGGTCTGCGATGTGGACGGCGATTGCGGCGGCTACAACCTCGGCTGGGCGTGGGCATCCGCGCTCGCCGCGGCGCATGCGATGTTAAAGGTACGAATGATATGATCATCCGCGTCAGTCAACTCAAACTCCCGCTCGATTGGGACAGCGCGCGCCTGCCGGAATATGCGGCGCGCGCGCTTCGCATCCCCGCATCGGACATTCTTCTGGTACAAATCGCCAAAAAATCCGTCGATGCGCGCAGCAAATCCGACGTCCACTTTTCATTCACGCTCGATGTGACGGTCAAACATGCGCCGTCCGCGCTGCCGCAAAACGCGCGTTTGATCGCACCCGAGCCGCCGCGCCCCGCGCCCGCAACGCGCGCGCTCTCGCACCGCCCGCTCGTCGTCGGGCTCGGTCCCGCAGGGCTATTCGCCGCGCGCACGCTCGCGATGCGCGGGTATCGCCCGATCGTGATCGAGCGCGGAAAGCCCGTGGACGCGCGCGCGCGGGACGTGGCGGCGTTCTGGAAATCGAGCGCGCTCGATATCGATAGCAACGTGCAGTTCGGCGAGGGCGGCGCGGGCGCATTCTCGGACGGCAAGCTCACCACGGGCATCAAGGACGCGCGCTGCCGGGACGTTTTGCGCGCGTTTTTTGAAGCGGGCGCGCCGGAGGAGATCCTCTACGCCGCGAAACCGCACATCGGGACGGATCGGCTGCGCGCGGTCGTCAAAAACCTGCGCGAGCAGATCGTCGCGCACGGCGGCGAGGTTCATTTCAACTGCCGGCTTCAGGAGATTTGCGTCGAATCCGGGCGCGTGATCGGCGCGCGCGTCGTCGAAAACGGCGTTCTGCGCGAGATCGATACGCGCGACATCCTGCTCGCCATCGGTCACAGCGCGCGCGATACCTTTGAGATGCTCCACCGACTGGGCGTTGTGATGCGCCCAAAACCCTTCTCCATCGGCGTTCGCATCGAGCACAGCCAGCGCATGATCGATGTTTCCCAGTACGGCGCATCTGCCGGACACCCCGCGCTCGGTGCGGCGGAGTACAAGCTGGCGGCGCATCTGCCCGGCGGGCGCAGCGTGTACAGCTTCTGCATGTGCCCGGGCGGCTATGTGGTCGCCTCCTCCTCGGAGGCGGGCGGCGTCGTCACCAACGGCATGAGCCGCCATGCGCGCGACGGCGAAAACGCGAATTCCGCGCTGCTCGTTTCCGTCGATCCGTCGGATTTTGGCGCGGACGATCCCCTCGCTGGCGTGCGCTTCCAGCGCGCGTGGGAGCGCGCGGCGTTCGCGCTCGGCGGTTCGGACTACCGCGCGCCCGCGCAGCTCGTCGGCGATTTTATAAACAATCAACCATCAACCGGCGCGGGCGGCGTTTCGCCCACCTACCGTCCGGGCGTCGCCTGGGCGCGGCTGGACGACTGCCTGCCCGCCTTCGCGACCGACGCGCTGAAAAGCGCGCTGCCGATCTTTGATCGGCGCATCCGCGGGTTCGCCGCCCCCGACGCTGTGTTGACGGGCGTCGAAACGCGCTCGTCCTCGCCCATTCGCATCGAGCGCGACGCGCGCCGCATGTCCGCCACCCGCGGGCTCTACCCCTGCGGGGAGGGCGCGGGGCACGCCGGGGGCATCCTCTCTGCGGCGGTGGACGGCATCCGCTGCGCCGAAGCGCTCATCCAAATTCATACGGAGGAATGATATGTCAGATACCCTAGCCATCGCCCTCGCCGTCGCGCTCGCCGCGGCGCTTTTGACCGCGCTCATCGTCGCCCTCGTCCTCTCGGCATCCCGCAGGCGCGCGCTCGACGGGCAGCTCGACCGCATCAGCCGCTCGCTCGATCTCTCTTCGCGCGTCGTCTCGGATTTAACCGAATCCTTTGAATCCAGGCAGGATCGTCTGCGCGGCGCGATGGACGAGCGCATGGACGCCATGCGCGACTCGAACGACCGAAAGCTCGACCAGCTCCGCGAGATCGTCACCGGCAAGCTCGACGCGCGGCTGGGCGAATCCTTCCGCACGGTCAACGACCAGCTCGCGCGCGTAGATAAAGGATTGGGCGAGATGCGGGGACTCGCCTCCGATGTGGGCGATCTCAAAAAGGTGCTCACAAACGCGCGCGCCCGTGGCGCTTGGGGCGAGGTGCAGCTGCGCGCGCTCATCGAGGACGCGCTCGCGCCCGGTCAATACCTAGAAAACGCCGCCGTCGAGCCCGGTTCGAGCGAGCGCGTGGAGTTCGCGATCCTGCTGCCCGACGCAGCGGGGGAGACGACGATGATCGCCGTCGATTCCAAATTCCCCACTGAGGACTACCTCCGGATCGACGATTCCGCCGCCGCGGGCGCAGCGTTTGAGAAGCGGGTGCTCGAGGAGGGCAAGCGCATCTCGACAAAATACATACGCCCGCCGCACACCGTCGATTACGCCGTGATGTTTCTGCCCGCCGAGAGCTTGTATGCCGAGGTCTCGCGCCGGCGCGGGCTCGTGGAGCGGCTGCAGCACGATTTCCGCGTCTTGATCGCGGGGCCTGGCACATTCGCCGCGCTGCTTGCCAGTTTGCGCATGGGCTTTCGCGGCGCGGCGCTCGAGAAGAAGGGCGCGGAGGTCATGGCGCTTTTGCGCGGGGTGAAAAGCGAGTTCGGCAAGTACGCCGACACCATAGAGCGTGCGAAACAGCGCGCGCAGCTGTTGGAAAAGGAATTGGACGCCGTGGAGGTGCGCGCCCGCGCGGTGGAGCGCAAACTGCGCGACATCGCCGAAGAATGACGAAATATTTCCCTTATAAATGCCAAATCTGCGTAAATCTTGGCATTCCTTGCAGATATTTCCGGCTGCCCACTTGAAATTTTGCTGCCATACGATTATAATCGATCAAAGGAGCTGATTTGTATGAGTGACGAGATCGTGCGCGATTCCCGCGATGAGGTCGGGCGATGGCTGGGCAGGGTGTGGCGGCGCAGGTTTCAGTTAAGCGAAATGCTGCTCGAGCGCATGGGCGTCGGTCCCGGGCAAGTGCCGATCCTCGCGCAGCTCAAGCACCACGGGGAACTGACCCAGCGCGAGCTCGCGGAGCACACGCATGTCACCGCCGCGACCATCTCCGGCACGCTCAAGCGCATGGAGCGCGCGGGTACCGTCTATCGCACCGATGATACGCGCGACGCGCGGGTGTCCATCGTCCGGCTCACCGAGGCGGGCAAAACGCTCGTCGGCGAGGCGTGGGCGCTGTTTCATTCCGCCGATATGAATATGCTCCAGGGCTTTTCAGATGAGGAATGCGACGGGCTGCTCGCCTATTTCTCGCGGATGCGCGAGAACATCGATACCGCGATCGAGCGCGAGAACGCCGCGCAAGCGGATCGATAACCGCATGTTCCATATGCTATGTCCGCGGCGCTGACGCTCGCGGATTCTTTGGTATCTTATCCTTTTATATCACCGATGTTTCCGATTGGGAGGTTTTTGATATGGGCGATTTAAGCGATTGGATGTCAACCGAAGCGCGCGTGGCGGCAAAGCGGCTCGCGCAGATCAACTCAACCGAGGTGCTCGAAAAGGCGGCGGGCGGCTTCGGCATGCGCCAGCGCGCGCTCAAGCTGCTCGACACGCTCAAGGCGGCGCTGTTTCCCAGCCTGTACGAGTCGGGCGCGGTCTCCTGCGCGCACTTGACCGCGCTTGCCGAGGCGCGGCTCTACACCGCATCCGAGCAGCTTTTGTCCATCGCGTTTGATCTGATCGACCCCTGGGAGGCGGAGCGCGTCACCCTCGCGTTCATGCAAAAGGTGGTCTCGATCCGCGAGGTACTCACCACCGACCTGGAAGCGGCGTATTTGGGCGACCCCGCGGCGTACAGCGTGGAGGAGATCCTCCTCAGCTACCCCTCGCTCGAGGCGGTCAGCACCTACCGCATCGCGCACGAGCTTTACAACCTCGGGCTTTCGATGATCGCGCGCATCATGACCGAGTCCGCGCACGCAAAGACCGGCATCGACATCCACCCCGGCGCGACCATCGGCAACCATTTTTTCATCGATCACGGAACGGGCGTCGTCATCGGCGAAACCTGCGTGATCGGTAACCATGTCAAAATCTATCAGGGCGTCACCCTCGGCGCGAAGAGCTTCCAGCTCGACGACGACGGCAACCCCATCAAAGGCGTCAAGCGCCATCCCAACATCGAGGACGATGTCGTGATCTATGCCGGCGCGACGATCCTCGGCGGCGATGTCACCGTGGGCAAGGGCTGCGTCGTCGGCGGCAACGCGTGGATCACGCGCTCCGTCCCGCCGAATATGCTCGTGTATAACCCCGCGCCCGTGCCGATCTCCAACAAGCGCAAGGATTGATGTTCCGTCAGTTTTCCGGCGGCGCGGGGCTTGCGCCCATGGCGGGCGTGACGGACGCGCCCATGCGGCTGATCTGCTTTGAGCAGGGCGCGCGCTGGGCGGTCAGCGAGATGCTCTCGGCAAAGGGCTGGATGTATTCCGGCGGCGAAAACCGCGCCGCGAAGCTGCTTACGACGCGGCTGCCCGGCGAGGGCGCGACGGGGCTTCAGCTGTTCGGGCGCGAGCCGGATTTTATCGCCGCCGCCGCGCAGTCGCTCGCGGGTGCGGGCTTTGAATTCATCGACCTCAACTTCGGCTGCCCCGCGCCCAAGATCACCGGCGCGGGGGAGGGGAGCGCGCTCATGCGCGAACCCGCGCTCCTCGGGCAGATCGTGCGCGCCGCGGCGCGGGCGACGGCGCTGCCCGTCTCCGCGAAGATCCGCGCCGGCTGGGATGGAAAGTCCATCAACGCCGTGGAGATCGCAAAAATCTGCGAACAGAATGGCGCGGGCGCGATCACTGTGCACGCGCGCACCCGCGCGCAACAGTATTCCGGCATGGCGGATTGGTCGATCATCCGCGATGTCAAGTGCGCCGTCAAAGTACCCGTGTTCGGAAACGGCGACATCCGCTCCGGGCACGACGCCGTGCAGATGCGCGAGGAAACCGGCTGCGACGCGGTGATGGTCGGGCGCGCGGCGCAGGGCGACCCCTTTTTATTTTCGGAGATCGCCGCAACCCTCGCGGGGCGAGACGCGCCCGTGATCACACCCCGGATGCGCATCGACATGGCGTCGCGCCATTTTGAGATGGCGATCGCCCTCTACGGCGCGCGCACGGGGCTTCTTGAAATGCGCAAGCACATCGCTTGGTATGCAAGCGGGCTGCGCGGGGCATCCAAATTCCGGGAGACCATCAACACGCTTCAGACGCGAAGCGAGGTGCTCGACGCCCTCGCGCAGTTCGCACAAAGCCAGGAAAGTGAGTGATACGATATGAAAAAGCTTCTTCTGGGCAACCGCCTTCAGAGCGCGCCGATCGCGCTTGGCTGCATGCGCATCGCGCGCATGGACGATGCGGACGCCGAGCGGCTAATCCGCACCGCGCTCGATTGCGGCATCGACCTGTTCGACCACGCCGACATCTATGGCGGCGGCGAGTCCGAGCGCGTGTTCGCCCGCGTGCTCAAGCGAAACCCCGGCATCCGCGAATCCATGCTC
>JBMNUA010000004.1:0-33612 GCA_050945995.1 Christensenellales bacterium
GAACGCGCGCCGTAAAAACGGCAGGTAGATCACCGCCGCGGTGAGCACAAGCGCGGCGAAACTCGCGCCATAGAGGTAGAAGTTGTGCGTGGGCAGGCGGAAGATCGAACCGCGCTGCGAGCGCATATTGATCGACTGGAACGCCTCCGCCATCGACATGGTCAAAAACGCCATCGTCATGCCGTCCGGGCTGTTTGCGATCTCCCACAATCCGGATTCCACGCGGTGCCCGATGAAGTACGCCGCGAGCGTGAGGATCGCAACCAGCAGCCCCTGATAGCCGATGTCCACGCCCATGCCGCCCGCGAATATCCCCTCCGAGGGATCGCGCGGCGGTTTTTGCATGGCGTCCGGCTCGCCCTGTTCGAGCCCGAGCGCGAGCGCGGGCAGGCTGTCGGTCACGAGATTGATCCAGAGGATGTGCGCGGGTCTCAGGATCGTGAAGCCGAGGATCGTCGCCGTGAAGATGGCGATGACCTCGCTTAAATTGGAGGACAGCAGAAACTGCACCGCTTTTCGGATGTTGGCGTAGATCGTGCGCCCCTCCGCCACCGCGGAGACGATGGTCGCGAAATTGTCGTCCGCGAGGATCATGTCCGCGACGTTCTTTGTCACATCCGTGCCCGTGATCCCCATGCCGATGCCGATGTCCGCCGCCTTGATGCTCGGTGCGTCGTTCACGCCGTCGCCCGTCATGGCGGTCACCTTGCCCCTGCGCTTCCACGCGCTCACGATGCGCACCTTGTGCTCGGGTCTGACGCGCGCGTACACGCGGATGTCCTCGATGCGCCGATCCAGCTCCGCGTCCGAGAGTTCATCGAGCGCGTGCCCCGTGATCGCCTGCGCGGGGTCTGTGAGGATGCCCAGTTCGCGGGCGATGGCGGCGGCGGTGTCGATGTGATCGCCGGTGATCATCACCGCGGCGACGCCCGCCGCGCGGCAGCGATCGACCGCGTCTTTCACTTCCGGGCGCACCGGGTCGATCATGCCCGTGAGCCCGGCGAAGGTCAAGCCCGCCTCCAGCGCTTCGGGGCGCGTGTCCGCGGGCAGGGTTTCATGCGCGCGATATGCCGCGGCGAGCACGCGCAGCGCGCGCCCCGCCATCTCCCGGTTCGCGTGCCGGATGCTTGCGCGAATTTCCTCCGTCATGGGCATGATGCCGCTTTCGGTGACCGCGTGGGTGCAGCGCGCGAGGATTTCGTCCGGCGCGCCCTTTGTGTACTGTACGAATTGATCGTCGCGCGCGTGGACGGTGGACATCATCTTGCGCATGCTGTCAAACGGCGCTTCCGCCACGCGCGGCTCGGCTTCCTCGAGCGTGCGCTTCGGCGTACCCTGCTCCTCGGTAAACGCGACGAGCGCGGCTTCGGTCGGCTCGCCCGCGATTTGCCCGTCCTCGCCTGCAACCGCGTCGGAGCACAGCGCCATCGCGCGCGCGAGTAGCGCGTTATCGTGCGCATGGGTCTCCACCACGCGCATGCGGTTTTGGGTGAGCGTGCCCGTTTTGTCCGAGCAGATCACCTGCGCGCAGCCGAGCGTCTCGACCGCGGTGAGCCGGCGGATCACCGCGTTTTGGCGGCTCATGCGCGTTACCCCGATGGAGAGAACGACCGTGACCACCGCAGCGAGCCCCTCCGGAATCGCCGCGACCGCGAGGCTGACCGCCATCACGAAGGTGTCGAGCGCGACCTCGGCGGATAGCGCACCGGCGCGCGCGATGCCGACGACAAACATAACCGCGCTGATCGCGAGCACGAGATACGTCAGCACCCGGCTCAGCGCGGAGAGCCTGCGCTGCAAGGGCGTTTTTTCATCCTCCACGTCCGAGAGCGCGCCTGCGATCTTGCCCATTTCGGTGCGCATCCCCGTTTCGCAGACGACCGCTTTGCCGCGCCCGTATACAACGACTGTCCCCATGTACGCCATGTTCGCACGGTCACCCAACGCAAGCGGCGCACCGGGTGCGAACGCCTCCGCCGTTTTCTCCACCGGCACGGATTCGCCCGTGAGCGCGGCTTCCTCGATTTTTATGGACGCGCACTCGATGATGCGCGCATCCGCCGGCACGGCGTCGCCCGCCTCGATGAGTATAATGTCGCCCGGCACGAGCTCCTCTGATTTGATGGTTGCAATCTGCCCGTCGCGCAGCGCCTTGGAGGTCGCCGCCGTCATATCGCGCAGCGCGGCGATCGCCTCCTCCGCCTTGCTTTCCTGCACCACGCCGAGCGTCGCGTTCATGAGCACGACGGCGAGGATGATGATCACATCCGCATACGATTCGCCCGCATACGCCGCGGTGATCGCGCTCAGCCCCGCCGCTGCGAGCAGCACCCAGATCATCGGGTCGGCGAATTGATTGAAAAACCGCCGCAAAGTCCCGATTCGCTTGCCCTCTTCTAATTTGTTCGCGCCGTGCTCGCCGCGCAGGCGCGCCGCTTCCTCGCCCGTCAGCCCCTCCGGGCGCGTGCGGAGCGCGGAGAGGACCTCCGCCGCATCGATATCATAATATTTCATGTCGCATCCCCCTTCGCTCTATCATAGCCAAACAAAAAACTCATATACAGCATTCCTGTACATGAGTCTCATTCTTTAAGACAAGCCAGATCCGCATCCGGACCATGATGTTGACTTGACACGCTTTCGCGCAAATTACTCCCCCATGGCATCTGACCATATTGTACCATGTTTTTCCGATGGGATCAATAGCAAACAGAAAGAATCGATGCGCATCATTGACATGATTTGGCGGAGGTATTAAAATATGGATGTTGAGGGTGCCGAAAGACCATTTCCGTCAGAAACACCACAGCATATTGTGCTCATTACCGATTATTTGCACAATATGTTGTGGACCAATCGCGGGAAATGGGCTTTTGACATCCGAATCATGGATAAGACGGTGAAATCCATCTGTGGAGGAACGGATATGAAGACAATCATCCCCGTGACAAAGATCGGTTTCCATGGCGAGACGGGCGATGCGCGCTCGCCGGAGAGTTTCCCCTTGCCCGCGTGCATGACCTCGCTCGCGGAAGCGCTGGGCGTGGATTTCGGCACGGAGATCATCCATGCGCACAACCGTGAATACCTGCATCGGCGCGGCAACCGCGAATTTCTCGCGGCGAGCGGCATGGCGTTTGGGTTGCTTTGGCACGACGCGCTGTGCATGAGCGCGCTCGATCTGACGCAGATCGCGCCCGTCGGGGAGACCGTGCGCCGCGCGTTTGGCTGGGCGGGGCTGGCGTGCGAGATGTTGCACAGCGCGGACGGCGTTTCGGGCGATATGGCGCTTGAGAAAGTGCGGGCTTCCATCGACCGCGGCGCGCCCGTGCTGGGCTTTGGGCTGTTTGATCCCCCGGAGTGCGCGCTCATCGCCGGATACGATGAGGACGCGCTCATCGGCTGGAGTCATTTTCAAGGCGCGGCGAATCTGCCGTGCGAGGACAATGGCATGTTCCGTTTGACTGGCTGGAAGAAGGATTGGTGGGCGTTTGTGATCTCCGGCGCGCGGGTGGAGAAGCGGCGCACGCTCGAGGAGGTGTTCTCCACCGCGCGCGAGGTGATGGCGATGACGCGCGCGGAGGGCTACCGCGCGGGTCAGGCGGCGTATGACGCGTGGATCGAGCTGCTCGGCGCGGGGGATGTGGACGAGAAAACGCTCGAAGCGCGTTTTTCGTATCATCACAACATACTGTTCTCGCTCGCGGAGCTGCGCGCGTGGGGAGGCGATTTTCTGAGCTCGCACGGTGCCATGCGCGCGGGGCGCGCGTTCAAGGAGATTCACGACCTCTGCTGGGCGGCGGACGCGGTTGCGCGCGAGGGGAAATGGCGCACGCTGCAATCGGCGGAGGGCAGGCAGGCGCTGATTGAGATCATCGAGCGCATCCGCGCGCTGGATTTGGAGGCGGCGGGCGCACTCGCCGTGGACGCATGAGGGCGATCCTCCTCTGCGATTCGGACGCTTGGGCGCGCGTGTACGGGGCGCGCCAGCGCGAGCGGCTACGGGCGCTGCTCGGGCATGATCCGCGGGTGATGACGCTTCGCGATTTGCGCGCGGCGGGCGCGGCGGACGCCGAACTGATCTTTTCCACATGGGGGATGCCGCGGATCGATTCGGATGAGATTGCGCGCCTGCTCCCGAATTTGCGCGCGCTGTTTTACGCCGCAGGTTCTGTGCAGCGGTTCGCGCGCCCGTTCCTCGCGCGCGGCGTGCGCGTGTTCAGCGCGTGGCAGGCGAACGCCGTGCCCGTCGCGCAGTTCGCGCTCGCCCAAATGCTGCTCGCGTCGAAGGGCTATTTCCGCGCGCAGACCGCGCTGCGCACCTCTCGCGCCGAAGCCGCGCGCATCGCTACGCAGTATCCCGGGATGTACGACATCGACATCGGGCTCATCGGCTGCGGCGCGATCGGGCGGCTGCTTGCGCAATCCCTGCGCGCGTATGATTGCAATGTCTGGGTGCACGATCCCTTCGTATCGGACGATGCGCTCGCTGCGCTCGGCGCGCGCCGCGCTTCGATGGACGCGCTGTTTATGCAATGCGACATTGTATCGAATCACCTGCCCGATCTGCCCGCGACGAAGGGCGCGATCAAGCGCGCGCACCTGTTTTCGATGCGCGAGAACGCCACGCTGATCAACACCGGGCGCGGCGCGCAGTTGTGCGAGCGCGATCTGTATGACCTACTCACAGCGCGGCGCGACGTCACCGCGCTGCTCGACGTGCTCACAGACGAGGCGAATTCGGATGAAAATCCGCTGATTGCGCTGCCGAACTGCTTCGTCACGCCGCATATCGCAGGCTCGTCCGGCAACGAGGTGATGCGCATGGCGGATCATATGATCGACGAGTGCGCGCGCTATTTGAAAGGCGAGCCGGCGCGTTATGAAGTGACAGACGATATGCTTGAGACCATGGCATAGGAGGCAATGTATGACACCGGGGCTTGTTTCCGTTACATTCCGCGAAAAGACGGTCGCGGAAATCTGCGACATCTGCGCGCGCGCGGGCTTAAAGGCGATTGAGTGGGGCGGCGATGTGCATGTGCCGCCGGGGGATTTAGCGAACGCGCGCGCGGTGCGCGCGCGCAGCTTAGACGCGGGGCTTTCGATCTGCGCATACGGCAGCTACCACCGAATCGGCGCGCCGATGGCGGATTTTATGAAAAACCTCGACGCCGCGTGCGAACTCGGATCGCCCGCCATACGCGTGTGGCTCGGAAAAGAGGGCTCTGCGCAGACGGATGCGGATGCGCGCGCCGCGTTGATGGCGCAGTTGCGCGCATGCTGCGATGCCGCGCGGGCGCGGAGCGTCATCGTCGCGCCCGAATTCCATGTGGGTACGCTGACCGACGCCATCGAAAGCGTCAGGCAGCTGCTCGACGAGACGCGCGATGTCGAAAACCTGCGATTTTATTGGCAGCCGCGCTGGGATTGGGCGGAGGATGCGCGGTTGGAATCGCTCGCGCTCGTCGCTACGCGGCTGATGCATGTGCACGCGTTCACATGGTGGCATGCGGAGGGCGTTGAGCGCTTGGCGTTAAAATCGGGGGCGGGGATGTGGAAAAAGGCGCTCGCGATGCTCGAAGGCGCCCACATCCTTTTAGAATTTGTGCGTGAGGACAGCGAGGATGCGCTCCTGACGGACGCGCGCACGCTGATTTCGTGGATCGGCGGCGGTATATAAAAAATGGGGGGATGGATTGCTCCATCCTTCCCGCTTGATCACTCGTCGAGCACCTTGAGCCCGTCCGTGCCCAGATGGTTGACCACCTCGTGGTAGCTCTCCACCATGCGCGTATACTGGCTGTTGTTCATCCATTCGGGGCGGTTGTTGAGGTATTTCCCCGACGGCACTACGGACAGCTGCTTGTCCTGCTTCCACACATAAATCGGCACATAGCCGACATCGCGCACCCGGAACGTGCCGTCCGGCTGTTCCTGGAGCGTGAAATCAAGGATGATGCCGCAGTCGGTGAACCGCATCGACATGGAGCTGATGAAGTTCCCCAGCGAGTAGATGAGGAACACTTCCTTCTCGTTGCCCGCGTTGTCCGTGCCCTTGCCGAACTCGATGCGCTGCACCATATGCGCGTGGTTGCCGAGGATGATGTCCGCGCCTGCGAGCGCGAGCTGCCGCGCGTACTTCATCTGCGTCTCGTCCGGGGTATCGACATTCTCCGTGCCCCAGTGCGGCAGCGCGATCACCACCTCCGCGCCCGCGTCGCGCAGCTTCTTGATGTCGCCCTCGATGTCCGAGCGGTACAAATGCGGCACGCCGAACTCCGTCGCCTTCTTGTCGGAGTAGTTTTCCAGCGTGTTTGTCGAGTGGGTGTAGGCGACAAATCCGATCTGAATCCCTTCCACGTCGTAGATCACCGGCGTGTCGCGCTCCTCCTGCGTGCGGTATGCGCCCACATGGTGAAAGCCGTACTCCTCCATGAAGTCCACATTTTTTATGAGCCCGTCAAAGTAGCGGTCCAACATGTGGTTGTTGGCGAGGGTGAAAAAGTCGATCCCGCAGTCGCGCAGCGTGTCGAGCACCGATTCGGGCGTGTTGAACTGCGGATACCCCGCATAGCCCAGATGCTCGGATTTCCCGACCGTCGTCTCGAGGTTGGCGATCGTGTAATCCGCCGCCTGAAGCGATTCGTAGATATATTGAAATTGCGAATAGAAGCTGTATGTTCCGTCGCTCTTTTTGGCGATCTCCAATTGTTCTTTGTGGAACATGATGTCGCCGATCACGCGGATGTGCGCGGATCGAAGCCCGTTGTCCGCCTGCGCGGCCTGTGCGGGCGTGGGCGCGGCGGTCGGCGCGGTTGCCGCCGTGTCCTCGGGCGCGAGGGTTTCCGCCGTTTCGGGCGGGGTTGCGGCAGCGGTCGCCGCCGCGGCGGTCGCGCTCGCCGCCGGTTGGATCACCGGGTCGGTTTTGTCGCCGCCGCCCATCCCGCGGATGAGGTTCACGCCGAGGATCAATAGCGCGATTGCCGCGAGCGCGCCCGCAGCAGCGAGGGCGCGGCGGCGCAGGAGCGCCCTGCGCCGCGCCGCGTGTCTTCTGTTGTATTTGTTGTTACTTGTCAAGGCGCGCTCTCCTTTAGCCGGTTATTCGTCGGTGATCTCCGATTCTTCGTCCTCAAGTTCTTCGTCCTCGAATTCCTCATCCTCGGAATCGTCGATTTCCTCATCTTCGTCCTCGGAATCCTCGCTCTCTTCGTCCTGCGTTTCCTGTTCCGCGCCGCATTGCTCGCAGAACTTCGCGCCTTCCTCAAGCGGCGCGCCGCAGCTTTCGCAGTCCGCGCCCGCCGGGGCTTCCTCCTCGGGCTCGGGCACATCCTCGGGCAGCTTCTCGCCGCAATGCGGGCAGAACTTCGCTGCCCGCGCCGCCTGCTTGCCGCAGCTCTCGCAGCGCCGCACATCGTTTAGTTTGTCCAACTGTTCGCTGATGCTCTCGATGCGCGCGCGCAGCTGCGTCACGCCCTCGAACAGCTCCTCCAGCCCCGCAAACGGTGCGTCGCTCGCGCGCTGCCCGTACACCGCCTCGCCGATCGCCTTGTATATGCCATCCATCTCGGCCTGTGTCTGGCGAATCTGGGATTCGAGCCGCTTGATCGCCATCGATTCATTCGTTTTCTTCTGAATACCCTTCACCGCGTCGGTGACGCGTCTTCCGGCCTGATCAAATATTCTCATATGCATACTCCTTTCCATAAGGGATGGTATTATGATAATACCTCGCGCGCGTTTAAGCAAGTAAATTCGTTCATACCGAGAATTTTTTGTGCAATCGAGGGAAGGATAATGAAACCATTAGACGTAAATCGGAGGCAATTGGATGCTTACATTGTTCCTTCGCGCGATGATTCTTTATATTGTCATGATAATTGTCATGCGCGGGCTCGGCAGGCGGCAGCTCGGGCAGTTTCAGCCCTACGAGTTTGCGATGACCATACTGCTCGCCGACGTGATCGCAACGCCGATGGGCAGCGTGTCCACGCCGCTGATGCAGGGGCTGCTCCCCGTGGCGGGCATGTTCATCGTGCACAGCGCGATCACGCTGATCGGGCTCAAATCCGACAAGGCGCGCGCGTTCTTCTCCGGAAAACCTGCCGTCGTCATCTCAAAGGGCATCGTCAATGAAAAAGAGCTGGAACGGCTGTGCATCAGCCTTGCCGATCTGCTCGAAGGGCTGCGCGGCAGCGGCGTGCTCGATCCCTACGAGGTGGGCACCGCCGTGATCGAGGCCAACGGCACGATTTCCGCGTTCCCGCATTCGAGCAACCGCGCGCCGTCCACCGCGGAGCTGGGCATCGACCCGGGGTATGAGGGGCTGCCGATGATCCTGGTGATGGACGGGCGGGTGCAGGAAAACAACCTCGCGCAATGCGAGCGCGACGAGCCGTGGTTGAAAGAGCAGCTTGCGCGCGTCGGGTTGACGATTGCCGAGACCTACTTTGCCTACATCGATACCCAGGGCATGTTCACCGCGCAGCGCAAGGGCGGCGGCTTGGAGCGGATCGAAGCGTTCTCGCCCGCGGAGGTGCGCTGGTAATGCGTTCGACGTTTATTGGGATGCTCGTCGTGCTCGCCTGCTCGCTCGGGCTATGCTTTTATTCGATGCATGTGCAGTTCGGCGCGATCGACGAGATGGACGAATTGCGCGCGCGCGCCGAGGAGCACCTGCGGGCAGGCGATTACGAGGGCACGGAATCGGCGATTGTCGAGCTTGCGAATGTGTTCAAAGGGCACGCAAAGGCGCTGGAGATGCTCGCCTCGCACGACGATCTGCACGACGCGTATCTGCACATCGTGGACGCGCGCGTGAGTCTGGAGTGCAGAATCGAGGACGACGTATTGCAGGCGCTTGTGCAGCTTGGCGAGACGCTTGCCCATCTGCGCGAACACGAGCGGTTCAGCCTGACCAATCTGTATTGATCCGCTAGCGGAGCTTGAGCACCATCTCCGCCATGTTGTCGCCGAGCGTCTCAAACGTGCGGATGCCCTCCTCGTCGTTTACGATGTCGTTCGGACCGAGCGAAAGCGTCATGTTCCAGTAGCTAGAGGTCGCAATCGGCATCTGCGAGATGCCGAAGAGGTAGTTGATCGCGGCGTACACGAAGTTGCCGCCCGAACGGCGCACGGAGACGACCGGCGCGCCGATCTTCCCCTTGAGCAGCCCGCCGTTAGAGCCGGAGACGAAGCCGCAGCGGTCGATGAACGCCTTTACCTCGGTTGTGACGTTGCTGTAATACGTCGGCGAGCCGATGAGCAGCCCGTCCGCTGCCCACACCTTTTCGAGGATTTCGTTGAGCCCGTCGTCGTCGAACACGCATCGTTTCACGGGGTTTTGCCTGCACCAGCGGCAGCCCTGGCAGCCGCGCAGCAGCATGCCGCCCAATTGAATGCGCTCCACGCGGATGCCGCGCGCCTCGAGCCGCCGCCCCGCGATGTCGAGCGCTTTGCTCGTATTCCCGTTCAGGCGCGGGCTCCCGTTGATCTTTAACACCAGCTTTTCCATCGTTTCCCACTCTCCTTTCATCGATTATACCCCGCCATTGTCGCTTTCGCAAGCCCGCGCATTGTATGCGATGGGAGTGATCGAAATGACGACAAAGGAGCTATTGTATCTTTCGTGGCTGACGCACATAGACCTGCCGGAACTCTACATCACGCTGCTCTCGCGCGGAGGCAAGATACCCGTCGCCGCGCTTGCGGACGCGATTTTGCGCATGGACGACGCGGGCGCGCTGACGTGCGTGGAACTCTACCCCGAGGCGCGCGCGGCGGCGCATGAGATGCTGTCCTCGGATGCGATGCTCATCGGCTATCAAAACGACAACGCGACGACGGGGCTCGTGGCGTACACCTTCGAGGACGCAGGGCAGATCATCGTCGCCATGCGCGGATCGGAGACCGCGGGCGGGTGCGTGCCCTCGAACATCGACTGGACGGACAATTTCTGCACGCCGTTTCTGGGGTCTGTGCAGTACCCCGCGATCCGCGAGATCGCGCGCGCGTATGAAGCGGGTGATGTGATCTTCACCGGGCATTCCAAGGGCGGGCACAACGCCCTATACGCGCTCGTCGCGTCCGAGAATCCGAACGCGCGCGCCGTCTCTTTCAACGGACAGGGCTTTGCGCATGGCGCGCTCACCGCGGCTGAGGAAGACGCGCTCGCGGCGCGCGGCGTGAACTATGTGGTAGCGGCAGATTTGATCGGCGCGCTGCTCGAGCATCCCGAGCGGCGGGTGTACGTCAAACAAGCGGAGGGCACGCGCGCGCACATGCCCGAGGCGTTCACATTCGACGAATTCGGCGAGCCGATCCCCGCATTGCGCGCGCCCGCGTCGGTTGCGGCGGAGCTGTCCACCCGCGCGGTCGATCGCGCGCTCAAGGGCGGCACGCGCGGCAAGCTGCGCGCCATTTGCGAGGCGATCCTGCCAAACAGCCGTAGACAGACGACCGAGCCGATGTTATAATAAGGCAATCTCGCACAAATCGTGTGCGCACAAGCGGATGCCTGTCCGCCATCTCACGCCCGCAAAACCCTTGACGTAGCGACGCTACGCCTTCGGGGTTTTGCAAACGCAACCCGACGAACATTCACCTCGCCTGCGCACACCCTCTTTGCGCGGCATCACCTTCATTCATTCATACAATACGGAGGCGGCGCATGAAGGCAAGCGGCATGACCACGCTATCGGCGTTTTACATCGTATACTTTATCTACTTAGGATTCGCCACGTTCAGTTCCAAATACTTCGCGCAGATCGGGCTGAACGAATCGCAGATCGGGATGCTCACATCCCTGCCCGCGCTCGTCGCGATGTGTTTTATGCCGCTTTGGGGCGCGCTCACCGACCGGGTGCGCCTCAAAAAAATGCTCGTCGCGGGCATGATCGTGCTATCGGCGCTCGCGTTCTTTTTTGTGGACGCGCTCACGGATTTTTCGCTCATCGATCCGCAGACCGGCGCGCTCGCAAGCGATGCCACGCGCTTTCTGCCGCTTTTATTTCTGCTCACCCTGAGCGCGTTTTTCGGGCAGCCGGTCATGCCCGCGGCGACCTCCATCGCCCTCGAGCACACGAGTGCCGCAGGCAAATCCTTCGGGCCGATCCGCATGCTCGGCACCGTCGGCTACCAGATCGGCGCGCTCGCGATCGGCTTTATCTGCGTGATATCGCTTCGCCATCTATTTACCTATCAGGCAATCGCCCTGCTCGTCGCCGCCGCCGTTGGGCTGATGATGCCGAACGTGCGCGGGCATCAATTCGGCAAAAAGAAGGTATCGCCGTTTCGCGTGCTCGCGGACAAGCGGGTGCGGATTCTGCTCGCGCTCGTGCTCATCGCCACCTGCACCACGATGTTCTACCAATCGTTCTTCGGCGCGTACCTCGAGATGATGGGCGTGGACAACCGCATGGCGTCCATCATCATGTGGGTATCGGTCGCCCTTGAAATCCCCGTTTTATTTTTCGCGGTCAGGATCATGCGCAAGCTCTCCATCTGGCAGTGGATGGTCGTGGGCTTTGCGCTCAACGGGCTGCGCTGGCTCGGTTTCGCGCTCGCGCATCGCATGGGCAGTTGGCAGGTGCTGCTCATCTCGCAGATCCCCGCCGTCACGGCGATGGCGTGCTTCGAGTTCTTCCCCGCCCTCTACATCGGCGGGATCATCGCGCCCGAGCTCTCCAGTTCCGCGCAGACGCTGCTCAATGTCACGTCCTTTGGCATCGCGAAGTTCATCGGCTCGATGATCGGCGGGTTCATCAGCCATGCGATCGGCATACGCACCATGTTCATCCTCTGCGGCTGTCTGCTGCTCGTCGGCGCGGTCGCCATCTATCCCATCTGCAGGCGGCTCACGCTAGCGGAGCGCGCGGGGTAGGAGGGCGGCGAGGGGGACGCTGGAGGGCGCTGCCCTCCAGACCACCTGCCAAAGGGACAATGTCCCTTTGGAAACCCTATGCGCCGATGCTTCGCATCGGCAGGGGGAATATGACAGGATAGACATGTCGTCGCCATGGGGACCCAACCCCATGGCGACGAACGATTGTATGTCATTTACCATCACCCGTCGCGTCAGCGGCGGAGCAAGGGATTCTTAAGGGCGCCAGCCCTTAAGCGGGGTTCGGGGCAGCGCCCCGACCGTTCCCCCCGTCACCCCCGCCTACTCGCGCTCCTCGACGCGCCGATATAGCTTGCGCTCGAGCGACCAGATGCGTTCGGTGAAGCTGCCGGGTTGCACGGCGGCGAGCGCGCGGTTCATCTCAAACAGTCGCGCGTCGAGGCGGTCGAGCATATGCAGCACCTCCGCCTCGGGGAACATGGGCGGCTTCGGGCTTCCGTACTCGGGCAGGTCATGATGGGAGAGAATCATGTGCTGGAGCATCACGATCAGCTCGTCGCGCACATCCAGCGCGCGCCCCGCGCGATCGAGCTCCGACACGCCCTTCACGAGATGCCCGACGAGCATCCCCTCGCGCGTATAATCGGAGACCATGCCCAACTCGTCGGCGGCGAGCTCGCTCAATTTGCATAGATCGTGCAGGATCACGCCCGCCGCGACCAGATCGGCGTCGAGCGCGGGGTAAACTCCGCAGATCGCCTCCGCGGCGCGCAGCATCGTCGTCATGTGATGCAGCAGCCCGGATTTCTCCGCGTGGTGCAGCTTGGAGGCGGCGGGGTAGTACGCGAGCTTCGCGCCGCTCTCGTCCAGCCGCATGCGCACGAGCGCGCGCAATGATTCGTCGCGGAACGCATCGACGCGCGCGTGGATGTAGGCGAGCATATCGTCCGCGGGCTCGGGCGCGACGGGCGTGAGCAGCGATAGATCGACCTCGTCCGCCTCGGTCGCCGCGCGCAGCTTATCCACGCGCAACTGCGCGCGGGAATTGAACTCTTGCATCATCGCGCGCACGCGGATGGGCTTTGCGATCTCCGGCGGCGGGGTGGTCGAATCCCACATCTTCGCGTTCACATCGCCGGAGATGTCGCATAGCGTCATATCGAGGTATTTGCTGCCGTTTTGGGAGGTGCGCTGGGACGCGGCGCGCACGAGCAAAAAGCCCTCAAACATCTGTCCTTTGATCATCGTTGCCAACTGCGGTTGCTGTTTCATTTGATCCGTCCTTCCTCAGCGTTCGGGCGATATCACTTCTGTGCCGCAATAGGGGCGCAGCGCCTCGGGCACGATCACGCTGCCGTCCGCCTGCTGGTACTGCTCGACGATGGCGGGGATCAGCCGGCTGGTCGCTAAGCCCGAGCCGTTGAGCGTGTGCACATACTCGATCTTCTTCGTATCCGCGCGGCGGAAGCGGATGTTCCCCCGGCGCGCCTGATATTCGTGCGCGTTGGATACGGACGAGCATTCCTTGTATTCGTTCATGCTCGGAATCCATAGCTCGATGTCATAGGTGGTCGCCATGGACGCGGAGCAGTCGCCCGCGGCGAGCTTCGTCAGCTGGTAATGCAGCCCCAATTTTTCGACGAGCTTGCACGCCTTGCCGATCAGTTCCTGGAGCATCGCGCCGGACTCCTCCGGGCGCGCGTAGGCGAACATCTCCACCTTGTTGAACTGGTGCCCGCGGATCATGCCGCGCTCGCTCGCGCGGTACGAGCCCGCCTCGCGCCGGTAACAGGGGGTGTAGGAGAACAGGCGCTTGGGCAGCTCGCTCTCGCTTAGAATCTCGCCGCGGTGCAGGTTGATGAGCGCCGTCTCCGAGGTGGGCAGCATAAACAGCGCGCCGTCCTCGCCCACGCGGTACACATCGTCCTCGAATTTCGGGAACTGCCCCGCCGTCAGCCCGCACTCGTAGGTGAGCATGTGCGGCGGCAGCATGAAGGTGTAGCCGTCTTTTATGTGCTCGGCGATGAAGAAGTTGAGAAGCGCCCATTCGAGCTGCGCGCCGATTCCCGTGTACAGCCAAAATCCGTTGCCGCCCATCTTCACGCCGCGCTCGTAGTCGATCAGCTTGAGCCCCACGCACAGATCGACGTGGTTTTTGATTTCAAAGTTAAACGAGGGCTTTTTGCCGTAGGTGCGGACGACCTCGTTTGCTTCCTTGCCGCCCGCCGGCACATCGTCCGCGGGGATGTTGGGCAGATTGAGCAGATAGGCGTGAATCCTCTGCTCGAGCGCATTTTGCGCCTCGTCCAATTCCTTGATGCGGTCGGCGAGCGTCTTGAGCGACGCGAGCGCATCGGTCGCGTCGAGCCCCTGCTTTTTGAGCACGGGCACTTCCTTGCTCATGCGGTTGCGCTCCGCCTTCAGCGCTTCGTTTTCCATAATCAGCGCGCGGCGGCGCGCGTCCCAATCCAAGAGTAACGTAAAATCGGCGTCGAACGCGCGCTTTTTGAGCGCGGACGCGACGGCATCGGGGTTTGCGCGTATGAGATTGAGATCCAGCATCGTTCATCCTCCTCTATAACCAAAAAACACGCCCCTGTTCAACCAGGGACGACAATGGCCGTGGTGCCACCCTGTTTTGAACGCAGCGCGCTCCTCTAT
The DNA here is from genome assembly GCA_050945995.1 of Christensenellales bacterium. Taxonomy (GTDB): domain Bacteria; phylum Bacillota; class Clostridia; order Christensenellales; family Aristaeellaceae; genus RUG11247. The sequence goes on from JBMNUA010000004.1 coordinate 14,504, forward strand.
GCGCTGTATCGGGCGCGCCCGCACCGCTCCTCGCGGTACGCTCCGGAACGGAACCTCGCCGTGCCTTCATCCGCTTTCACCAACCGCGGACTCTCTGAATCGGCAAAACGAGACATTTTCCTTCATTGCGATACCACCATTATACCCGATTCCGTGTTCTTTGCAAGCCGGGCGCGCAGTTTTAACAGGGAATGGTTATAATAACTTCCAATGAATGCCAAGGAGGGCGCGCGGATGCTGATTGTCGAACAGGCGCACGCGAAGATCAACTGGTCGCTGGATGTCCTCGCGACACGCGCGGACGGCTACCATGAGATGGACATGCTCATGCAGACGATCGAGCTCTCGGACGAGCTGCGGTTTCAGCGCGCGAAATGGCTGTCTTTGACGATTAACGGGCGGCAGTTGCCCGTGGGCGGCAAAAACCTGGTCGTCCGCGCGGCGAACGCGCTGTGCGAGTTCATGGGCAAGCGCTACGGCGCGCGCATCACGCTGAAAAAGCGCATCCCCGTGCGCGCCGGGCTCGGCGGCGGCAGCGCGGACTGCGCGGCGGCGCTGATCGCGCTCAACCGACTGTGGCGGCTCAACCTGCCGAAGGATCGGCTGATGCAGATCGGCGCAACGCTCGGCGCGGACGTGCCGTTTTGCATGGAGGGCGGGTTCGCGCGCGTGACCGGGGTGGGGGATCGCATGGAACATTTGCCGCGCCCGCCGCGCATACCGCTGGTGCTGCTCATACCGGAGGAGGGGCTCTCGACCGCGCGCGTGTTTGAGGCGTATGACGAGATGGCGCTTCCGCCGCTCGGGCTCGACATCCCCGCGCTCTCGGATGCGCTGGGCGCGCATGATTATGCCGCCGCCGCCGCGCTCTGCGGAAACGCGCTCGAAGCGCCTGCAATCGCCATGCTGCCCGAAATTCGCGCATCCATTGACCGCCTGCGAAACCATGGCGCGCGCTTTGCGCGGATGACGGGCAGCGGCTCGTGCGTGTTCGGCGCGTTTCGCACGGTGGCGGAGGCGATGGCGGCGATCGAGGAGATGCGCGCGGGCATATTGACCTGGACGATGGGCGAGCCGTAGCGGGCGATGCGATCATCATCATGCGCCGCATCCGCGTACATTGACAAATATAACCAGAAATCCTATAATGGTGGCATATTGAAACGGTGAAAGGGAACGGTGATTCCGATGCTTACCATGCAAGAGAGACTGCGGATGCTTGAGCCCCCGGATCGGATCGTTGATATGGTGCTCGACACGGACGCGTACAACGAAATTGACGACCAGTTCGCCATCGCATATGCGCTGCGCGCGACGGAGAAATTGCGGGTGAAGGCGCTGTATGCCGCGCCTTTTTTGAATGCCAATTCCACAAGCCCGCTGGACGGCATGGAAAAAAGCTATGATGAGATCAAGCGGCTGCTCCATTTGGCGCAGGTGGATGTACCCGTGCTGCGCGGTTCGGGCGGCTATCTGCCGGATGAGAAAACGCCCGTCGTCTCCGACGCCGCGAATGATTTGAGCCGCCTCGCCATGGCGTATACCGCGGAGAATCCGCTGTATGTGGTTGCGATCGGTGCGATTACGAACGTCGCGTCCGCGATGCTGATCAATCCCGCGATCGCAGATCGCATCGTGGTGGTGTGGTTGGGCGGTCACGCGCTCGAATGGCATGACAACAAGGAGTTCAACTGCCAGCAGGACGTGGCGGCGGCGCGCGTGGTGTACGCGTCCGGCGCGCCGCTTGTGATACTGCCCTGCGCCGGCGTGGTCAGCGCGTTCGCGACGACCGGACCGGAGCTGAAATATTGGCTGAGCGGCAAAAACGCGCTGTGCGATTTCCTGGTCAAGCGCACATGCGACGAGGCGAACTCGTATGCGAAGGGCAAGGTGTGGAGCCGCCCGATTTGGGATGTCACCGCCATCGGCTGGCTGATGAACGCGGACGGCGCGTTCATGCTCGAAAAGCTGATCCCCACGCCCATCCCCGAGTACGACCACTATTATTCGCATGATCCGCGCCGCCCGCTGTGCAAATACATCTATCACATCAATCGCGACGCGCTGTTTGGCGATCTGTTCGCGCATCTGACAAAGGAATAATGCCCGACAAAGCGCGCGGAAACCTCAAGTTTCCGCGCGCTTTGCATTGCCGCTGTTTTTCGCCACATGGCGTTTAATGGCGTCGAACGTCTCGTCGCTGATGTCGTGCTCGATCCTGCACGCGTCAGCGCGAGCGATTGCCGCGTCCACGCCGAGGCGGATCAGGTATTCCGTCAGGAGTTTGTGCCGCTCATAGATGCGTGCGGCGATCTCCGCGCCCGTCAGCGTCAAAGTGATCAGCCCGTCCTTGCCCATGACGACATAGCCATTTTCACGAAGCCGCTTTACGGCGTTGCTCACGCTGGGTTTGGAGACGCCCAGTTCCGCCGCGATATCGATCGAGCGGATGTAGCCGTGCCGCTCCCGCATCACGAGCATCGCTTCGAGGTAGTCCTCCGATGATTTTCGGATGTTCATAACCGCCTCCTTCGCCCGCGCGCCTTCCAAACGAGGATGACGACGACGCTATACAACACCACAAACCAAAAGGTGATGAACCGGAAGATCAGGCTGATCGCCATCGCGCCCTCGACGGTGAGGTTGTAGGCGATCAGCATCCCGCTCATCGCCGCCTCGAATGTGCCGAGCCCGCCGGGCAACAGCGGTATCATCGCCGCGAAGTAGGACAGGAAGGTGATTGCAAACAGCGCGAACAGATTGATCGATGTGTATTGCGATACGATGATGAGTAGCTTTGTCGGAAACAGCGCCCAGATGGCGAGCGAGAGCGCGAATTGGAACATCCATTCCTTGGGGCGGCTGCTGATGGTGCGCGTGTCGCGGGCGAAATCCCGCACCCAGCGCTTGAGCCACATCGCCAATTTTCCCGTGGATTTGATCCTTTGCACCCGCCCGTTGAGCCGCTCGGTAAAAAATAGCGCGTAGAGTAGAAAGCCCGCGATGAAGATAAGCAGCGCCATCAGCGACAGCCGAACCGTCCATGCGCGAAGGAATTGCACCTTGCCCATCAGTACCACGATCGCCAGCATATTGAGCAGCACAAGTGAGACGAGGCTGAGTGATTTCTGGATCGTCACAAGCGCGGTGGACTGGTTCGTGTTCATCCCGAGGATCTTATTCAGCTGCACCACCCGCGCGACCTCGCCGCCCACCTTCTCGCCGGGGTTCGCGGCGTCTACGACCGTGCCGTAGGAGTTGACGACGAGCATCTTCCAAAACGTGACCGGTAAATCCAGTACGCGGCAGAGCCGATACCATTGGTAGTTCAGCGCAAACTGCGTCGCCAATTGGAGCGTCAAAAGTATGCCGAATAGCCCGACGGGGATGGTGCGGACATGCGCCCAGATCAGCCTGAAATCCGTCTTTATGACGATGTAGATCAGCACCGCGACCGTGAGCACGGTCAGTATCTGCATCAATATGGCGGAGGGCTTGCGCTTTGCGCGCGTTGCCGCGGCGCGGATCACACCGCCACCATACCGGCGCGGGGGATATTCGCCTTGCCCTTCTCCACGACATGTACGGAGGTGTTGCCCACATTGGAAAACAGCCCGTGCCGGACGCTTTGTTCGCTTTGCGCGCCGCCCGCCCTGCCGCTGTACAGCCCTTCCACAATCGCCTTGGGCCAGCGCACCAATACCCGCGCGCCGCACTGCGCCCTGCCGATCATCTCGCGCAGCACCGCCTCTTTCGGCGTGACCTGCATGGCGATGTGGATGACCGTGTAATCGCGGCAGCACATGTGCTTCCCGTCGCAATGGCGAACCTCGATGTCCCCAAGCCCCATGCAGTACAAAAAATCCTTGGAGCGGTCGATGCAGGCGCAATCGTTGTCGATGACGGTGACGCGCGCATCCGTATACTTGCGGATGAGGATTGCGGTATAGGGGCAATGACCGCCGCCGATGCACAGCACCCGGTCGTCCCGGGTGATGCCCGCGAGCCGCACCTCTTTTTTTACCATCATGCGATAGTAGAGGGACATTAAGCCATACGCAATGCCGCTGCGCGTGGCGAAAAGCTCCATGCGCTGCGTAAATTTCATGATTCTCATGTTGGAACTCCCATCCTAAGCGAACAGTTGCATGACAAAACCGATGGCGTGGTTGAGCACCCCGCCCAGGAACAGCGCGGTGACGGTCGTTCCCACCGTAATGGTGATGGCGACCTTCGCCCGGAACTCCTTCGCCAATATGGCAAACACCGAAAGACACGGCAGGTACACGAGGGACACGACCGCGCCAACATACATTTGAAGCCCGGACAGGTTCATCGACAGCAGCGGCGCGACCGACATCTCGCGGCGGATGATGCCCAGAATCAGCGACATGGACGCCTCCGGCGGCAGCCCCAGCCAGCCCGAGACCAGGGGCTTGAGCGCTGCGCTGATGCCTTGGAGCATGCCGGATTCCGCGATGATCGCCGCGATGAACACCGCGATCAGCATCGGGCCTTCCGCCTCGACCAGGAACTGCTTGACGCGCACGAAGAATTTCTTGAAATACGCCTTGCGCTCGGGGACCAACAGGTTGGGGATCTCGATCACGAGCGGATCGACCTTGCCCTTTAATACTTTGCTTGAGATCACCGAGGTCAGCACAAACACGCACGCCCCCGTGAAGAACACGGCGAGCAACAGCCAGTAGGAGAAATCGGCCAATAGCGAGATGAGCGCGCCCGTCTGCGAGATGCAGGGCACGGCGAAACAGACGATGGAGGAGACGATCAGGCGCTCCTTGCGCGTGGTCGCCGTGCGCGTGCCGATGATCGCCGGGACGGCGCAGCCGTAGCCGAGCATGATGTTGATGAGGCTGCCGCCCTGCACGCCCAGCTTGCGCATGATGTTGTCAAACAGTACCGCCATGCGCGGCAAAATCCCGCTGTCCTCGAGAAACGAGAACACGAACTGGAAGAGTATGACGTATGGGAGCACCAGCGCGAGAATCCACTCAAAGCTGATCCGGAAGATGCCGTACTGCCCGATTAAGATGTTCATGAGCATATCCGGCATGGTGATGCGTGAGAACAGCCACTCAAACAGGGGAACGATGCCGTTGTTCACAAGCGGCAGAAGAAGCGCGGCGCGCAGCCCCTTGCCCGCGCCGACGACGACGCCGAGGCTCAATAGGATCACAAGGATCGACAGCGGAACGCCCGGCCACGGTTTGAGCAGTGCGTCGCCAAACCGGTCGAGTGCGCTCGGCTTCGCATCCGTGTTTTTTACGGCGCGCGCGACGATCTGCTTCGCGCGATCCCAATACGCGTTCTTGCCCAAATCGGATGCGCGCTTGCAGCCCTGCGATTGCGCGGACGCGTCTTTGCTCAGCACATCGACGAGCGCCTGTTTGATCTCGTCAAAGCCCTCGCGCTTGACCGCGACGGTTGGGATCACGGGCACGCCCAGCTCCTGCGCGAGCAGTTTATCGTTGATCTCATACCCCTTGCGGGCGGCGATGTCCGAGAGATTGAGCGCGGCGACGACGGGGATTTGGTATTCCTGCACCTCGAGCAGCAGTTTGATGCTGCCCTCCAGATCCGCCGCGTTTAGCACAAACAGGATCGCGCGGGGGTTGCTGGACATGAACTGCACGGCGACGTTTTCCGCCTCCGAGGTAGCGGACAGCGAGTAGGTGCCCGGCACGTCGAGCAGCGTATATTGGACGCCGCCCAATGTGACCGCGCCCTTCATGTAAGAGACCGTCGTGCCCGCGTAGTTGGAGCTGACGACATGGATGTTTGTGAAGTCAGAAAAAAAGACACTTTTTCCGACATTTGGCGATCCCATCAGCAGTATCTTATTTTCTATGTCATATATTTTTTTGTCTTCCGGCAGCTCATGGCAGCTCATATGCCCGCGTCCTCCTTTACAAGAACGCTGCCGGCAATGTCCTTGCCGATGGCGATTTTTCGCGTCGAACACGAAACGGTGACCGGACCGCCCAGCTTATATTTGCTCTCCACCCGCAGTTTCGAGCCTTCGAGCACGCCCATGCTCGAGAGCAGCATGGAATCCGGTATCGCGGTAACGACATATGTCTTTCCCTGCTCCGCTCCGTACAAATTCGTTGCCATTTCGGTCCCCTCCGTATGGTTCGATGTTATTTTTCTAAGCGCCTTCCCCTGCGGTTAGGCGCTGCTAACAATATATCAGACTACTGCCCAAAAAGCAAGTAAATATTCGTTGAAAAACTGCCAAAATATGCGAATGCGCGCATTGCTTGCTTTACAAAACACATTCCGCTATAATGAACGAAAATTATTGGCAAAAGGACGGGCGAAACACGAGCATGAGAATTGGGATCGGCATCGATACGGGCGGTACCTATACGGACGCTGTTGTCTATGACTTTGAAAACAAGGAGATACTCGGGACAGCAAAGGCGCTCACGACGCGCCATGATTTGACCATCGGCATCCTCGAGGCGCTGGACGCGCTTCCGGCAGCGCCGGTGAAAGAGGCGGTGGTCGTCGCGCTCTCGACGACGCTTGCCACGAACGCCTGCGTGGAGGACAAGGGCGGGAGCGCGAAGCTGATCTTCTTCGGGGGCGATGGCGGCATCATCGACCGATACGGCAAGGAGTACGGGCTGCCGCCGGCGGAGGAAATCTACATTCAGGAAAGCTACACCAAATACTCCGGCGAGATGGAGAAAGAGCCGGATTGGAATTTATTTTCAAAAAACATCAAAGACGCCTTTCACGGGCTGGACGGCGTGGGCATCGTGGAGCGAAATGCCATGCGCAACAGCGCGCTCGTTGAAAAAAAGGCGAAGGAGCTGTTTTTGCGGCAGTACGACATCCCCGTCGTCTGCGGGCACGAGCTGTTCGACGAATTAAACAGCTTGCAGCGCGGATCGAGCACGCTATTAAACGCCCGGCTGTTTCCGGTGATACGCGAATTCATGGACGCCATAAAATCATCCATGGCGGAGCGGGGGATCGACGCTTCGGTGGTGATCGTGCGCAGTGACGGCAGCTTGATGTCGGAGGCGTTCGCGCAGACGCGCCCGATCGACACATTGCTCTGCGGCCCCGCCGCCAGCGCCATGGGGAGCGCGTGTTTGACGCAGGAAAAAAATCACATCGTCGTCGATATGGGCGGTACGACGACGGACATCTCCCTGATCCACAATGGCGCGCCCTGCATGGCGGTAGACGGCATACGGATCGGCAAATGGCGGACGTTCGCGGACGGGCTTTACATCAAAACCTTCGGGCTGGGCGGCGACAGCGCCATCCATGTTCACGAACACGAACTGCTGCTTGAGGAGTACCGGGTCGTGCCGCTCTGCGCCGCCGCCGCGAAGTACCCGCGCGTGCTCGAGAACCTGCGCGCGCTCGTCGAGAACGGAAAAAAGCACACGAAACACCTCCACGAGCATTACATCCTTGTCAAAGACGGTTCGGAGAACGCGCGTTATACTCGGGAGGAGCATTTGATCTGCGCCGCGTTGAAAGACGGGGCGCTGTCGCTGGAGGAATTGGCGGATCGCATACCCGGCAGGGATCTATACAGCCTGGATGTCGCGCGGCTTCTCAAGGAGGGCGTGATTCAAGTATGTGGGCTCACGCCGACGGATTTGATGCACATCCGCGGGGATTTTAGCAAATTTCCCGCCGAGGCGTCGCACCTTGGCGCGCAGTATGTCGCGCTGAACGCGGGGATTTCGGTGGATGAGTTGTGCGCGCGCGTGTACGACGCGATCAAGCGGAAGCTGTATTTGAATATCGTAACGGTCATGCTCGAAAACAAGGACAAGTATTATCTGAAACACGGCGTGAGCAAGGAGGTGGAGCGATTCATCTTAGACAGCTATGAAAATGCGAAGTCCAGCGACGGGCGCGGGCTGATCTCCATGGCGTTCACCACCGAGTTTGTGCTGACCGGCGTCGGCGCGCCGATCCATGTGTTTTTAGCGGATGTGGCGAAATTGCTCGGCACAAAGGCGGTTCTGCCCAAACATTACGAGGTTGCAAACGCGCTGGGCGCGGTGATCGGCAATGTGTACGCGACGAGCGCGGTTGAGATCAAGCCGAATTTCAACACCGACGGCATCGCCGGGTACACGGTGTTTGGGAAAACGCAGACCATGGTGTTTGAGACGCTCGCGCAGGCGGAGGAATTCGCGGTTGCGGAGGCGACGAGCGATGCGCATGCGGAGGCGGTTCGGCGCGGGGCGAAGGGGGAGATCGCCGCCGCCTGCCGGCTCGAGCGGCGCACCGGGAAGGCGAAGGGGGTCGTGGTGGAGCTTGGGACGAAGGCGGTTGCGCAGGCGGTCGGCGCGATCGGATTTTAGAAGATAACAAGAGCCGGCGTGCGCCGGCTCTTGAGTCGTCAAAAAAACGCACGTTTTTTGACGAGTAGGAAGAGGACTGCGATTTGCTGAAATCCTCACGGATTTCCGGGCGCAAATCTGACTGGCAGGAATTCATGTTCAGTCGAAAACGCAAGCGTTTTCTTTGTGAACATGCAAGTTTGACGTACACGCCGTCAAACTTGATGGAACAAGTCGTTCTGCAAGCCGCCTTCCTCTTGTTCGATCATGTCAATTCGCTTGTTTGCTGTGGGGCGAGTTGCGGTTGGGGCGTTTGCTGCACATCGTCCGCGTCGGTCGGCTCGCTCCCCGCGCCGTCTGCCGCGTAGGCGGCGTAATCGGCGTACCTGCCCGCATCGGCATCGTCTAAGTTCTCGGGCTCGAGCGTGAACGCGGAAACCTCATACGCCATGCGCACCATGTACTCGCCGTTTTCCAACAGCTTCTGGTACTCGCGCGACTGCAATCTGCCGGTGAGCCGCACCTTGTCGCCGATGCGAAAGCGCGACGCGTACTGCGCGTTTCTGCCCCAGGCGATGCAGGGCACATAGTCGCTTTTGCCAAACGCGCGGTTCACGGCGAGCATCATATCGCAGATTTCGCGACCGAAGGGGGTCGATCGGTAGACGGGCGGGCGGCAGAGCGCGCCGGAGAGCGAAACCTTGTTGAGCGTATCGTTCTCCGCCGTCTCATGGATGCCCTGCGCAAAGAGCGTCACCATGAGCCGACCTGCGCCGTCGATGACCTTGTTGTACGACCTGACCTGCCCTTGCACCATCATGAGCCTGCCGTCGTCGAGCCGCGTGCCCGCCATCAGCTTGCCGGGTATGGTCAATGGGAGCTTGTCGAGCGTGCCGGACAGCCGCTTGACCAAAAGCGTCCCGGTGAAGAACGGTTCGTTCATGACCTCGTGGCTCAACGAGAGCGCGCCTTCGAGCCTGCCCACCGCCACGATGCGGTTGTTGGGATTCTCCATGGTATCACCTCTGTCATCACATTGCGGTATTTCTCTAAAATAACAATATGCGATAGCCCCTCGGATGATTCCATGTGTAGCTGCCCGTTTGTAGGTCGAATCGGTCAGTTCGCGCGGATTTCCTCCGCATATTTGAGGATTCGCCAAAAATTCATGCCGGCAATGTTTTCGATCTGCGCCTCGCGGTAGCCGCGTGCGCGCATGAAATCGATCAGCATCGGAAAATCGGCGGGCGTTTCCAGCCCGACGGGGCAGCGGTCGATGCCGTCGAAGTCCGAGCCGAAGCCCACGATCCGCTCGCCGCCCATTTCGCAGATGGCGTCGATGTGGCGAAACACCTCCTCGACGCGCGCGGTTTGTTTGCGCGTGAGGAAGGGCGGATAGAAGTTCACGCCGATGAAGCCCTCGCGCTCGATGATGGCGCGCACCTGATCCTTTCGCAGGTTGCGCGGCACGGGGCAGAGCCAGCGGCAGTTCGAGTGGCTCGCGATCGGCGGGAGTGATGATTGTTCACAGACATCCCAAAACCCCGCTTCGTTCAGGTGCGAGACGTCCGCGAGTATCCCGCGCCGATCCATCTCGGCGAGCAGTGCGCGCCCAAAGGGTTTCAGACCGCCGTGCGCGCCGTCGCGCGCGGGGTGCGCGATTTCGTTTTCGTTGTTCCATGTCAGCGCGATCATGCGCAGCCGCGCGCGCGCGTCGAATTCGCGCAGCACCTCGAGCGAGCCCTCGAGCGCTTCGCCGCCCTCGATGGAGAGCACCCCGTGGGGCGTGTCCGGCGGCGCGGCGGGGAGATCGCCCCTCAGCATCGGAATGCCCGTCTTACCCAGCGAATCGAGCATGCTGCGCACGTTTTTGCTGTACGCACCTGCCGCGCCTTTCGGACCCGCGAACATCGCGAAGGTCTGTATGCCGACGCCGCCGCGCGCAAGCCTTTCCTCCGTCACGGCGCAGCTTTCGGGCGATGCGCCTAAGACGGCGATAGAGTAGAGCGTATCGCAATGCGCATCCGCAAGAAACATACCGTCACCTCCCATTCGCATTATTATACACATGTCGCGTCCTCCGGGCAAGCCAAACCCATCTAAGAAAGCATACAGACACCCAAAGCGGCGGCGCAGAATGGGATAGCCATCAGCCGCATTCGGTGGTATCATATCCATATAACAAATTGGCTAGAAGGAGGCGTAGACATGAAGATCGTCGTCATTGGCGCATACGGACACATCGGCAGCTATCTCGTCCCGCGGCTGGTGAGAGCCGGGCACGATGTCGTCTGCATTTCGCGGGGACAGAGTAAGCCCTACACGACCGACGCCGCGTGGAAGAGGATCGCGCACGTCAGCCTGGATCGAAGCAAGGAATCCGCGGCGGATTTCGCCAAGAAAATCGCGGATATGAACGCGGATGTGGTGGTTGATCTGATCAACTTCATGCTTGAGGACACCCGAGCGATGGCGGACGCGCTGAAGGGCACGCGCCTTTCGCATTACCTGTTTTGCTCCTCCATTTGGGCGCATGGGCGGGCGACGATACTGCCCGCGCAGGTCGGTCAGCCCAAAGCCGCGCTGGACGAATACGGCAGCCGGAAAGCCGCCTGCGAGGCGTATTTGCATGACCTGCATCGCCGCGAGGGTTTTCCGGAGACGGTCATCATGCCCGGACAAATCTCCGGACCGGGCTGGCTGATCATCAACCCCTACGGGAACACCAATGTAGCGGTTTTCGAGCGGATCTCGCGCGGCGAGCGGATCAGCCTGCCAAATTTCGGCATGGAGACGCTGCATCATGTGCATGCGGATGACGTGGCGCAGATGTTTCATCTGTCCATTGAACACCGAAGCGGCGCGCTGGGGCAGAGCTTTCACGCGGTGGCGGAGGAATCGCTGACGCTGTACGGCTACGCGCTCGCCATGTACGAATATTTCAATCAACCGCCGAACATAGATTTTTTGCCTTGGGACGCGTGGTGCAACGATATCGACAACCCCGAGGAGGCGGAGCATACATACTTTCACATCGCCCGGAGCGGTCATTTCAGCATCGAAAACGCGAAGCGGCTGATTGGGTATCGCCCTAAATATACGACGCGCGAAACGGTCGAGATGAGTGTGCAAAGTTACATCGATCGCGGGGTCATACGCATCGGGTAAAATTGGCAGCAAAGCTGCCGCAAACGCTTGCGGCAGCTTTGTTCGATCAGCCCTCCGCGGGGTCTGCGAATTCGAGCGTGGAGAGGAGCGCGAACGCCGCGGCGGCAAGCTCGTCCGACGGCATCGGCGAGATCGTCAGCGTGTACATGCCGCCCGCGCCGTCGAGCAGCGAAAGCCCCGTGTACGCGCCGCCCTCGCCGGTGTAGCGGATCATCTCCATGCCGTTTGCTTTGACGATCGCCACATCCTGAAAGGATTGTGCGAGCGCGTCCGCGAGCTGCGTGGTGTCATTTGCGCCGATCTGCGCATACGAAAGCCCGATCACATGCCCCAAATCCGCCGGCTCGGCGGCGAAGAGGATGCCGCTTTCCGTCAACTCCTGCGTCAGATCGAGCGCCGTCCAGCCCTCGGGCAACGAAAACGAGAGGTCGCCCGCGAGTATCACGCGGTTTTCGGAAAACACGATTTCGATGTCGCCCAAGTCCGCCACGGGCACGGAAGGCTCTTCGGCGAACGCGCCCGCGAGCGGGATCAGCGCTACGAGCAGCAGCGCAAACAGTTTTTTCATATCACAAACTCCTTTGTAGCATTTCAGCGCGAATTGCGCGCGCCGGCGCGCAGCATTTTGAGCATCCGCGCAGGCGTCGGCGGGTTGCCGCGGTAGAACGCCATCATGGTGTACACCTTGCCCGCGAGCAGCACGAGCAAAACTGCCGTCAGCGCGATGATGCCGAGCGAGAGCGCGGACTGCGCGAGCGTCATTTCGCCCAGAAGCACGCGCCCGGGCGACACGAGGATTCCCGTAAACGGGACGTAGGCGAGGATCGGCGCGTCGGAGACCATGCCCGCGCTGTCGCCCGTCATGATGCAGGCGAAGAAACTGACGATGATGGCGAGGGTGAACATCACATTCGTGGTCGAGAGATCCTCCGGCTTTTCCGCCATCGCGCCGCCGATGCCCGCGAGCGCGCAGTACAGTAAAAATCCGGCTGCGACGATCAGGATCGCGAGTATGACCGCGCCGGGCGTGAAGATGCCCGAGAAACTGCCGAGCATCGCAAACAAATCGAGGATGCCGAGGGTGGTGTCGGGGTTGAGCGCGCGCACAAGGTATGCGCCGAGCGCAAAGCCGCCGACGATGGACGCGATCCAGATGCAGAATTGCATGATGCCCGTGAGCGCGATGGCGAGCGTCTTTCCGAAGATCATCGCGGACGGGCGGATCGATACCAAGAACTGATCCATGAGCTTGGAGGTCTTTTCCGTGATGACGCTGCTGGCGACGCCGTTGCCGTAGATCAATATCATGAAATATAAAAGCATCAGCGTGGCGTAGGGCAGCGCAATCCCGAGCGCCGTGCGCGCGGAATCCGCTCCGTTTTCGGGCGCGGCGTGGAGTGCGCTTGCGGCGTATGCCGGGGTTTCGAGGTCGGCGGATGATGTGAGATAGGGGTATTGCGCGGCGACGAACGCGCCGAACGCGGCGGCGTCGGTCTCTGTGATGCTCGTATGCGCAGGCAGCAGCACTTGGATCGCGCCGTCCGACTGGGCGAGGATCACCGCGTGCGCGTCGCCCGAGATCATCGCCTCGGCGGCGTCCACATCCGCCGCATGCGCGTAGGCGACGTCCTTGTAGATGCCCGCGTCGATCTGCGCGAGCGCGGAAAGATCGGTCGCGCCGGCGGACACCGCGGTGGTGATGGAAGTTGCGGCGACCGCGTCGTCATTTGTCGAATCGACGAGGATCATGATCGTCGGAATCGCGATGAGCGCGATGAGCGCGACGATCAGCGTCATGAGGATATAGCCGCGCGAGCGCGCCTCGCGCGCGAACGTGAATTGGAACACCTTCGTCCAGTGTTTCATTATGCCCGCCCGCCTCCCTTCGCGAGTTGAAACAGATGCTTGAATTTGACGCGGTTGCCCCGGTGCATGATGAGCGACGCGTACACGCGCCTGCCGAACGCCGCGAGGGCGATGATCAACACAATCTGCGCCGCCCACGACGCGAGCAGCACGCCCAGCCCGATGTCGCCCATCAAATAGCGCGCGGGCGCGGAGAAGACGCTCACAAAGGGGATCAGGGACGATATGACCGCGGCGGTGTAGGATTCAAAGCCCATAAAGGCGTTTGTCGCGGTGTAGCCAAACAGCGCGAGCAAAACGACCGCCATGTTCGCGGTGTTCATGTCCTCGGTGCGCGTGCACGCCGCGCCGGAGATGCCGCCGATGATCGAGAACGCGAGGTAGCCAAGCAAAATCGAGACGACCACCGCGAAGAGGGAGAAGCCGTTGAGGTTCGAGAGCGCCTGGATCGCGCCGCCGGTCGTGAACATCTCGAAAATCGCGGTCGAGCCGAGCGCGAAGCGCGCGATGAGCGCTGCGCCGACGACGCCGAGCAGGATGACGCCGATCTCGATCAAAACCAGGCACATCGAGGCGAGAATTTTGCCGAGGATGAGCGCGAGGGGCTTGATCGAGACCATCAATAGTTCGACCAGATTGAACGTCTTTTCCTCGATGATCGCGCGCACGATGTACGAGGTGGAGAACATCACGAGCACCAGTACGAGGATCGAGTAAGCGTAGCTGATGGTGAAGCGCGACGCGAAATCGAGGGACTCCTCCGCGGGCGCGCGGTATTCGTCAAGGGTTAAAACTGCGCTTGCGTACCCGCCGTTCGGTACGCCGGCGCGCGCGGCGTTGAAGGCGGAGAGCGCGGCGTATTCAAGCGCGGAGAGCTCGCTTGGTGAGAAATCGCCCGCGGCGGTGACGAGATACACGCCGCCCTCCGATGTGATGGCGATACTCGCCTGCGCGTCCGCCTCAGGCGCGTCCTGGAGCCCGGTGAACATGGGGTTTGCGGCGGCGAGGTCGGCGGCGGCGACGGCGTAATCGGTGTCGTTTTTTATATGCACGCTGTGGATCGGGCTGTCGCCGTATGCGCCCTGCATGCTGGTCGTCGCAATCAGCATGCTCACGATCACGGTGGCGACGAGGATCACCATGGTGACGATGGTGGACTTACTTTTCAGAAACTGCGCGAGCGTGAAGCGGAACACCGCGCGCGTTCCGGTGAACTCAGCTCTGCGCATCCGATTCGCCCACCTTTTCCACGAAAATTTCATGCAGCGAGGGCTCGCGCAAGCTGAAGTTGATGACGGGCACGCCCGCTTCGATCAGCGACTTGAGCAGCGCGTTCGCCTGCGCCTCGCCCGTGACCTTCAGCTGATACTCGCCCGCCTTCTCGCCGACGATGCGCGCGCCGGAGCGCGCGACGAGCGCTTTGATGTCCGCCTCCGCTTTCAGATGAAGGTTCACGCGCCCGTAGGATTTTTTGATCTCGTTGAGGTCGCCCTGGAGCACGGTGCGCGCGCGGTCGAGGATGAGGATGTCGGTGCAGAACTCCTCGACAGTCGCCATCTGGTGGCTGGACATGATGATATACTTGCCGCGCGCGATCTCCTCGCGGATGATTGATTTGAACAGATCCGTGTTCACCGGGTCGAGCCCGGAGATCGGCTCGTCCAATATGATCAGCTCGGGATCGGAGATGAGCGCGGTCATCAGCTGCACTTTCTGCTGGTTGCCCTTGGAGAGCTGATCTGCCTTCATGGACTTGCCCTCGCCGCCCGCCCCCTGCGCGGCGCGGTTGGCGAGAAACGATCGGCGCACGCGCTTTGCGGGGTAGAGGTACTCGCCCACGGCGAGCCGATCCGACCAATGGCGGATGCGCCGCTTCGCCTCGTCGCGCGCCACCCCACGCAGCTGCGCGAAGTAGATGAGCTGGTCCATGAGCGCGTACTTCGGGTAGAGCCCGCGCTCCTCGGGGAGATAGCCGATGTTGCAGGTCTGCGTGCTGAGGGGTTTACCGTTCCAGAGCACCTCGCCCGTGTCGCGCGAGAGCATATCGAGCATCATGCGGATGGAGGTGGTTTTGCCCGCGCCGTTTGTTCCAAGCAGCGCATAGACGCCGTTTTGCGGCATTTCAAAGCTCAGCGCATCGACGACAAGCTTGTCGCCGTAGTGCTTCGTCAGGTTTTTGACAATCAGGCTCATAATCGGCTCCAATTCTATATTCTTCTATATATTATTATCGCCCTCAGGTGCGGGCATGTCAACACCGCTCGCTTGATTTTAGAAAAACTTATGTAAAAATCGCCGCTCGTTTGTGTGCGAGCGGCGATCATCAACCGTGTTTGGGTCAATCGGTGGTGTATGCGCGGACGATCTCGCCGTAGAACATGGTGTGGAAATCGCCGGCGCGGTAGGTCATGTCGATGATCGAGGGGCTCATCTGATCGGCGGTCATGTCCTGCTTGAGCAGCACCCGGCACTCGAGGTGCAGCCCGCACTCGGCGATGATCGGCGCGCCGACCTCCTGCGCGGGCGCGGCGGTGAGCCCGTGCCCGTCGAATTTATTGAGATCGCGCCCGGACTTTGAGCCGGCGAACGCGAGCTCCTTTTTGAGCGGGTTTCTCGTGGGCACGCTGATGGTGAACGCGCCGGATTTCATAAGCAGCGGATAGGTGTGCCGCTGCGGTCTGACGAGCGCGACGAACACGGGCTTGTTCCAACAATAGCCCATCGTCGCCCACGCAATGGTCATGGTGTTCGCGGGCTCGCCGGCGACGGTTAGAAACACGCCGCCGTTTTTGAGGTGGTCGTAGACGGTGGAAAGTGCGTCGTTAAAATTGATATCTTTCATGGGGGTTCCTCCTTTACAAATACAGATCGGGCGTTGCAAATCCGGCGATGCCGCCGCCGGTGTGGACGAAAACCACGGTTTCGTCTTTCGATATTTCGCCGCGTTCGATCATGCCGATGAGCCCCGCGAGCGCCTTGCCCGCGTAGGTATGGCAGAGGATCAGCCCTTCGAGCCGCGCGGCGAGTTTCACCGCGGCGATGGACGCGTCCGTCGCGTCGCCGTAGCCCGCGCCGACGTAGTCGTAGTTCACGCGGATGTCGGCGGGCGCAAAGCGCGCGTCCAACCCGTAGTGCGCCATGGAGGCGTTGCACAAATCGGCGATCTCCTCCTCCTTGGGGCGCGTGTGGTAGCTTACGGAGATACCGGTGAGCGCGATGGGCGCCTGCGCGAGCCGCAGCCCGAGCGCCATGCCCGCCTGCGTGCCGCCCGTGCCGGTTGCAAACACGATGCGGTCGGCGCGGATGCCGCCCGCGCGCAACTGCTCGATCAGCTCATCGATCATGTTCACATAGCCGAGGTTGCCGATGGGCGTTGCGCCGCCCAGGGGCGCGAGGAACGGCGTTTTGCCCGCGGCGCGCAGCTGATCCGCGATGGGTGCGGTGATCACGAAATCGGATGCGATCTCGCGATCCTCCTCCTCCTGCGTGATGCCGGGGCGGTAGATCAGCCGCGCGCCCATGCGCTTGCCGAGCAGCAGATTGCCCTGATAGCATGCGGGTTCATCGCCCTCGAGCACCGCGACCGCGTCCATACCGCACATCCGCGCCGCGGCGATCAGCTGGCGCACCCAGTTGGATTGCAGCCCGCCGAGGGTGACGACGCTGTCCGCGCCCGCGGCGCGCGCCTCCGCCATGATGAACTCAAGCTTGCGCGTCTTGTTGCCGCCGAAGGCGAGCGAGCCGATGTCGTCGCGCTTGACATAGATGCGCGGCCCGCCCAAATGCGCGCTTAGGCGTTTGAGGTAAGCAAGCGGCGTGGGCAGCGGTGTGAGCGCGAGCCGCGGATGGCGCGCGATGAGTTCTCGAATCGCCGTCATATCCGCACGCGGAAGGTCTTGATCTCGTAGGGCTTGATCACAAACTCGATCGAATTCTCCGTGATCGTGAGCGCGCGCTCGTCCTGTTCCATCAGATCGCATTCATGCGCGCCCGTTGCGTTAAAGCCGAGGATGAGCCGCGCGTTCCCGCGCGCGCCGCCGGACTCGTACACGCGCAGGATCAGCCCGTCCGCGTCCTCCGCGCCCTTCACGGCGTCGAGCACCGCGGTTTCGGATTCGAGGGTCACGAGCGATGCGGGGAGCGCGCGCGGCGCGGCGGGTTTTGCAGCGGCAGTTGCGACAAGCGGCGCGTTGAGCAAATGCGCCTCGCGCACCGTGCCGTTTCGCCAATCGCCCATGTGCGGGTAGATCGAGTAGGTGAAGGTGTGCTCGCCCTTGTCGGCGACGGGGTCGGGGTAGTTGGGCGCGCGCAAAAGCGTGATGCGCATGCGGTTGCCTTTGATGTCGTAGCCGTATTTGGAATCGTTTAACAGGCTCACGCCGTAGAGCCCCTCGGAGAGATCCGCCCAGCGATGGGCGCAGACCTCAAAGCGTGCGCGGTCGTAGCTCGTATTCCAATGCGTGGGGCGTTCGATCGCGCCGAACTGTATTTCGTATGCCGCCTTCTGGGCGTGTATGTCGGGGAAGAACGCCGCTTTGAGGAGCTTCTGCTCCTCCTGCCAATCGACATGGGTCACAAAATCGAGCCGGCGCGCGCCGCGCTCGAGCACGAGATCCTGCCGGATGGTGGAGCGGTGGAAGGTTTTTGTCACGCGCACCACGGTGCGCACCGCGCTGTCCTCAATCATCTCCACCGCGCTTGATTGCAAAAGCGACCATTCTTTGTTCTGATACTCGATGTCGATGTTCCAGCCGGATTCGCGGTGCGGGATGTCCTCGAATACTTGCAGGAGGTTGTTTGTCGTATCGGGCGCGAACACCTCGCGGCGGTTCTCTTTGTCGTAGATGGACGCGATGTTGCCATGTTCGTCGAGGGCGACGCGCAGATACTCGTTCTCCAGCGCGCCCGCGCCCGCGGCTTCGGTTTCTGCGCGCGTCAGCGTGTAGATTTTCGCGCCCATGGGGGGCACGTCCTCTGCGAGGAAGCGGACGACGCCGCCGGACGACGCTGCGCGCACACCGGCGACGGCGTTATAGCCGTTTTCTTCGGGGACAGAAGCCATCGCCGTCACGGGGAAGGCGTGGAAGTTCCAGACTGCGATTTGAGAAGGATTCAAGCCGAGCGCGGCGTTGAGCGCATCGATCGCGCCATCAAACAGCGCCTGCGCGTCGCGCATGATGCCCGCGTAGCTCTCGTCGGTGTCGCGGTAGACTTCGTTGATCGAGGAGCCGGGGAGGATGTCGTGGAACTGGTTTGTGAGGAAGCGCTGATAGATGTCCTCGAACGCATCCGCCGGATAGGGCACGCTGAGCCACGCGCGCGCCATGGCGCAGGCGATCTCCGCGCGGCGGAGCAGCTGCTCGCCCTTTCGGTTGTGCGCCTTCACATCGGCGTGCGAGGTGTAGGTGCCGCGGTGGAATTCGTAGTACATCTCATCGTTCCACACGGGCAACTCATCTTCGATTTCACTTGCGCCCTCGAAAAACGATTGCGCGGTCGCATACCGCGAGGCGGGCAGCCCCGGGAAATTGCGCAGGCGCGAGGCGTTCTCGCACATCTCGTAGGTCGGTCCGCCGCCGCCGTCGCCGTAGCCGACGGTCATGAGCGCCTGATTGTGGACGTCGCGCTGGTCGAACAGGCTGTCGATCTCGGCGATGGTTTTCGCGCGCAGCACTCCGTTGTAGTTGAGCCGCTGGAGATAGGCGAGCGTCTGCGTGCCGTCTACGCCCTGCCATT
>JBMNUA010000005.1:0-29415 GCA_050945995.1 Christensenellales bacterium
ACTAGGATGTTGGTCTTCCATCTCACTATTTTCATAGTTTCAACCCACGCCCTTCTCGCGAAGGGCGACGAGACTCCGAAAAAGCATACGTGCCAACCGACCAGTTTCAACCCACGCCCTTCTTGCGAAGGGCGACGTTGGTGGGCGATAGCGTCGCCATCGCCGTCTTCGTGTTTCAACCCACGCCCTTCTTGCGAAGGGCGACCGAGCGCATGGACGGCGGCAGCCGGCAGGATATCGTTTCAACCCACGCCCTTCTTGCGAAGGGCGACAGCCGGGCGCTAAGGAGGATACATACATGACAAAGTTTCAACCCACGCCCTTCTTGCGAAGGGCGACGACACCAAACGAGCTATATAGCTCAGATTTTATGTTTCAACCCACGCCCTTCTCGCGAAGGGCGACCGCTCTCGTTCCTACGCCCATTCAACACGCTATCGTTTCAACCCACGCCCTTCTCGCGAAGGGCGACGGGCATTGTCCATTTCGATCAATGACACACAGGGGTTTCAACCCACGCCCTTCTCGCGAAGGGCGACGTTCGAGACCGAGAAGCGACTGTTTGAATCCGAGTTTCAACCCACGCCCTTCTCGCGAAGGGCGACGCTTGCCGATCTTGCTGGATACATCACAAAGCAGAGTTTCAACCCACGCCCTTCTCGCGAAGGGCGACCGAGGTGTTTCGCGTCGCGTACATCTATCGTCAGTTTCAACCCACGCCCTTCTCGCGAAGGGCGACAGCCGCTTTTTGGACATAAAAGTGGGCGCAAGATGTTTCAACCCACGCCCTTCTCGCGAAGGGCGACCTACATCGCCGGTGAGGAAACCATGACCGACGAGGTTTCAACCCACGCCCTTCTCGCGAAGGGCGACTGCACAGTCCGCGCCATCCACAGTCATCCTTCCGGGATGGATATGCCAAGCATCTCCTCGAGGCACATCGCCTGCGCGCATAACTGCGCCCGGTCGCAGTCGTCCGCCTTGCTGCGCCCGCGCTTGTATTCGATTGGATACGGTCGGAAGTGTCCCCTTTTGCCCGTGAGCGGTACGCCGTCCTCCGCGGGTGTGAATTCCACCACGTCGCATGCGCCGCTCAATCCGAGCCGGCGGGAGCACACGGGCATGGCGCGGGAGATAAACGCCCCCCTCGCCATGCCGTCGAGCTTCGGCTCGTGCGCGCGCTCGTGAAGATACTCGCCCTCGAGCGTCAGATCGTTGTCCACCCACAGCCCTTCGATGTGGATGAGCGCCCACTGCCGTCGGCAGAATATGAAGTGCTGGATGCCAGACAGCAGCAGGTAATCCTCCTCCCGGTATTCGCTTTTCAGCACCGGATGTCGACGGAGACGCCCGCCAGGATCGCGGCTTCATCGATTTTGATCACATAGTCGCGGTCGAAATTGCGGGCGGGCGGGAGAACGCCGCTCTCATCGAGGTCGATCTCATTGCCGTCAACCTTGCGCGCAACCTTGATCGCATCAAAGAGCTTGTGCGCCGGGGCGTTGCCGAGCTCGCTGTCGTGCTTGAAGATGATGAGCTGCCTGACCGCCATGTTGCCGCGCGCGGCGGAGCGGTCGTTCTCGAACATGTTGAGGATCGCCTCCCAGAGAAGCGCGAGGTCGCTCTCGGAGAAGCCGGTGGATTTGCGCGCGAGGTTGGCGGACACATAGCCTTCCATGCGGTAGAGCGCGTAGGGCACGATGTACTTGCGCCCCATCTCCGTGCCCTTCTTGGCGGCGTCCTCCTCCGTCGTGATCGCCACGCGCGTAATCGTGACCTCCTGCGGGATGATGGGCTCGACCGAGCGCGCGAAGCCGAGCTGCACGGGACCGCGCACCTGACCGCAGTTGAGCGCGCCCTTCACAAACGTCGTCATGACCGCGCCGAATGTGCGGATGTCGAAGTAGTTGCCGCACATGAAATCGCGGATCTTCTTGTCGATGCCGGGATCGGATTTCTTCGCGGCTTTGAGATCCTTGCCGTCGATGCCGAGATCTTCGAGCGCCATGTTGTCGCTCCGGTTGAGCGGCACGCCGTCCTTGATGTAGATGCGAAAGCCGTTCTCGTCCTCCTTGACGGTCTCAACATAGTTGCGGAGTTTGCGCTTAATGCACACGTCCGTCACAAGCCCATAGCCCGTCTCGGGGTCAACGCGGGGCATGTTGCCGGAATCGGGATCGCCGTTGGGGTTGCCGTTTAGTACGTCGAAGAAGATCGCGAATTCATACCTGTTTTGGATGGGTGCGCTCATTTGTCCTGTCCCTCCTTATTGTTCTTTTTGGTATATCTGTCCTGCTGCTGATGATAATAGCCGATTTGAAATGCGCCGCGCTCGGCAAGGGTCATGCGAGTGGGGAGCGTTTTATCGAAACGATTGTAAAAATCGTTGATCTGTTGCTCGAAATAGATACGACTTCTTGTTTCCAGCTTGGCAAGATGCTTCTTTGCCAGATCCATCAGAATGGGGAAGATATGAGCGGGGGTCGCAGATGCAGAGTTGAAATACCGATCTTGTATGGTCGCCGTGCCGTTGGCGTTTTCCTGCACTTGCTCAAGCACTGAAAAAAGCCGTCCGAGTACATAGGGCATGTAAGTTGAATCCCTGTTGAGTTCCACTTGTAACACCTCCGTCGGCAATCCCTTGTTTTTCAAGTAGTACGCTTTGATGATCGCGGCGCGTCCACGCGTCACATTTCGCTCCGCGCGAATGCGCAGCTCGACCGCGTTGATGAGCGTCGCGGGGTAGCGGGTGTTCGTGAGGATGGCGCGCAGGGTGTCGCCCGCCATCTGCTTCTGCGGGGACTTATCGCGGCTGTTCATGTTGACCGTCTCCTGCAGCATGCGCCACAGCGAGAGATGCTCGAACCGGTCAAATGAGGGGCGGACGATCTCCATATCATTCCTGTGCCGTTGCGCGTTTCGCATGAAGTGACCGAACGAGTTCTGGAGGAAGAATCGCACCGAGAGCCGCGCGGCATTGGGGGAAAAGCCGAAGATATAATACTCAACGGACGGGTCGATACGGATGCCCTCCCAATCGGCGATCTCGCCCCGGGCGAGCTTTTTGATCGCGCCGGAGATCGCTCGCTGCGCTTCTTCACCGATCAGCTCGGCGTCCTCGCTCATATCGAGCGCCGCCATGCCGAAGTCCGGATACACGCGCTCGCCGCTCTCCGACCACATGACGACAAGCGTATCGCCGATCATCTGCTGGTGGTCGCGGTCGGCGATCAAGTAGTTGAGCGCGGTCGTGTACGCGAACGCGGCGTGTTCACCGACCGGGGCGTTCATGCCCTGTTCGCGCCCGAAGGACTCGAAGGCCGGGGCGTTGAAGGAGACGAGCGCCGTGCCAACCGGCTGTCCGCCGCGCACGCCCTTGATCGCGGGATGGATGCGCGCCGCGCGCGCCATTTCGCCGGTCACCAGGCAGCGCACCTTCTCGCCCTCGCCGCTGTCGTAATGCCTTTGCCACGCGCGGCAGATTTCGTCGTCCTCGGTCACGGGTCGGTTGTGATAGTAAAAGATGAGGTTCACGCCCGTGAGCATGTCGTCAAGATAGTCCTTGAGAACGGGATGCTCGCGCGCCGCGTCCGGATTCCAATTGGCGAAGTAGGCTTTGATCGCGCGCGCGGCAGGGGTATCCACATCCGACAGTACGTCCAGATGCAGCGCCTTGCACGCCTCGAAGCAGTTGCGTGTGCGCTCCGGCTTGGCTTTGGCATCGACGCCGAGGAGATAGGTCGGGTTGTCGAAGAGGAACACCGGCTCGATGCCGACCGTGCGCTTGGGCGCGATGGGCGTTTTGAGGATCCTTGGAATCGGCTTCCCCTTCCCATTTGACTCCTTGAGCGTGTAGACTAGGGCGATGTCCCCGTCATCCCCGAGGTCGAGCCCGTAGGAGATCTTCGAGCGCGTCCAACCG
This sequence comes from Christensenellales bacterium, assembly GCA_050945995.1. Classification (GTDB taxonomy): domain Bacteria; phylum Bacillota; class Clostridia; order Christensenellales; family Aristaeellaceae; genus RUG11247. The sequence goes on from JBMNUA010000005.1 coordinate 3,923, forward strand.
GGCTGCTCGACCAGATCGCGCGAAGCGAGATAATCATAGAGCTGGTTGAGCGCTTGCAGTATCATCGGTACACCTCCTCGCCGGCGACGTTCAATAGACCGTCCACGAGCCGCGCGCGGAAGTACATGGGGGTGATGTTTTGGGTATCCGTATAATCCAAATCGTAGAGCATGAGCCCCAGGTCGCGCGCTCCCGCGTGCTCGTTGCGCGCGAGGGTCTGCGCATCCGCCTCGCTGCCCTCCCACATCGTCACGGTTGCGGGGAATTCGCGGCAGCCCAGGTACGGCATGGAGTAGAACTGTCCTTTCTCTAATCGCCGCCGGATGATGTCGCTGAATTTTCCTTGGTTGTCGCCCGGCGCCGCGTTCTCCGTGAGGTCAAAACGCGCTTTTACGACGTAGCGCACGTCGCGCAGCACGAGGGATGCGCGCTGGGCGATGACGCTAGGGGTAACGATGTAGTTGTCCGACGGTTTCCCGTTCATGGCAGTCAGCATGCTCGATCCCAACGCCTTTTGCGTCACCTCGTTGCGCCGGATGCTCATGAAGCGGATGGGACTGAGGACGTATACGCGCTCGATCGACCAACGAATTCCGGGATGCCAATAGATGGAATCCAACATCCCGCGCGCCGCACTCGGGGTGATCACATCATAGCTCATGCGCTCGACGGCAAGCTCTGGGCGGCTGAAGAGGGCGTAGTCGCCCGTCACCTCCAGCAAGTATGGCATATCATCAACTCCTTTCGTGTGGTATATGTATTGTCATCGTTATGTTATCATTATATCCATAAAATCGGAGGTGTCAATATATTATGGATAATTTCTATGAAAGTTTATCTTGATCACTTACTTGCATTTTGCTATAATAGGTACGTCGTTGCAAAACGCGGGTAGAAACAGAGAAATTATCCATAAGACGGAGGATGGCGGGGCTTTCACCCCGCCATTTTCTACATATGGTAGCCGCTTCCGCCCTCGGGTTCAAGCGTCAGACCGAGATTTTCGTCATAAGCGTCAATGGATCGAAGCAGATAGATGTCCTCGTCCATGCGCTCAAGCGCGCCCGCCGCGACGAGCGCTCTGTAGTGATTGTCGTTTACGCTGACGGAATACCTGCCCAGCGCGCGCAGGAGGGCGCGCGAACGCTCCCCATTGCGGAGGCGGCGTTCCAGAGCTTGCGCTTCCTCCTCGCGGAACAGCACAGAGATACTGCGCGTGTTCTCATTTATGATCTTAAAGATATCACCGATTGTCGAAAACGCGAATTGTCTGATGAGGGGCAGTATGTTTTTGTCGTCGAGCCTCTCACCCTTGTTCGCGTACAGTATTGCAAAGTATTCACGGATCGCCTCGAGCGAGGCGGCATCCTCATAGATGCGCATCGCGCCGCGCGCAGCCTCAATGTTGGGCATGAAGATCTGCGGCGATGGCAGTTCCGGTTCGAATACCGTGACGATGCTCTCATCCCGCCCACGTTGTCCCTCGCGGTTGCAGCGACCCGCTGCCTGTAAAATCGAATCAAGACCGGACAGGGCGCGATACACAGCCGGGAAATCGACATCCACGCCTGCCTCGATCAACGAGGTAGAAACAACGCGACAGGGGCGCCCTTCCTTCAATCGCATGCGGAGATGATTGAGCTTTCGCTGCCGGTGCGCGGGATAGAGGAGGGTACTGAGCTGATATGCGCCTTCGGTTTTGAGCTTTTGAAACAGCGTTTGCGCGTGGCGCTTCGAGTTGACGACGCACAGCGCCTGATCGTGCGCGTTTAGCTCATCCGCGAGCGCGTCGTCGTCCATCGCTCCGACCATGCGGATCGTCGTGCGGCGAAATGCCGCGTTGAGCCGGACGGGATCGGGCGCGAGCTCGCGCACTTCCGCGTCGGTGTATTCACGAATCAGTTCGTTGAGCGCAGGCTGCGTCGCCGTGCAGAGCACCGCGGAAACGCCGAAATCCCGCGCAAGCCGCGCGATCGCCGCGACGCAGGGCTTTAGAAAGGGCACGGGCAGCAATTGCGCCTCGTCAAATATCACGACGCTTTTTGCGATGTTGTGAATCTTCCTGCTGGGGGATTTGCGATTGGCGAACAATGATTCAAAGAATTGTACCGAGGTCGTGACGATCACCGGTGCGTCCCAATTTTCCGTCGCGAGTTGCAACTTTTTTTGCGCGGGCGTGAGCCGGTCATCCTCCGGATCAAATTTGACCTGCGAATGATGCTCGAGTATGTTTTCATCGCCGAGGATTGTTCGGAATATCGCTGCCGTTTGATCGATGATGCTCGTATAGGGGATCACATAGATGATCCGTTCAAGTCCGTTCTCGAGTGCGTGCTGCAGTGCGAACGCGAGCGAGGCAGTCGTTTTCCCGCCGCCGGTTGGCACGGTGAGCGTGAAAAGACCGGGGGAGCGGGCGGCGTGATCCATGCAGGTGTAGAGGATGTCGCTGCGCATCTCGTTGATCGATAGAGGCTTTTCCGAGGCGGGGCGCGTCCAGCCTTTATCTGCAAGCCATGCATCGAACCGGCGCACGAGCGTCTCGATGGGCTCGCCCGCGCCGCGCTCCACCGCGCCCGCGTTCATGAACCACTCCGTGTCGAGCCAGTCCGCGTCGATGAGACAGGAATACAGCATTTTGGTGCGCAGATAATCCGTTAATTCATCGGCGCTGGGAAGAACTGCGGGAGGTTCTAGCTGCACAAACGAGCGGAATGCCGAGTAATCCTCAATGCCCTCGCCGGGTTTACGCTTGCGCCTTCCCCAGAGCGTAGCATCATTTGCGGTGTCTCCCTGCGCGCCGAGGTCGGGCAGTCCCGCGTGATGCCCCGCGATGGCGAATGCGGCGCGCATGTGCTTTGCATGTATCGCCTCCAGCATGCCCGCCGTGGAGTGGTCAACCTTTTTGCCGTTGTTCAAAAGCCTATCTTGGAATGCCTTTGTATATTTGCCGATATCGTGCGCCATCGCCGCGTATACGGCTTCCTCCTCCATGCCGACCGACTTCCCGAATTTCCGTGCGTATCTCGCTGTGCCCTCGAGATGCGCGCGAACGGTTTGAAGCGTGTTGTCCTCGCGCTTGTGGGCGTAGAACTCATCCATGTTTCACAACTCCATATTTACTTTCATATTACTTTCATTATACTGCTCGAAAGAGGCAAGTCAATATCATTGTTGAGATATCCAATGATTTGATTGACGTTTTGAAGATAGTACCGCTGGTTTTGATCAATGGTTTGCGTCATATAATCAACCCGGCAATCTGATGAGATGCCGGGTTTGTGTGATGATATGAATTCTATTTTATCTTGCTGCCTTAAGATCGCATCGCTTTTCAAGATAACCGGCGGCTTCCGCTTTGGGCATAGGTCTGGCATAGTAATATCCCTGTCCGGTCTTGAACTCAAATTTGCGGAGATAATCCACCTGCGCCCTTGTTTCAATCCCTTCATACACGATATCCAGATGCATGCATCGCGCCAAATCCAATATGCTCCGCAGGATTCCTTGGTTCAAGGGGTCTGTCTCGATATCCTTCACAAACAAACGATCGACCTTGATCCCATCGACGGGCAGCGTTTTCAAACAGGAGAGGGATGCGTAGCCCGTCCCAAAATCGTCGAGTGCGACGGCAAAACCAATCGATCGCAGCGCCATGATATTTTCTGCGATCTCGGCGGCATCGGGCACGGACGCGGTTTCCGTAATCTCCAGTTGTATTTGGCTGCTGCCGATTCTGTACAACTGCAAAATCCCCAAAAGCCGCTTGGCGAACAGCGGGGAGCACAGATCCTTTTTCGAGATGTTGATCGATATGGGCGCCACATTGCGATGCAATGCCTTCCATTCACGGATGCAATTGCACACATTTTCTACCACATAGAATGTCAGCTGTGTGATAACCCCATACTCCTCCATGCGATGCTCTACCTGTTTGTGGTCGGCGAGGTGCACGGCGGCTCGCTTGCCTTTCCCGTTCAGCCGCACGGGCTGCCGATCTCCCTGGAGATCAAAAATAGCGATACCAAGACGACGGTCGCCGTCCGGGACGGGCAGGTGCATGTGAACATCGACATCACACTCAAGCTCAATGCCATCGAGATCAAATCCCAATTGAACATCTCGAAGATGGAGCAGCGCGATGATCTGGAGGATTTGACCGCGCAGGTGATCGAGGCGCGCGTATCCGATTACTTTCGGTATGTCCAAACCGATGTGGGGTTTGATATCTTTGGGCTGGGGCGCAAGGTCTATCAGCAGGACGCCGCGCTGTGGGCGGCGATGATTGACGATTGGGACGCGTATTTTCAAGCGGCGACCGTCGAGGTATCGGTGAAGGCGGACATACTGACCGCGGGCGTTTTGAAACAGTATTAGGAGCACGCGACATGCAGATCATCCTCATTTTGGTGTTTTTCGGCGCGTTTGCCATATTCGGACTTTGGCGCGGCTTTCGGCAGAGAAGCCGGGGCGAAAATGTGTTTTATGCTACGGCGGTGGCGGTCAGCCTCGTTGTGTTGATGCTGAGCGCCGCGGATGTGCTGGATGTCTCTCCCACGAAGGCGTTGTATGAATTCTTCCGCGCGCATGGACTCGCTCGCTGATGAAAGGAGGGGAGTTGGCGTGAACGATAACAGCATTTCCGCACGGAACATGGGCGCTTTGATGCTCCTGATGGTGCTGTGCGGCTCTTTGATCAGCGGCGCGTTTACGGTTTTGCAGGATACATGGATCGTGGTGCTCCTGATGGGGGCGTTGTTTTTGCCTGTGATAAGCATGTATGCCCGCATCTGCGCACTATTTCCCGGGAAAGGATTGTTTGAGATCATCGAGTCGCTGTTCGGGCGCGCCGGCAGCTTCTGTTTGATCCTGTTGATGTCCCTCTACGCGGTGCTGACAGGCGCGCTGGTGTTGCAAAACTACACCGAGTTCACGGTCGTCATTTCCCTCGAGGCGACGCCGAAGATTCCGATCATGATCGTATTGATGCTTCCGACCTTGTATCTGGCAAAAAAAGGACCGGGGCTGCTCGGTCGCTGGTCGCTCATCGTCTGCGGGCTGATCCTCGTGCAATTCGCGGTCACGCTGATGCTCTCGTTTCATTTTATGGAGCCGCAAAATACGCTGCCGATGCTCGATCATGCCCCGCTTGCGATCGTCGCTGATTCCTATGCGATCGGCTGCATCGCCATCGGGGAGACGGTTATAGCGATGGCGCTCTTCGGATCGCTCAAGAAGGGCGACAGCTCGTATCGGGCGTATCTTCCCGGCGTACTGCTCGGGGCGTTGCTGTTTGCGCTTACGATGCTGCGCGATTTGTTGATCCTGGGCGCAGAGCTCGAGCAAGCGGCGAAATTTTCTACCTACATGGCGGTGCGGATCATCAAGGTCGGCAATTTCTTAGAGCGCATCGAGAGCTCCATTTCTTTTATTTATGTGCTATTGGGCATCACGAAGCTGTCTTTGTATCTGATGGCGGCTTCGATGGGCATCGCACGGCTTCTTAAATCTGCAAATTACCGAAATGTCGTCGTCCCTACCGGGCTTCTCATGATCGCCGTCAGCGCGATCACCTTCAAAAACCTCATGGAGATGTACGATTTTGTGTGGGCGTACCGGTTTTTAAACATCCCCTTTCAACTGCTGATCCCACTGCTGATCTGGATTGTTGCGGAAGTGCGAATCGGCTGGCAAAAGCGCCGCGCTGTGCAGCGAGCGGCTTCATAATGTCCATAGAAACATTGTTCATTGACGGCAAACCATAGAGGAAAATTCCTTGCCGACGGTGAAATATATGTCGCATAAGCGGTGCCCGAAATGATCGAGCTTACCATGTCATCATGGTCGTCGAGCTGGCTTGAGCGCATCTGGTTTCAATTAACGACACAATCAACAAGGAGTGAAACACATGAATTACATCAATCCGCCGCAAAACCCGCCCACCCATGTAACCCACAGGACGTTCTACAGCAAGGCGTTGAATCACGAAATCGGGTACAACATCTATTTGCCGCCGGATTACGAAGACTCCGGCGCGAGATATCCGGTACTATATCACCTTCACGGATGGACGGGCAATGAATCGTCCGAAATCTGGACGCTCGAGAGGACATACAGCGGCGGGGGAACGATCGTCGTTTTTCCGAACAATTCACCGGTGATCGACGAACTTGAGAATTTGCCCGTTGAAACGATGGTCATTCACGATCTGATCCCGCATATTGACGGGGAATACCGAACGGATGCATCGCGCGAAAGCAGAACGCTGTCGGGCTTTTCCATGGGCGGCGGGATGGCGTTTCTATACGCGATCAAGCATCCTGAGCTGTTTTCCGGGGTGACGGCTTACGCGGGCACATACCATCATTACTATAACAGGGGGTTTGATACCGTAGGCGTGACACCGGAAGCGGCAACCGCGCTGTATCGCGAGATGATCAGCGAAGGGAAGGACCTGGAGGAAGGAAATATCCTGTATTGGGTGCGCAAGCATGCGGAGGACATCCGCGAAACGCTGTATCTTGAACTGCGCGTCGGGACGGAGGATATCCTATTTGGCGACAATGAGATTTTGCATATGTATTTGCAATCCTTGGATATTCCGCATACATACAGGAAGTTCGAGGGTGTGGCGCACGAGTTGAGCAAACTCATCCCATGAGGAGAGATCCAGACAAATAAAGCCCAAAAAAGACGGGACAAGCGACATGAAAAGCGATATACTCTTTTTGGGGTGATACAATGAACTGGATGAGCGACACGCAACATGCGATAGACTTTATGGAGCATCATCTTTTGGAGGACATCGGCGCGGACGAGGTATCGCATCATATCAACGCATCAACCGATTATTTTGGGCGGACGTTCAAGATTGTCACAGGGTATTCCATAAGCGAATACATCAAGAACCGGCGATTGACGCTGGCAGGGGAGGAATTGAACCACACGCAAGCAAAGATCATCGATGTTTCATTGAAGTACGGGTATGATTCGCCGGATGGTTTCACGAAGGCATTTACGCGGTTTCACGGTGTCACGCCGATCTCCGCAAGGGAATCGAGCGTGAGGTTGCGGTCTTTCCATCCGCTTTCCATCAAGGTGATAATCAAAGGAGGATTCGGCATGAACCGAAAAATCATCCCCAATATTCCGGAAATCGCATACGACGGCAATGAAACCGACTTCAGCGTCAACCTGCTGGCTGCAACATTTGACATTGCCGGCACGAAAATGAGCAGAGATGAACTTGCATTTTACAGCGGCATGGCGAATCATTTTTGCTGGATTGAGGGCAATTGGGTGAAATCAAGGGGATGCGAATGCTTCGGAAACAACAACGAAACGCCGTTTGAAGAGGAGTTGCGATTACTTAAAACGCTCGGCTGGTCGGCGAAGTATGTGGTCGTCGATCGCGATATGGACGGCAACATGCTAAACATCGACGGGGAGCAAATCAAACGCGATATCGTTGAATCCATCGACAAAGGCTATCCCATACTGTCACGGCGCACCAACAATCACAGATATCATATCATCATCGGCTATGAGGACGGTGGAGGCACCATTGTTTCCAAAGAAGCGGTCGATGGGAAAGACGAGGGCGATCACAGGGACGCCGAAACCTTCACGCATCAGAATTGGCAGGCGGTCATCCTGGATTATATCGTGCTGAAGGAGCGGCTGGAACCCGTCCCCGAACGCCGGCGGATACTCGAGCAATTCAAACGAATCACCGCCCATGCGCGCCGAACCGATAAAATCAGAGGGCTTATCTCATCCGGCATCGCCGCGTGGGAAGCCTATCTCCATATGCTGGAGCACGAGGATTTATCATCCCTACCTTTAAACGCGCCCAAGGGCGACAGCGTTTCGCTACGCTTGGGCGTATACTGCGATGGTTTATGCCAAATATGGGAACGCCATGCGGCGTTGGATTTCTATCGCGCGCTTACTATAAAATACCCCGAGTGGCGCGAGGAGCTTGAAATCGCCATTGCCGCCCTCGACGCATGCTCAAAATATGGCGGCTTTCTTTGGTCGCAGGGGTTTTCATTTGAGGGAGAGGGCTTGGAAAAGTTCCGAGACCCTGCCGCCCGTAAAATACTGGCGGACGAAGGGCGCAGGGCGATGCGGAAAGATATCGAAGCCGTGGAGCAGTTTGAAAGGATTCTCTCAAAAGAAGGGATGGGATGAGGCGAGTATATTTTTATGGCATCACTCCGCCTTTCAGATGAACAAAACCTCACTTTTTCCGTCCAAACTGGTAAAAGGAGGGAATGACGCCATGAGGAATTTAAATAGTCATAAGTTTTTAAGTTTTTTCATTGCGATCTTCATCGTATGGATGGTGGCGCTGCCCGCCGCCATCTCGGATCAGCCGACTTTCACGCGGGAGTTGCGGGAAGGCGATGCGGGCGAGGATGTGCGCGCCATGCAACAACGGCTATACGAACTCGGCTATCTGACCGATGAACCAAACGGCAGCTTCGATGGCGAGACAGTCGCCGCGCTGACCGCCTTTCAGCTAGACAACGATTTGCTCGCCAGCGGCATCCTGGATGAAATCACATTCCAAATGCTGTTTGCGGAAGACGCCAGACCCGCCGTGCCAATAACACCGGAGGGATTGGCGGGGCTCTTCGGGAGATCAGACAAGCTGGGCAGCGATCCATCGCCCGAAGGCGTGTATGCGTCGGCTCTGTTCGAGGAAGCCCCATTCAACACCAATGAATACAACTATATTCAGGAGAACCGCTTCCTTTCAACGCAGACTTCGCCGCTCTCGACCTTTGCCGCCGATGTTGATACCGCCTCCTACGCGCAACTGCGCGCAAAGATACTCGCGGGAGAGCGCGTGCCCATCGACAGCGTGCGCATTGAGGAGATGCTGAACTATTTCCATTACGATTATCAACTGCCTGGGGAGGATGAGCCGTTCGGCGTGACGATGGAAATTGCGCAAACGCCGTGGAATCCCGAGACGAAGCTGCTCTTGATCGGGCTGCAAGCCGCGGAGATACCCAAGGAGGATCGCCCGCCGCAGAATCTAGTTTTCCTGATCGACGTCTCCGGCAGCATGGACATGTCGAATAAACTTCCGCTGGTGAAGCGCGCGTTTCAATTGCTGATCGAGGAGCTGTCGCCAGAAGATACGGTGTCGATCGTGACCTATGCCTCTCGGGACGAGGTGGTATTGGACGGCGTTCCTGCGCGCGAGAAGACGAGCATCATGGAGGCGATCGACAGCCTGCGCGCCGGCGGCTCGACAGCGGGTGCGGCGGGCATACAGACAGCCTATGCGCTGGCGGAAAAGCATTTTGTCAAAGGTGGAAACAACCGCATACTGCTCGCGACGGATGGCGATCTGAACGTCGGCGTCAGCGATGAAGGCTCGCTTGCAAGGCTGGTGGATGAAAAAAAGCAAGGCGGCGTATTTCTCAGCGTGCTCGGCTTTGGCGACGGCAACTACAAGGACAACAAGCTCGAGGCGCTGGCGGATCATGGCGACGGCAATTATAGTTACATCGACACCATCTATGAGGCACGGCGCGCGCTGGTCACCGAGATTGGCGCGACGTTCTTTGTCGTTGCGAAAGATGTAAAATTGCAGGTGGATTTTAACCCGGCTGCCGTCAAGGGCTATCGCCTCATCGGATATGAGAACCGGCTGATGGCTGCGGAGGATTTCGCGGATGATGCCAAGGATGGCGGCGAGATCGGCAGCGGGCACCGTGTGACGGCGCTCTACGAAATCGTTCCGGTGGGCAGCGCTTTTGATATTAGTGAAACGCAGAGCAAGTATCAGCTCGATCCGCCCGCGAATGATGGCGGCGAGCTTCTAACACTCAATATCCGGGCGAAAGCGCCGGACGGCGACGAAAGCGAGTTGTATGTCTATCCGCTTTCGGGCGATGTTGCCGAGGAGATGAACGATAATCTGCGTTTTGCGGCGGCTGTGGCTGAGGTTGGCATGCTCCTGCGCGACAGCGAATGGAAGGGAGACGCTACCTACGAATCCGCGCTTGAACTGTTGCGCGCATGCCGGAGCGTTCCGGGCGATGCATACAAGGAGGAGTTTCTCTATCTGGTGAATTTGCTCGAACGGGCGGAGTGAGCGCGGAACGCGAGAAACTGCGGGTATTGTTAAAGGTTGTATATAAATTTGTATAACATCACCCATGAAAATCGGTTTGCCGAAATGTGAACAAGCCTCGAGCATATACCTTGGTGGTCGGGACGGCCTCGAGAGGTGAAGTGATTGGATGGCATTGCTATTTAATAGGGAGCGCTGATGTTTTAAGTTCAATCTTCGGTTAGAAATGAGGGTTGAGTGATATTACTCAGCGCTGCTTCGCCTCCGCCGATATCGATATGGTAACTTTCGTCCCTTTGGCGCTGGAATCTATCGATAAACCACATGCTTCGCCAATCCCGAGCCGTATGCGCCGTTGTATATTATACAAGCCGAAAGAGGTCAGTTTTCGTGCGCTTACAGCGTCATGGAAATCCATTTCGAGCATTTCGCGGATATCGTTCAATTGCGCAGCCGAGATACCCGGACCGTCGTCAGAAACGGTAAAAAGCAACTGCCCTTGTGCCATATATGCGGCAATCGCCACGCGCCCTCCCTCCTCGCGCGTGGAAACGCCGTGATGAATCGCGTTCTCCACAATGGGTTGCAAAATCATCTTCGGGATGGCAATATCCATCACATGCGCCGGCACGCGAAGGTCGAGCTGGAATCTGTGCGCATAGCGAATGTCAACGATGTTCAAATATTCTTTGACCGCGTCAATCTCTTCCCGAACACGCACCATCCCTGTACCGGAGATTGCGTAACGAAGAAGGGATGAGAGAGAGGATGTCATGCTTGCGACATCGCTTGCCCCGGCAAGCACTGCCATGGCGCGAATGCATTGCATGGAGTTAAATAGGAAATGTGGGTTGATTTGGCTCTGCAAAGCATATAATTCTGCCTCGTTCTTACGCAGTTGCGCTTCGATGAGTCCGGTGCGCGCTTCGAGTACAGCGTGCGATAGCTCTGCGGTGCGGTCGAGCATCTCATTGATGCTTTTCGTTATCAGGTCAACCTCTTGTACGCCGCTATACGCAAGCCGTCCGACATCGCCGCGTTCGCCAATGCGTGCGATCCGATCGGTCACCGCGTGTATGGGGCTTAAAATACTCGTTCGGATCACCAGAATTGCAAATAATGTTACGAGTACGATCGCTGCGCATCCGCCCGCAATGATTTCAAGTGTAGCGCCGCTGTTGAACGGCCATGCGCGCGTTGAATGGATTTCAATGGAGCGATAGGGGTATGCAAGGGTTCGATTGTATATTTGATATTGCTCCGGAAAATGATCCGGCGTGTGGCATGCGACCACCGCACCGTCCGATGCGGTAAGAACATAGGCGTATTCAACGCTGCGTCCCTGCATAACGATGCTCTGTATGTTGCTCGAATAGCATGCGATGAGGATGCTGGCAAGTTTTTCGATACGCCCACTTGCTGCATCGACATCCAGCAGCGGTACGACATATGCAAACACCTCATCATGTGAGAATGCATAGTTCGGGAAAAAGAAATAACGGTGCGAGACGAGCATATCATCTGTATAATCGTATTGCGTCGAGACCAATTCGACAAGATACATGCCCTCGCCATTTGCATAACTGCGCGCTTTTCCGTCCGGCGTTACGACGATCACATCAGCGATCATCGAATTGTTGTTGGCGGTTGCCAGCACGACGTCGTACACCGATTCTACCGCTCCGAGACTTCCGCCGATGCCAGAGTAGATGCCGATCAGCGGCGCTAGGTGAGAGAAATGCGTGCCCACTGCGTGCAGCGCATCGTCCAGCAGCTCAAGTGAATTCTCGACATTGCCGGCTGTTGCGGCGATGAATCGCTCGCGCTCTCGGCGAAAAGCCCCGTAACTGATGAAGATTGCGGACAATGCGATCATCAACGCCAATATAACCGCAGCCAGTACGATCCATATAATGGGGGTGCGGAGTGATCGCTGCCGTTTAATCATGATGTTCGCGCTGCCGATATGCTGCCGGTGTCTGTCCTGTCGCCTTCTTAAATAGCCTGTAGAAATAAGAAGGCTCTCCTATGCCGCACCGCAGCGCGATCTCGTCAAATTTCATGTCTGTATTTCGGATCAATTCTTTTGCGTTTTCCAGCCGCACACTCGACAAATATTGCGTGAAAGTCGTATTCAAATGTTTCTTAAACAACGCACAGATATAGGTCTTCCCGAATCCCGCCGCGTCGGCCACATCTTTGAGCAATAGTTTCTCTGAGGCATGCAGACGAATATAATCAAGCGCATGTTGAAACGCAGGGCTTTTTACCTCCGCCTCTCTGCGTTTGGGCGACAACTCCCGCGCCAAGCGCTCGAGATACGCATGCATTTCCTCCGGGCAGAGCGCTTTCATAAAGTAATCATCCACATCCGCACGGATCGCCCGTTGCGCAAACGTGATATCTTCGTGTCCGGTCAGTATTGCAAAGTGGCACTGCGCGCCACGCTCACGGCACAGGTTGATCAATTCAAATCCATCGATCCCCGGCATGCAGATGTCTGTCAACACCAGCGCAGGACGCCTTCTCACAATTCCATCGATGGCTGCGCGCGCGTTCACATAGCTCGCGCATAATGTAAACCCGAACCGTTCCCAATCGATGGAATGCGCCGCATCGATGGCGACCCATGGTTCGTCGTCCACGATGATAACATCGAACGCCATATCGATCCCTCGCAATTCTATTGCAATTCGGCAATGAATCCAGAACATTGTACACAAAGAGTATAACATAGTTAATTGAAACCAGTCAAACGAAATGGTAACATAAACGTAAATAGGTCTGAACGACCGCATAAGGAGGAGAACCATATGAAACGGATCTTGTGCGCTCTAACGGCGCTGTGCCTTATCCTGCTCGCGTTTAGCGCGATGGCAGAGGGCGCGGATGTCAAAGGAGGCGGTGTGCTGAACGTAGGTGAGTACATACTCGATACACAGCTTGCCAACTTGAACCCTTACATCACAACGGGAACGGCAAACAGCAACCTTCGGCTTCTCCTGTACGACTCCCTAACGTACTTCAACCCGATCGATGGTGCGGTCATCCCCATGATTGCCACCGAATGGACATCCAACGACGATTTTACGCAGATTGTTTTGCAAATACGTGAAGGCGTGACGTTTACTGACGGCGAAACGCTTGACGCTGTGGATGTTGCTTTCTCTATTAACATGTTGAATGGAACCGCGCTCGATGTACACGGACTGTGGAACAACATCGCCACAGTCGAGGCGACAGGGGAACATGAGGTCACAGTTCTGTTCTCCGCACCTTTTCCATCCTTCCCCTCTTATCTGAATGAGCTGTTTATCGTCCCCGAGCACATCTGGTCGGCGGTTGGCGATGTCGCAGCATATCAAAACAACGAGCCCATCGGGTCAGGTCCTTTTATCTGGGGTTCATACACCACGGGAACCGACATTCAATTTACCGCAAATCAAGAATATTGGGCAGGAGCGCCGCAGGTCGATCGACTCGTCATCAAGCTCTACAACTCCTCGCAGAACCTTTCGATTGCTTTGATGGCAAACGAAGTGGAGTGCACCTTCGGCACCATCACCATGTCGTATGTAACAGAGTTTCTCACGCTTCCGAACGCGCACATGCAGCTCTACTCCGGATTCTCGAATTACACCGTTTTCATGAATCATGAGTATGGGCTGCTGGCAGATGTGAATGTGCGCAAGGCGATGGGCATGGCTATCGACCAAACGTCCCTGATCGTGCGCGGCGAGTATAACTGCGTCTACCCGATGAACATGGCGTGGCTGCCCGATGCGTTCGGCGACTTGGTCGATCATGAATCCAATGCGCTGCTCACCTACGATCCTGCAGGCGCGAAGCAGGTGCTCGAGGATGCGGGCTATGTACTGGGAGATGACGGCGTGTACTTCGATCCCGATTCTGGCGAACGGCTTTCGTTCACCTATTTCAACGCCTCCGGCGCGCCTGCGCAGCAGATGGAGGCCGGTATGATCCAGCAATGGTTGCTGAACATCGGCGTCGAGATCATCCCGCGTGTGGCGACTTGGGCGGAGCTTTCGAGCAAGATGCAGATGGGCGATTTCCAATTGCTGCAAAACAGCACGCCCCTTACCAACGATGCCTATGCCGCGTTCTTTACAAGCTTCCATTCGTCGTCCACCGCGCCCTCCGGCGAGGCGGCTACCGGTCGCAATTACAACCGCTACCGGAACGAAGCGCTTGATGCGCTTATTGATGAATTGGCGACCACCATCGATGCGGATCAGCGCAATGAAATCATCATCCAGTGTCAGCAGATCATCGCAAACGATTATATCTACATGCCCATGTATAATGTCGGCGGACATAACCCCTATTACGACGGAAACAACATTAGTGGCTGGACCTGCGATGTCTATCCCATCAATTGTCCCCTGCAATTGATCGGCGTTTATGCACTGGAAGCGCAGCAATAAACCTGTATTTCGGCGGGAGGATCTCATGCGATCTTCCCGCCCCGACAAGGGGGCTAGTGCCATATGAAACATGTTTCGCCATTATACATATTGAGGCGGCTTATGAGTGCGGTTTTGACACTCTGGATTGCGCTTACCGTCATATTTCTACTGCCGCGCATGATGGGCGGCGACCCTGCGCAGCTGTTTGCGAGTCAGACAGCGCTCGGTTCAGCGGAGTATGCGGAACTCCTGCGCGATCAATGGGGACTCAACGACAGCTTGTTGATTCAATATTTGCGTTTTTTTACAAACCTCACTAGTGGTGATATGGGTACGAGCTATTCCATCTATCAGGCGTCTGTTTCCGAGATCATCGTAAAAGCGCTCCCGTGGACGCTGCTCATTGTCGTCACCTCCACGCTGATTTCGTTTGCGATTGCATGGTTTATGGCGACGATCGCCGCGTTGAAAAAAGGCGGCGTCTTCGACCGCGTGGTTGTAGGCATATCGTTTTACCTGCGAAGCGTACCATATTTCTTTGTGGCGATGTTGCTATTGGTCGGCTTTTCGTTTTATCTCAGGTGGTTTCCAATCAGCCACGCGCGATCCTCGGGACTCACCGGCAGCGAGAACGCCTTTTTCACCGTACTTGATATCGCCTACCATGCGTTTTTGCCCTGCCTTTCGTTGATTGTGGTTGGACTTGCGGGGCGCCTTGTCGTGATGCGCTCGAACATCCTCCAGATATTTTCCGAGGATTACATAACGCTCGCGCAGGCGAAGGGGCTCAGGCGCGGCAAAATTCTCTCGAAGTACGCGCTTCGCAATGCGCTGCTCCCCTCATTTACGGGGCTCATGCTCTCGCTCGGAACAGCAGTAGGCGGTGCGATCACGACAGAGCTCATCTTTTCATACCCCGGCATCGGGCTTACGATGTATAACGCGATCCTCAACGCGGATTATCCGCTGATCCAGGGGTGCTTTACCGTGCTCGCGATCTCGATCGTTTTGATGAATTTCATTGCGGATCTCATCTATCCGATCATCGACCCGCGCGTGTCATTGGCATAAGGAGGGCGCATGAAAAAGAGGCATGTATCCGGCTGGCGAGCGGCGCTCAACAAATATCTGTTTCGCAACAGCCGTGCAATGATCGGGCTTGCGATCATATTGTTTTTCGGCGCGGTCGCATTATTTGCGCCGCAAATCGCACCATACAACCCCAAGAGCATCGAGTTTATGCCGTGGACGAAGCCGGATGCTTCCCACATCCTTGGCGTTGACGCCTACGGACGCGATGTGTTTTCAAACCTCGTGTACGGCACGCGCGTGACGATAACCGTCGGCGTACTTGCCGGTGTTATCACAGCGGCGATCGGCACCATCGTTGGACTCGTCGCCGGTTATAAAGGCGGAGCGGTGGGAGAAGTGCTCATGCGTATCGTGGACGTTTTTTTGACGATTCCCATGCTCGCATTCATGATTGTGATCGCGTCTCTCCTAGATAGCATGACGACCAAGCACACCGTCCTCATCATCGGACTGTTCAGCTGGATGTGGATGGCGCGGTCCGTGCGCTCACAGACATTGTCAGAAAAAAAGCGCGATTACATAGATGCGGCGCGCGCGCTCGGCATGGGCAACACAGAGATTATGTTCAAAGAGTTACTCCCGAACATCATACCGGTCATTACGGCAAACGCCGTTATGGTAATCACCACCGCAATGCTCACGGAGGCTTCGATGAGCTTTCTTGGGATTGGCGACCCGACGTCGACCAGTTGGGGCAAGATGCTCTCCATCGCGTATGACAACGCTGCCATCGTCAGAAGAGCTTGGTATTGGATACTGCCGCCCGGCTTTTGTATTGCAACACTCGGTTATGCATTTATGCTGATTGGCAACTCCTTTCTCGATCAGTATGCAAGCGACCGCGGCGGTTCGGTTGAGTTGTAATGAGAGCGGCGATATCGGCGTCTCGCAGAGAAAGGCAGTTGAATCAACATGGATGAAGTATTGCTGTCGGTTAAAAATCTATCGGTTGAATACAAAGCGGAGCGCGGCAGCGTGCATGCTGTTTCGGACGTGTCCTTTGATATCCATCGAGGTGAATTCTTTGGGCTCGCAGGCGAATCCGGCTGCGGCAAAAGCACGATCGCTTTTGCGCTGATGCGGTTGTTAAAGGGTAACGCGCGCATATCGAGCGGAGAAGTGATGTTTCGCGGAAGGAATGTGCTGTTGTTTGGTAAGGAGGAGCTGCGTCTTTTCCGATGGGAAAAGACGAGCATGGTGCTGCAAAGCGCTATGAACAACCTAAACCCTGTGGTGACGGTCGGCTCGCAGCTTGCCGATGCCATACTCGCACACCGGAACGTATCGAAAGAGCAGGCGTTCGAGCGTGCAAAGGAGTTGATGCGACTTGTGAACATCTCGCATACGCGCATCAAATCATATCCACACGAACTCTCGGGCGGTATGCGTCAACGGGTGGTGATCGCCATGGCGCTCGCGCTCGATCCTGATCTGATCATATTCGACGAACCGACGACCGCGCTTGACGTCGTCGTCCAATACAACATCATTCGCAGGATTACGGACTTAAAGCGCGAAATGGGTTTCTCAATCATGTTCATTACGCATGATCTGCCGCTGATGCTCATCATCTGTGATCGCATCGGCATCATGTATGCAGGGCGTATGGCGGAACTCGCGCCTTGCACCACATTGCGCAAGGGCGGGTTTCACCCATATTCCGAGGGGCTCCTGCGGTCATTTCCTTCGCTCATCGGTCCAAAGGTGCGCTTGAAGGGCATTGCCGGCTCTGTACCCGATCTTATCACGCCGCCGCCCGGCTGCCTGTTCTATGCGCGATGTGAACGGCGCGCAGACATCTGCAAAACCGTAGTGCCGCGTTTTGAACCTGTGGGAGAAAAGCACTTCTGCGCCTGTCATTTTGCACACAAGGAGGTCGTCTGATGATACCGAAAGTGGAATTCATCGATGTAAAAAAATACTTCCACCACTCTGGTGTTTTAAGAAAACGATATTTACGCGCGGTCAACGGCGTATCCTTCCAAATCAAGGAGGGCGAGACGCTCGCGGTGGTGGGGGAATCCGGATGCGGCAAAACGACGCTCGCGCGGATGCTCATGAAACTACACGATCCAACCGGTGGCAAGATACTGGTCGATGGGCGCGATATTTCCGGTCATATGAGGTTGCGCGCAGCGAAATCCTTTCGCAGCGGGATCCAAATGATCTTCCAAGACCCATTTGCATCGCTCAACCCTTCGCGTACCGTGCTTGCTATTGTTGGTCGCGCGATCACGCTGCATAACAAGCGCATGAAAAAAGAGGAAGTGCGCAAACGTGTGGAGGAACTCATGACGCTTGTGGGGCTCACTCCACCCGATGATTTTATGACAAAATACCCCGGGCAGCTCTCCGGCGGGCAGCGGCAGCGCATCGTCATTGCTCGCGCCCTGGCGGTTGAGCCGGCAATCATTGTGGCGGATGAGCCGACCTCGATGCTTGATGTGTCGATCGGCGTTGATATCATGAATCTGTTGATTGATTTGCGCGAAAAAAAGAAGTTGACCATGGTGTACATCACCCACAATCTCGCTTCTGCACGTTACCTTGCGGATGACATGGTGGTTATGTACGCTGGAAACGCAGTTGAATATGGGGATATCGATCAGATCATTGCCGATCCGTATCACCCGTACACGGTGCTGTTATTAAACAGCACGCCCGAACCGTTTCGCGCCGAGCGCGTACAGATACGCGCGGCGGAAGATTTGCCCGATCTGCTCGCGGCGCAGCGGGGCTGCCTGTTTGCGAACCGCTGTCCGGTGAAGATGCCGCGCTGCGAGCGGGAGATACCGGGCGATTATCGGATAGGAGGACGCGTCGTCAAATGCTTCTTGTATGAGAGCGGCGTGCCAGAACCGATCGATGTGCGTATTTACGCCTAGGAGGACTGATGAAAAAGCCGAATGTGATCTTTATCATGACTGACGACCAAGGATATGGTGATTTGAGTTGCATGGGCGCGAAGGACTTCGTCACGCCAAACATCGACGCGCTCGCTCAGAACGGCGCACGGTTTACGTCCATGTACGCCAACTCTCCCGTGTGCTCGCCTTCTCGCGCGGCGCTGCTTACCGGCAGATACCCCGGAAACGCCGGCGTGCGCGCCATTCTCGCGGGACACAGGCGCGCGTCCGGACTAACGCCGGATATACCCACCATCGCAACTGCATTGAAGCATGCGGGGTATACCACCGCGCTTTCCGGCAAGTGGCACCTCGGTCTTACGCCCGAGAGTCGCCCGAACGCGAATGGATTCGACCAGTTTTCTGGATTCCTTGCCGGCTGTATCGATTACTACTCCCATATCTTTTATTGGGGCATAGCGGATGGGCGCACCGATCCCACGCACGATCTCTGGGAGAATGAAAACGAAGTCTATGCCAACGGCGACTATATGACCGAGCGTATCACGCGTAAGGCGGTGACATTCATCCGCGAACAGCGCGATCAACCCTTCTTTCTCTACGTCGCCTACAATGCCCCGCATTACCCCATGCATGCACCTGAAACATACATGCGGCGCTTCTCTCACCTCCCGTGGGATAGACGCGTCATGGCCGCGATGATCTCTGCAGTGGACGATGGTGTGGGGGATATCCGGGACGAATTGGCGCGGCAAGGGCAGTTGGAAAACACTATCATCTACTATCAATCCGACAATGGACCTTCGCGCGAGACGCGCAACTGGCTCGACGGCACGGAGGATCCTTACTACGGCGGAACGTCCGGGATATTCACCGGTCACAAATACAGCTTGTTCGAGGGCGGCATACGCGTGCCGGGCATCTTCTCTTGGCCTGCGCGTGTTCCGGCAGGGCAGGTGATCGACGCTCCCTGCGCCTCCATGGATTTGTTTCCGACCGTGCTCGAAGCCGTCGGAGTGCCGCATCAGAAGGAGCTCGACGGCGTGAGCCTCTTACCTCATTTAATAAATGGTACGCCCCTTCCGGTGCGCGATTTATACTGGGAGATGGATGGTCAAACGGCGATGCGCCGCGGGGATATGAAACTGGTGTTGAATGGACAACTCGTCGAATTGCAACAGCCGCGCGCAGAGGTATTTCTCTCAAACCTTGCGGCAGACCCCGGTGAGCGGCAGAACCTCGCAAATGAAATGCCGGAGTTGGCGGAAGAGATGCGCGATGCCGCGCTTACCTGGCGTACGGCACTCGAAAAAAACTGGGACGAGCGGTTCAAGCAGAACGACGCTTTGACATAGGAGGTACTACATGCGTGCGGTTATGGTTATGTATGACTCATTAAACGCCCGAATGCTTTCGCCCTATGCGGCGAACGCCGCAATCACGCCGAACTTCAACCGGCTTGCCGCGCGTTCGGTTCGCTTTGACACCTGCTACGCAGGCAGCCTGCCCTGTATGCCTGCGCGGCGCGAACTCCACACGGGCAGGTATAACTTTCTGCACCGTTCCTGGGGGCCGATCGAACCGTTCGACGACTCCATGCCAGAGATACTGAAAATGAGCGGGATTCACACCCATCTTGCGAGCGATCATACCCATTATTGGGAAGATGGCGGAGCGACATACCACACGCGCTATACCACCTGGGAGATGTTTCGCGGACAGGAGGGCGACCCGTGGAAGGGCGTGGTGGGGGAGATTGAGGACCCCGGCAGCCTCATACAGTTCGAGGGCTATCGGAAGAAGCTTTATCGGCAAGATACGATCAACCGCGCGCACATGCCTACGGAGGATCTGCATCCGCAGACGCAGGTATTTGACGCCGGACTATCGTTCATGCAGACGAACATGAGGGAGCAGAACTGGTTTCTCCAGATTGAGACATTCGATCCGCACGAGCCGTTTTTCTCGTATGAGAAGTACAAATTGCTCTACCCGGATGATTATGAAGGTCCACGCTTCGATTGGCCCGATTATGCGCCTGTGGCACAGACGGATGAAGAAATCGCGCATGCCCGCAGGGAATACATGGCGCTTGTTACCATGTGTGATAATAACCTAGGTCGCGTGCTTGATGTGTTTGATGCGAATGATATGTGGAAAGATACCATGCTCATCGTGTGTACGGATCATGGATTCATGTTGGGAGAGCACGGGTATTGGGCGAAAAACTACATGCCGCCGTATGACGAGGTGGTCAGAACGCCGTTGTTTATTTGGGATCCGCGTTCAAAAGCGACAGGTAGACGCGGGGCGCTCGTTCAGACCATAGACCTGCCCGTTACGATCCTTTCGCTGTTCGATGCCTCGATCCCAGATGATATGCAAGGTTATGATCTAGCGCAGACCATCATCGATGACAAACCGGTGCGCGAGGCTGCGCTATTTGGTTGGCACGCACAGCATGTTTGCGTGACAGACGGACGGTATGTCTATATGCGTGCCGGGCGCGCGGATGTCGATGTTTACGAATATACCCTCATGCCCACGCATATGGCATGGCGATTCCAGCCGCAAGAGCTGCACAATGCGACGCTTGCACCGCCGTTTTCGTTTACAAAGGGTTGCCCTGTTCTGAAAATACCGAAGCCTGGCGCAGGTACAGATTATCCGAGCATGCTGTTTGATACAAAGATTGACCCCTCCGAGTTGAAGCCGTTGCACGATCCCGCTCAAGAAAAGCGCATGGCTGCGTTGATGAAGACGCTGATGCATAAAAACGACGCGCCCCTCGAACAGTTTGAGCGCTTGAATCTCATCTGAAACTGCTTTGTCCGTAACGACCGCTGCCGCAGATCCATACGATCTGCGGCATTTCAATTTAATGAGATAAATGTTGTGGCGATCTCATGCGCGCTCGAGGAGTTCGACAAGCGCACGATCTATTTTCTGGTACGAATTGAAGCGCGCCGCCTGGAAACTGAAAGACGCATCTGTGCGATAAAACGTCTCATCCCATTTCATTTGCGTAATGGGCATACAAAATCTGACCAAATTACCTCTATCCCATTTATAGCTCCTTCAAGCTGTTTTCTATCGATCCTCCCCTTGTCTCATGCAGAAACGTATCGATCTTCAACCTGTTCACCGGGTCATCCGTGCCATCAAACCGTATGCCCAAAAGGGGCGTTTTTGACCTGCGCGGCACGAGTTCCAGTATCGACTGGGTATTTTCATGCTGCGAAGCCGCCGCAATGATCCCTAGCAGCTCTGGGTGCGCAAATTCCGCCTTTTGGCGGCGATATGCCGCATAGCCGCCGGAGCACACATCATAATCGTCGCTTTGCCGCGGCGTCTTGGTTGGCGCGTCAAACACACTGCGCCGTCCCATGGCGGCGGAAACACTTGCGACGAGCCGCTCCATGCTGCCATAAGTGGTGAATCCATCTGCCTTCTTCCATTCAGACAGCAGTATTTCGCCGAAAGGCGCAAAACGAACCAAAGCGCCTTGCTCCTGCATTCTCTGCAAGATGATCCTTTGAAAAAGCGGGTTCATGATGCAGCCAGGCTCTCCGGTCACAAGATAAAAGCTTTCTGCATCTTTGCAGCTTCCTGCCCACCGGATCAGCGTGTCGTCGTCCGGAATCCCTATGCGGAAAGTTTCTGCCATTTCTAAAACAAGCGCATCGCTTCCCGCACACAGCGCAATATCTCCCGCAAGCGAAATACGGAATAATACGTCCGCATGTTGTTCGTGCAGCGGCAGTTTGTCGATATTGGGGGCGACGACGGACAACTTCCCCGCGAGCTTCCGATGCACAAAGTAGGCATACAAGCCGTCGGCTTCCGCTCCGTTGTTTTGCGGATATAAAAGCTGTAGTCGATCATGCTTTTTTACCTCCAACGAAACATCGCCCAATAGTGCGGTCAGGGAGAAGCATTCCTTGCCGCGCATATAAGACCGCCCTTCCTTGAGGCTGCCTGGCGAAGTGGGCGCAAGCGCGACCACATCAAAGCCCTTGCCGCTCAGATGCGCTCCGAGCAGGCGGGAATAGGGATGCATATACGGTATCGCCACCGGGCAATCCCGCCTTAACGCCCCAATATCCTCGGAAAAACCGGCTGCGCTTTGGGTATCTGACGGCTTTTCAACATGCTCCGCCCTCTTTTTATGCGAAAGCACGCTGTTGATGAAGGCATCCAAACGGGTGATGACCCCGACATTGGATGAATGCTCATCCACCTCGATTTGCAAATACGGCTTGCCCTTCATTTCATCTTCTATCCAATGGGACACCATCGTGTCCGGTCCGCAACCGTGGTAGGTCAAATAGACCGCGTATAGATTGGGCGTTGCGGCAATCGATTTTGCCGTGTGCATCGCGCGCGACGCAAATGGCCAGTAAATCTCCTCCCGCTCTCCTAAATTTGCAGTTTCCAGCATGCCGGACAGCTGCTTGGGCACCGCAAGTTGGTACCCGCGCTCAGCCATCATGCTTTGGAGATTCAGGCTGAGCACCGCATCCTTGGCGCAATAGCCCCTGCTGATCAGCACGAAGATCGGCTTGTCGCCGCCTGGATCGCTATGGGTTGCCGCGCCCCTGCCGCGCCCGCCGCCCCTGCCCGCGCGCCCCATTTGGCGTTTTTGCATGGCGGCGGCGCATTGCTCCACAGCTTTTCGGCATTCGGTTTCACTATGTCCCAACGCCAATGCGCTCTCACAGAGCGCGGGCAGGACCTTTTCATACCCTTCGGATAGATCAAGCATGGGCGCGATCAGCTCCGCATTTTGCTCCTTGATATTGACCGCCTCGGCAAGCATGGAGGGTGCGCTGTGCATATAGACGCAGGCGCAGTTTGCCCCTGCTCCCTGCTTTTGATCTTCTAGGGAGACCAGCGACGGCATAAACAGATAATCGATGCCTGCTTCCAGAAGCTGCGCCACATGCCCCATGGCAAGTTTCAGCGGATAGCACACCTCCGTGCGGGCATGGGATTGGGCGCGCCGAATGGTTTCATCGGAGCTATCGTCCGAAAGTATGATATTGTACCCCAGCTGCTGGAAAAAGGCTCTTGCGACCGGGAAAAGGTTGTAGATATACAGCGCGCGCGGCATCCCAATGGTTTTCTTGTTTGGGTCTTTGTCATTTTTATGATTGAAAGAAAAGAGCTTCGATGCCCTTGCGGCAGCATCCGCCGTCTTTTGTACAACGGCGTCCGCTTGCGTTTCAATCTCCCTCTCCAGGCAAGACAAGCCCTTAAAGCTGCTTTCTGATTCGCCCATATGGTTTTTTGCCAGCAGCGCAGCGCCAACCGCGCCATTCACATGAAAGTAGCAGCCCACTTTCATTTGCTTCCCAAAACGCGCCTGGAACGCCGCCACAATCGCCGGATTATACGCCACGCCGCCCAGCAGCAGTATGTTTTTGCCGACCGGTCTCGCGCCCACAACGCGGCTCAGGTAATTGCTGACAATGGAATAGCATAGACCGGCGGCGATATCCTCCCTGGATGCCCCGTCGGCAAGATGGGCGTTGATGTTGCTCTCGATCAGCACGGTGCATTGATCCCCCAACTGCGCGGGCGCTTTGGCGGCAAGGGCGGTTTTGCCGAAATCCTCGATGGGGATGCCCAACTTTGCCGCCTGCTCTTCGATAAAAGCGCCTGTTCCCGCCGCGCAAATTTTGTTCATCTCAAAATTTTGGACAAGCGTATCGGCAATGCTGATGTATTTTGAATCCTGCCCGCCGATTTCCATTACGGTGTCCACCTCGGGCATAAAATGCGCCGCGGCGACAGCCTGCGCGGTGATCTCGTCCTGCACGGCGTCCGCTCCGATCAGCCGCCCAATATAATGCCGCCCCGAGCCGGTGGTGGCAGCGCCCCGGATCTTTAGGCCAGAGCCAAACTGCTGTTTTAAGTCCTCAAGCCCCTGCGCCACAGCCCCTTTGGGGTCGCCCTTGGTGCGCAGATACGCGGTGTGGACGCCTTCCTCCCTTTCGCTTAACAAAACCAAATTTGTGCTGGTGCTGCCGATGTCAATGCCCAGATAATACGCTGCGCCGGGCACAAAGGGCTGTGTCTGTTGCAAATGCTCAATGTCTGTGAGCGGGTCTTGTAAGGGCGGCAAGCCAGATGCTTCACTTTTTGGCGCAGCTGTTTTATCAAAAATGCGCTTAAGCGCGCTCGCGCCCACCTTCCGCCCCATCTCTTTGGCGAAAAGCGCGGTGCCAATGGCGGTGACGACGGGGGAATCACCCAAAACCATCAGTTCATCGGCATCCAGCTTGAATATGTCCCGCACCGCGTCAACAACGCCCTTGTTCAGCGCAGTCCCCCCTGCCAGAAGCACCGGCTTTTGCAAGGGCAGCTTTCCCGCGACGGAGGCCTTGTAGTTGCGCACCACCGCATAGCACAGACCGAGCAGTATATCTTCCGTGCTCGTGCCAGCCTGTTGGCTGTGGATGATATCGGTTTTGGCGAAAACGCTGCAACGACCCGCGATGGGCGCGATGCTTTTCGCCTTGGCGACCATGTCCGAGTAGGCCTCCAAAGGCAGACCAAGGCGCTGCATCTGAGCTGCAAAGAACGAGCCTGTTCCCGCCGAGCAGTTGTCGTTTAAGGCAAATTGTAGATTCGTTTTTTGCAAATCCACAACATATTTCGCGCTCCCGCCGCCAATTTCCATGACCGACGCAGCGCCGAGCGCCACATGGCGCGCGCCTGCCGCCAGAGCCGAAACCTCGTTGACCGAGGGCAGATTCAGCGTTTTGGAACCGGAACCGCTCACGGCGATTTGATAGATGCCGTCCTTCGCCAGCATTTCACGCAGCTCCCGCTGCAAAAGCCGCCTGTTTTCCTGCGACGCGCCCTTCAGCAGCAGATACTTATTCCCGACGAGTTCCCCTTGTTCGTTCAGCAAAGCCACACAGGCCGAGGCGGAGCCAATGTCTATGCCAATATAATGCATCCAATTACTCCTAAATACCGTATTATTCTTTGCAGCTTGCTATTTACGGC
>JBMNUA010000006.1:0-28694 GCA_050945995.1 Christensenellales bacterium
TCAACAAGACCGTGGTGTTCATCACCCACGACATCAACGAGGCGTTCAAGCTCGGCAACACCGTGTCGATCATGCGCGACGGGCGGATTGTGCAGACCGACACGCCCGAGGGCATGGCGTCCAGCCCGGCGGACGAGTACGTCGAGAACTTCATGAGCGGCGCGGACAAATCGCGCGTGTACTCGGTCAAAAGCATCATGCAAAAGCCCGCATGCCTGGTGAACGCGGCGGCGGGCGCGCAAAACGCGCTCAAGCAGATGCGAAAGCAGGGCGTGTCCAGCGCCTATGTGGTCGGCGAGAAGATGCGGTTTTTGGGCGTGTTGCCGCTGGAGCAGGCGCTTGCGGTTCGGCGGGGGGAGACGACGTTTGCGGACGCGATCGAGGCGGACGTGGCGACGGCTGCGCTCGAGGATTCGGTTTCCGACCTGATGCCGATTGCCGCCGGGGCGAAGTACCCGATCGCGGTCGTGGACGAGAACCGGCGGCTGCGCGGGATCGTGACGAAGGCGGAGATCCTCTCCACGCTGATCTGATGAGAACGAAAACCCCCGATGGCGCAATGCCACCGGGGGTTTGTATCCGTAAAAATCGATCAGGCTTCGCCGGCTTCGGCTTCGCCCTCCGCCGCGTCCGCCTCGTCCTCATCCTCGGCGGTTGCGCGCGTCTTCTCCATCACGCTGACGACGACGGTCTCCGCGTCGGTCAGCAGGCGGATCTTCTCGTCCTTTGCGATGTCCAAGTCCGCGATGCGGATCAGCGTGCCCGCCTCCATGCCGTCCACA
The DNA here is from genome assembly GCA_050945995.1 of Christensenellales bacterium. GTDB lineage: Bacteria > Bacillota > Clostridia > Christensenellales > Aristaeellaceae > RUG11247. The sequence goes on from JBMNUA010000006.1 coordinate 783, forward strand.
TCGATCACGATGCGCTCGGCGAGGTCAGACGGCAGCGCGTTGTAGGGGATCTCCTCCAACTGCAGCTGCACGAGGTTCGGGTTCTTCTCGCGGTTGATCAGCGAGACCTGCACCACGGTGTTGATCGCCGCGTCGGCGGTGAGGTGCTGGAAATCGATGTGCTCGACGCGCCCGCCGAGCAGATCGTTGCTGATCTCCTTGAGCAGCACATTGTATTTCTTGTCGCCCAAATCGATGGTGAGCACGCTGCCGCGCGCGTTCGCCTTCAAAAAGCGGCTGATGTCGGGCTGCGGCACCTGGATCAGCACCGACTCCTCCAAGCTCGTTCCGTATATGCAGGAGGGGATCAGACCCTTCCTCCTGAGCTGTTTTGCCTTCGCGCTCCGGTCGCGGTACTGCGCGTTCAATGTATACATCGCATAGCCTCCTTCTTTTCACCGGTTGCCTGATGTTGGAATTGTTCCGCATATTTGCGGATATCATACGGCGCATGGCGCGCATTTCCGGCGATGTTCGCTGCCAAGTATACCATATTTTATTGAAAAATGCAAAATCAGCGCGTGAAAGTTGCAAAAACCTGTTTTATTTTCCCCCTCGGATGATGTATAATGGTGCAAACCAATGGCATAGGAGGCATTTCATGGCGACACCATACAATCCTTTTGAAAATGCGAAGGCGCAATTTGACGCGGTCGCGGATGCATTGCAGATCGAATCGGGCGCGCGCGAATTGCTGCGCGAACCGATGCGCGAGGTGCACTTTACCATCCCCGTGAAGATGGACGACGGCTCGACGAAGGTGTTCAAGGCGTTCCGGATCGTGCACAACGACGCGCGCGGTCCCGCCAAGGGCGGCATACGCTTTCACCCGCACGAGACGGCGGACACGGTGCGCGCGCTCTCCATGTGGATGACGTGGAAATGCGCCGTGGTGGACATCCCGCTGGGCGGCGGCAAGGGCGGCGTGATCTGCGACCCGCACAACCTCTCCATGGCGGAGCAGGAGCGGCTTTGCCGCGGCTATGTGCGCGGGCTTCACCACCTGCTCGACCCCAACCGCGACGTGCCTGCGCCGGATGTGATGACAAACGGGCAGCACATGCTGTGGATGCTCGACGAGTACGAGGCGATCCGCGGCGGGCGCTACCCCGGCGTGATCACCGGAAAGCCGGTGGGCATGGGCGGCTCGCTCGGGCGCAAGGAGGCGACGGGCTACGGCGTGGTGTATGTGCTCAAGGAGCTGCTCCACCAGATGGGGCTTGCGCCCGCCGGCACGACCGCGAGCATCCAGGGCTTTGGCAACGTCGGCGAGTTTACCGCGCGCAAGTACGCGCAGTTCGGCGGCAAAGTGATCGCGGTTTCGAGCTGGAGCCAGGCGGACGGCTGCTCGTATACCTTCAAAATGGCGCAGGGCTGCGACATCGAGGCGCTCGCGTCGTTCAAGGACGCGTTTGGATCGATCGATCCCAACAAGGCGCGGGACGCGGGCTACGAGGTGCTCCCGGGCGACGCGTGGCTCAAGCAGGAGGTGGATATCCTCATCCCCGCGGCGCTGGAAAACCAGATCACCCCCGCGGCGGTTTCGCAGATTCACCCGTCGGTGAAGATCCTGTGCGAGGCGGCGAACGGTCCGACGACGCCCGACAGCGATCCTTTGATTCAGGCGCGCGGCATCACGCTGCTTCCGGACTTTTTGTCAAACGCGGGCGGCGTGACGTGCAGCTACTTCGAGCAGGTGCAGTGCAACACCAACTACTTCTGGACGATGGACGAGGTGATGGAGAAGCTCGAGCACGCCATGACCGAGGCGTTCCGCGCGGTATACCGTCTGGCGGAAGAGAAACAATTGTACATGCGCGACGCGGCGTACATCATCGCCGTGAACCGCGTGCTCGACGCGGTGAAGCTGCGCGGCTGGGCGTAATCCGGGGGCATGTGATGGACGCGAGGGAGATGCGAACGCTCGCCGAGCGCGCAAAGGAACTGGAGTGCGTGTACGCGGTTGACCGCGCGCTGCAGGACGCGCGTTTGACGCTGCCGGAGATGATGGCGCAGTTGGCGCAGATCATCCCCTCGGGCTTCTCCTGCCCCGCGGCGGCGCGGGTGCGCATCACGCTGTGGGCGGACGCGTATGAGACGCCGGGATTTGAGGGCGCGGACGAGATATTGTCCGCGCCGATTTCCATGGAGGGCGAGGTGGTCGGCGCGCTCGCAGCGGCGTACCGCGCGGAGCTGCTGGCGGAGCCGTGCCCGCTATTGCCCTATGAGCGCAAGATGATCGACACCATCGCGCGGCGCATCTCGCAGCTTGCGCTCAGCCGGCAGCGCGAGTTGACGCTGCTCATCAGCGTGCTGCGCCAGCTCGACCCGGACATGCTGATCACCATCGCCGAAAAACTGGGCGTGTACCTGGAGCACACCTTCGGGCGCGCGGCGGACAGCATCGTCCGCCATTTGGGCGCGTTCGGCGGGCTGCGCCACGGCGAGGAGAACGCGCCGAGCGCCGCACCCGGCATCGACATACAGCCGCTGGCGAACCATCTGATCGAGGCGGCGGTCTCCTTCCTCTCGCAAGAGACGGTGTTTCGGCTGTTTCACGAATGGATTTACGAGCAGCGCGTGCTCGCGCTCGTCAAAATCGTCGATCGGAAGGATTCGCGGGTTTCCGATATTTTGGAGGCGGTGCGAAAGTACATCGCTACGCCGCAGACGGGCGGCGCGGGCGCGCAATCGCAGACGGAGACGTGGCTGCTGTCTGAATTGACGCACCGATTTTTGTCCGACGACGAGCGGCTGATCAACCTCGTGCTCAACGACATGCGCATCGCCGATTTCGCGCCGATGATCGAGCGGATCATCGGTTCGGAGCGCAGCATGGGGCGCATCGGCGGCAAGGGCGCGGGGCTGTTCATCGCGAGCCAGATTTTGCGCCGCGCCGCGAAGCATGACCCGCTGTTGCAGGGCATCCACACGCCGCGCACCTGGTACATCGCGACCGATCACATCCTTGATTTTTTGCGCTACAACAATTTAGAGGAGCTCAACTCCTACAAATACAACTCGGCGATGTATCACAGGCTGACGTATGAAAACGTGGTGGCGAAGATACGCGGCGCGAGCCTGCCGCCGCAGACGGTGAACATGCTGCGCATTGTGATCGAGGATTTCGGGGACGCGCCGCTGATTGTGCGCTCGTCGTCGCTGCTTGAGGACAAGTACGCGGCGACGTTCAGCGGTAAATACAAGAGCCTGTTTTTGGCAAACAACGGCAGCGCGAAGGAGCGGCTGGACGCGCTGACGGCGGCGCTGCTCGAGGTGTACGCGTCGATGTACAACCCCGATTCGCTTCAATACCGCCGGGAGCGCGGGCTGATCCACTTTACCGAGCAGATGGGCGTGATGATCCAGGAGGTGGTGGGCGCGCGCATCGGCAAATACCGCATGCCGCTGTACGCTGGGGTCGCGTTTTCACGAAACCTCTTGCGCTGGTCGCCGCGGATCCGCCCGGAGGACGGGCTGATCCGCCTTGTGATGGGGCTTGGCACGCGCGCGGTCGATCGGCTGAACAACGATTATCCGCTGATGCTCGCGCCGGGGCAGCCGCAATTGCGCATCAACCAATCGGCGGACGAGATCGCGCGGTACGCGCCGCGGCAGATCGATCTGATCGACCCCGAGGCGGGGTTTACGACGGTGGACGCGCAGCGGTTTTTGCGCGGCGCGGCGCGGGAGTTCCCGAATCTGCATCAATATGTGAGCGTATTGCGCGACGACTTTCTCGAGACGAAAAACGCGTTCACGCTCGATCCCGCGCGCGACGAGATGGTGATCACGCTGCACCACGCGATCGCCCCGCAATCGGATTTTATCCCGAAGATTCGGCGCATGCTCGAGGTGCTTTCGGAGAAATTGGAGTGCGCGGTGGACATCGAATTTGCATGCGACGGGGAGCGGCTGTATCTATTGCAATGCCGTCCGCAGGGGCTGGGGCTGATGAACGCGCCCGCGCCGATCCCGCAGAATCTGCTGCAGCGCGACGTGCTGTTCACGGCGACGCGGTATGTGCCCGATGGGATGATATCGGGGCTGCAATACCTGGTATACGTCGATCCCGGCGGCTACCACGCGCTCTCCCGGCGCGAGGAACTGTTGGCGGTGGGCGAGGCGGTGGGGCTGCTAAATGAGGCGCTGCCGCGGCGCAAGTTCGCGCTGATCGGTCCGGGGCGATGGGGCAGCCGCGGGGACATCAAGCTCGGCGTGCGCGTGTCGTATGCGGACATCTCAAACGCGGCGGCGCTGATCGAGGTGGCGGCGGCGCAGTACGGCTACGCGCCGGAGCTATCCTTCGGGACGCACTTTTTTCAGGACTTGGTGGAGGGCGGTATCGTGTATCTGCCGCTGTATCCCCAGTCGCCGGGCGTGGTATTCAAGGAAGGGTTTTTCCACGCGGGCGCGAACCGGCTGGCGAGCTTTTTGCCGCAGTACGCGCACCTTGCGGGGGTGCTAAAGGTGATCGAGGTGGCGGAGGCGAGCGGAGGGCGGACGCTTTCGATCCACATGAATTCCGAGATCGAGCGCGCGGCGGCGTTTTTCACGGGCGAGGAGGCGAATGCCGATGCGCGCGCGGCGGATGCGTGGCGGAGTTGGGCGATCGGCACGCAGCGCGAGCATTGGCAGTGGCGGCACTACATGGCGCAGGAGATCGCGTCCTCCATGGATATGGAGGGGCTGGGCGTGAAGGGCGTGTATCTGATCGGCAGTACCGCCGCGGGGAACCCCGGGATGGGCAGCGACATCGATCTGATATTGCATGTGGAGGAGGGCGCGCGGCGCGCGGAGATCGCGCTGTGGTTGGAGGGCTGGAGTTTGGCGCTCGCGCGGATCAATTTTTTGCAGACGGGGCATGACGCACGGCGGATGCTGGATGTGCATTATGTGACGGATGCGGATGTCGCGCGGGGGGATTTGTTTGCGGCGCGGATCGGGTCGGTGGTTGATCCCGCGACGGTTTTGCGGGTGCGGGGGGTGTGAATATCGCATGCGCGAAAAACCCGGAGCCTTCGCTCCGGGTTTCATGTATCCGCTTTTGACCGATCAGCGCAGCGTCTTGAGCGCGCCCGCCCATGCGACGAGTTGATCGAGCATCGCCTCGACCTCCGGCACATGTCTGGCATCGGGCGCGAACTTCGAGAAGTCCTCGAAATCCGTAAACAGCGAGAGCATCACCTGCGCGCGCACATCCGCTACTTGCAATTCGCCGAGGATCTGGCGCAAATGCTCCGCCGCGCGCGCGCCGCCGGCGCTGCCGTAGCTGACGATGCCCGCCGCCTTGTTGTTCCACTCCGCGCCGACAAAGTCCATCGCGTTTTTCAACGCGCCGGGCACGCTGTGGTTGTACTCGCCGGTGACAAACACATAGCCGTCGAATTCGCCGATCTTCGCCGCCCACTTCTTGGTGTGCGCCTTCTCGTACTGCCCGTAGCCCGCGGGCAGCGACTCGTCGAGCAGCGGCAGGTTGTAATCCGCGACATCCACCAGTTCAAACTGCGCGTCCTTGCGCGCTCCTGCGAGCTGGGTCACCCAGCGCGCAACGCCTTCTCCGATGCGCCCGGGGCGCGTGCTTCCCAAAATGACTGCAATCTTCAACATACGTTCATTCCTCTTTTCTTTTCCTCATCGACCGCGCAAACGCCCGGTCGGTTCAATGCTTTGTTGGGGGCGCAATGTGCGCCCAAACCATTTATAACCTGCCAAACGGCAGGCGAAACGCCGCGCATTTGCATCCCGCGCTAGGAAATGATAAAATAACGAAGGAAAACCGCGCGCCTTCCGATATTTGATGTTTCGTTTGCCGCGCATTTATGTATAATAGAGACGATGAACTTGGGCGCGGGGCGCGTCTGGCGATATTTGGTATAGTAAGGAGGATTCCCATATGAGAAGGAACCTATCCGTGCTGCTGACCATGGTGATGATACTCTCGATGATCTTCACCGGCGCGCTTGCCGCAGAGGTCGGCGTTTATGAGGGCACATGGTACTTGAACACCCTTCAGATGGAAGGCATTGAGATGAGCGCCGCCATGATGGGCATTGAGATGGAGATCACGTTGGAAGCAGGCGGCAGCGCATTGGTGCGCATGACCGATGAAGAGGATTCCGTGGGCGCGTGGGTTGAGATCGACGGCGGCGTCTCCCTCGAGATCGATGGGCAGACGAACGACTTTTTCCTCGACGGCGATATGCTTGTCGCGGAGGACGCGGGCATGCTGATGATCTTCGGCAAGGATTCCTCGAGCGGCGAGGGCTTTGCCCCGGCGGCGGTGCGCGTGGACGCGCAGTTCGGGGAGTTTGACGGCGATTGGATCGCGACCTTGGTCGAGACGATGGGCGTGGCGATCCCGATCTCCCTGACCGGCATTGAGATAACGCTTGCGGTTGACGGCGCAAACGCGACGATTACATACCTGGAAGCAGACGCGCCGGATGTCCTGGCGCTCTCCCTCGATGCCTTTGAGGGCGGCGTTTTGACAATGAAGGCGTCGGACGAGGATGCTGCCGACGAGCGCATGGCGTTTCAGCTGCATGAGGACGGGCTCCTCTCCCTCGTGACCGAGGATGCCACGATTTACTTTGAGCGCGCGGTCGAAGATGTCACGACGACGGACGAAGTGCCGGCGACAGACGACGAGCCGGCGGCGGACGATGAGCCGGAAGTTATGGATGAGCCTGCGGGCTGACGAACCATTGGGCGCGGATCGCCTTTCGACGGCGGTTCGCGCCCCTTTTATTTGCAGAGAGGGAATGGCATGGCAAAAAAGGACGGGCGAGCGGGCGAAAAACGGATGCTTGAAGTGATGATCGACTGCTATTGCAAGGGCGTGCACAAAAACCGCGCGCGCTGCGCGGACTGCGAGGCGCTGCTCATTTACGCGCAGAAGCGCAGCGAAAACTGCCCGCATCGGGCGGACAAGACCTTCTGCTCCGCGTGCAAAACGCGCTGCTATCAGCCGGAAATGCGCGAGAAAATCCGCGCGGTGATGCGCTACAGCGGACCGCGGATGCTGCTTTTTCATCCGCTTGTTTCGATCAAGCATATGATTTCCACCCTTCGGGCGCGCTGACCGCGCCCCGCCCCGCGCGGGGCTTTTTTCATGCGCCCGGCAAATGGTTGACTAAGCAACCGTTTCTTGATATACTCATTGGAAACACCATACGGGGAAGTGATTGTGATGACGGCGATGCGCGACATCTGGCTGCGCATGAAGGCGGCGCTGCGGCTTGCGCGCCAGTCGATCAACGAGCGGCTTGCGGGGCTGAACCTCACCGGCGCGGAGGGGGATATCCTCTATCACCTATTGGCGGCTGGCGGCGGGCTCTCGCAGGAGCAACTGGCGGAGCGGTTGGACGTGGGCAAGGGCGCGATCTCGCGCACGGTTGATTCGCTCGTCGCGAAGGGGTTTGCCGCGCGCGCGCGCCGCACGGACGATGCGCGCGCCTACCGCGTGACGCCGACCGCGCAGGGGCTTTTGCACCGCGCGGCGATCGAGCGCGCGTACCATGCGGTGTACGAGATTGCGAAAGACGGGATATCCGAGGCGGAGCTCGCGGGGCTTGCGCGCATGCTGGAGCGCGTGGCGGAAAATTTGGATACACGGGAGAATGAGCGATGATACCGGAGTTTCTGATTGGGTTTGGCATCCTTCTATGCTATTTCGCGGTGTGCGCATCGTGCGCGATTTTGATCCGGCGCAAGTTTGCCGTGCCGCAGGAGCTGTTTCGGAAGCTATTGCATATGATCCTGTTGTGTTCGCTGCTCGTCTGGGTATACGCGTTTCGCACCTGGCAGATGTCGGCTGCTGCCGCCGCGCTGTTTACCGCGCTGGTCTACCCGCTGCTCACCTTCGCGCAGCGGTACAAGGGCTATTCGGAGCTGCTGGTCGAGCGCGGTCGCGGCGAGATCAGACGGAGTCTGGTGATCGTATTTTTCATGTTCAGTTTGCTGATTGTGATCTGCTGGGGCTGGCTGGGCGAGCGGTGGCTCGCGCTTGCCTGCGCGTATGCGTGGGGCTTTGGCGACGCGGCGGCGGCGCTCGTGGGCAAGCGGTTTGGCAAACACGGGCTCAAGGGGCGGTTCATCGAGGGGCGAAAGAGCGTCGAGGGCACGGCGGCGATGTTTCTGGTATCGTTCGCTGCGGTGTTGATCGCGCTGCTCGTGAACCATCCGGGCGCGTGGTATGCGCATGTGCCCGTTGCGGCGCTGACGGGCGCGGTGTGCGCGGCGGTGGAGCTGTACACGCGCGGCGGCATGGACACATTGACCTGCCCGCTTGCGGCGGCGGCGGTGCTGATCCCGATATTGCTCATGTGGGGGGTTTGACGGATGAAGCGAAAATCCGGCGCGCGCACGCTGCTCGCCTCGGTGATTCTCAGCGCGCCCGGACCGATCGTGGTTGGCGCGGGGCTGCTCGTCGGGCGATCGACGACGCAGCTTGCGGACTTTCTGCGGCGCACGGCGGAGCTTGTCGCCATCATCGTCTCGTTTGCGATCTATCGCGTCACCCACGGCGGGGCGCGCGCGGACGCGGCGCGCAAGGCGCGGCTCGAGCGGATCGCGAACCGCGCGGTCGGCGCGGCGATGTGCTTGGGTGGCGCGGCGATGCTGATCGTCGCATTATTTGTGGGCGGCGGGGAGAAGGGGAATGTAATACCGGGGCTTGTGATCGCGGTGCTCGGGGTGATCACAAACAGTTGGTTTTGGATCAGATACCGCGCGCTCGACCGCGCGGAAGCGGACGCCATACTCGCCGCGCAGGCGAGGCTCTACCGCGCGAAGGCGCTGGTGGACGGCTGCGTGACGACGGCGCTTCTGGCGGTGGCGATTGCGCCGGATTCCGCGGCGGCGCGATACATGGACATTGCGGGCACGGCGATTGTCGCGCTGTATCTGTTTGTGAGCGGGCTGCGCGTGGGCATCGGCGCAAAAGAATCGTAATTACCGGTTGACAATGCGCGGCGCGCGTTGTATGTTCAATATATATTTTTCTGGGAGGGGATCCCATGAGGGCAAACGGGGCATACGAAGCGCTTTTGAATGAAATCCGGGGCATGCGCGTGATCGACACGCACGAGCATCTGCCGTGGGACGAGCGCGCGCTGGCAGACGAGCCGGGCGATGTGCTGCGCGAGTATCTGGCGCAGTATCTGCGCAGCGATATCATCTCCGCGGGGCTTTCGCCGGCGGATTTCGCGCGCGTGGTGGACGGATCGTTGCCGATCCGGGCGCGCTGGGCGATCGTCGAGCCATACTGGGAGGCGGCGCGCTACACCGGCTACGGGCGCGCGATCGACATAGCGGTGCGGGGCATCTACGGGATCGACGGCGTGCGCGGCGAGACCATCGAGGCGCTCAATGACGCGTATTTGGCGGCGCGAAAGCCGGGGCATCAGGCGCATGTGCTGCGCGAGAGGTGCAACATCGAGATGTGCCTGACGGATTCGTGGGACGTTCCACAATCCGGTGCGCACGACATCTTCCGGTTCATCTGGCAGCCGTCGGACTTCATCCGCCTGCCGGAGGGCGGCGGCGCGCAGATGCTGGCGTTCATCGAAGGGACGCTCGGCATACCGGTGAACGGCTTGGACGACTGGCAGGCGGCGCTCGAGGCGCGGCTGGACGGCATGCTCGCCCATTGCGGGGTGCGGGTGATCAAATGCGCGCTCGCCTACGAGCGCACGCTCCGCTTTGAGGAGACCCCGTATGCCGAGGCGCGCGCGCTGTTTGACGATGCTTTGGGCAAATGGCGGGCGGGCGAGCCTGCGCCGTTTCCGCGCGCATTGCAGGATTACATGATGCACCGGGTGCTGACGCTTGCGGGCAAGCGCAATCTGACGGTGCAGTTCCACACGGGGCTGCTCGAGGGCAACGGCAACGTGCTTTCCAACAGCGACCCGATGCTGCTTGAAAACCTATTTTTGCGATATCCGGATGTCGATTTTGATCTGTTCCACATCGGCTACCCGTTTCAATCGCGCGTGAGCGCGCTTGCGAAGATGTTCCCGAATGTGTACATCGACATGTGCTGGGCGCACATCATATCGCCCTCGGCGAGCGTGCAGGCGCTGCACGATTTCCTGGACGCGGTGCCGCATAACAAAATCTCGGGCTTTGGCGGCGATTATGTGTTCGTGGACGGGGTGTACGGGCATTTGGAACTCTCCAGGCAGAACATCGCAAAGACGCTGTCCGAGAAGGTGTGCATGGGCGTGTTCGGCGAGGAGAAGGCGCTTGACATCGCCCGCGCGCTGTACTACGACAATCCCAAGCGGATTTTTAAGTTGTAACAATTTTTAGCGATCCAAGAGGGAGGCGAGCCATATCGGGCGGAGAAAACCGGGACGAAAACACGGGGCGCAGACCAACCTGGCATACGCGGCGCTCACGCTGATCGCGGCGGCGTTTATCGCATACGGCGTTGCGGCGGACGGTGTGCGCGCGGTCGGCGCGGGGCTGATCGAACTTGCGCGCGAGCCGGCGATTTTGATCACCGATTACATCGCGGTCGCCGGCGTGGGCGCGGCGTTTGCGAACGCGGGGCTTTTGATGCTGATCGCCATCGCGCTGTTGTACCTGCTTTGCATCGAGATCGGCGGGCTTTCCGTCGCGGCGGTGTTTTTGATGGGCGGGTTCGGGTTATTCGGGAAAAATTTGATCAACATTTGGCCGATCCTCCTGGGCGCGTGCATTTATGCACGGCTGAAACGGGAGGATTTTCGCGCGCATGCGCATGTCGCGCTTCTTTCCACGAGCATCGCGCCGGTGGTGACGGAGTTTCTGTTCTGCATCGACCTTGCGCTGTGGCGGCGGCTGCTGCTTAGCATATTGGTCGGCGTGAGCGTCGGGATGTTCGCATCCCCGCTCGCCGCCAGCGCGGCGAAGCTGCACCGCGGCTATAATCTATACAATGTAGGCTTTGCCGTGGGGCTGATCGGCACGGTGTACGTTTCGATCTTCCGATCCTACGGGTATCAAGCGTACACGCGGCTGTTGTGGAGCACGGGCAACAACCGCGCGCTGGGGATATTCTTACTCTCGCTGTTCGTGGGCATGATCGCGATGGGGATGCTGCTCGACCGGCGCGCGCCGAAGCGGCTTTTGCGCATCTTCCGGCGCGCGGGCGTGGTGGGCAGCGATTTTATCAAAACGGACGGGCTTGCCGCGTCGATGATGAACATGGGCGTCAACGGGATCGCGGCGATGGGCTATGTGCTTTTGGTGGGCGGCGAGCTGAACGGACCGACGATCGGCGGGATATTGACCGTCGCGGGCTTTGGCGCGTATGGGAAGCATGTGAAAAACATCGCGCCGATTTTCCTCGGCGTGTTTCTGGCGAGCGTCTCCAAGACGTTTTCGGCAAGCGACCCCGCGATACTGATCGCCGCGCTGTTTAGCACCTCGCTTGCGCCGATCGCCGGGCATTACGGCTGGGCGTGGGGTGTTGCAGCGGGGTTTCTCAACTCGTCGGTGGTGCTGAACGCGGGCTTTCTGCACGGGGGGATGAATTTGTACAACACGGGGTTTTCGGCGGGGATCGTGGCGGCGGTGATGGTGCCGCTGCTCGATGCGTTTGGGAAGCGGCGGGCGCGCGCGGCGGGGGAATCGGCGTGAACTGCGCGCGCTGCGGGGCGGATTTGCGGGCGCGCCATGTGCTGGATCGCCACGAGATCCCCGCGATGCGCAACCATTCGCGCATCCATGTTCCCAAATGCGAGCGATGCGATCGACCGATCGAGCTACATGACGTGCGCGCGCATATCCAAGGCGATCGGAAGGCGCTGCTAATCACCGGGACTGCCGGGGCGGGCAAGACCGCGCTCGGGCAGCTGATCGAACAAAGGCATGGGTATGTGTTTGTCGATGGGGACGCGGTGCAGAAGCGGGAGAATTATTTCAGGCGGCTCGATCCGAACAGGGCGGTGGATAATCAAACGGCGACGCTTCACACGCTGCTGATCTTGCTTGGGCTTGGATATCATGCGGCGGTGGGGTATATCATCGAACAAGCGGATTACGAGCGGTATGTGCGGGCGCTGGCGGAGCACGGCATCCGCCCGGCGTTTCGGGTGCTCGTACCCGATCGGGCGGCGTGCATCGCGCGCGACAACGCGCGGGCGTGCTGGACGGCGGGGGCGCGATGGGTGGACGCGTGGTACGCGCAGATGCGCGCGTATTGGGACACGCACCCGGCGCATTGCGTTGATAGCACGCATGAGACGCTCGAGGAGACGTATGAGCGGCATTTTCGGGGGATTTTGTAGGGGATGGATGGATAAAAGGAAAGCCTTGAAATCGCAAGGATTCAAGGCTTTTTGTTGGTGCGGTCGATGGGACTTGAACCCATATGGTTGCCCACACGCCCCTCAAACGTGCGCGTATGCCAATTCCGCCACGACCGCAGAACAAAGAGTATTATATATCAGAGGGCGCGGAATGTCAAGCGAATAATTTCGCCACCGGCTATGATGAGGATTGCAAGAATTATTGCCGCACCCCACCGACAAACTCGAGAACGCCTGAGGTGCACAGTTCCGCAGGGGTTCGGTACCCCAATAACCTTCTTGGGTAGTGGTTCATCCAATACTGAATCCGTTCAACGTCGTGCGGGGAAAGCTTCCCAATGTCTGTCCCTTTGGGCACGAACCGTCGGATCAGCTTGTTCTGGTTCTCGTTGCTCCCGCGCTCCCAGGCGCTGTACGGGTGGGCATAGTAGATCGTCGTTCGCTTCGTTTCTTCAGCGAGGATGGAGCGCTCCAGCCTCGCTGAAGAAAGAAACTCGCTTCCATTATCCACCGTGATCGTCTTGAAGATCGTCGGAAATTCCTTCCCGCAGCGCTTCTCCAGCTGATCCATCGCCCGCACCACTTCATCTTGGCACTTCGAGCGCAGTAGGAAGATCAACTCCGTTCGCTGCTTCCGCTCCGTCATCACCAATAGGCACGCCTTGCTACCCGCGCGCCCTTCCACGCAGTCCATCTCCCAATGCCCTTCGATCTGCCGCAGATCGATCTCCTTCGGGCGCTCGTCGATGCTCCGACCTTTGGTGTTGTTGAGCGCGACCGCACGCTTCAAGCGCGGTTTCCGCACCCTCTTATCCTTCTTGACCGGTAAATCCCCGTTCCCTATCCCCGCAAACAACCCCATATCGATGTAGTTGTACACCGTCTTTGTGCAGATCTTCTGCGCGTCTGCCCCGTGCTCCCTGCGCCATTGCGCCAGCGCGGCGTCCGGCGAATAGCACTCCCGCACGATCTTCTGCTCAAGGTGGTTTGCCAGCGCATGGTTGTGCCCGATCTTGAGACTCCTGCCCTTGTTCGCCGCACGCTCCTTGCGCACGCGCTCGCCCGCATCCGCGCAGTATAGGAGCTTTGTCTCGTAGTTCCCCTTGATCTGCTCCACTTTGCCGCGGTTCAGCTCACGTTGAATCGTTCGCCGATCTCTACCGAGTTGTCGCGCGCATTCCGATACCGTTACGTTCGCCCTGTCCAATGCCTCGATCTTGTATCGTTCCGCTTCGCTCAGCTGTTGATATTTCCGCCGCTCTGTGCTATGATTCTCCTGACCCATCCTCGACACCTCGATTGCTTTGTTCTTGCAACCTCATTGTAATCGCTTCGTCAGGTTGGGTCTTCCTTTTTCTCCTAACTGCGGCAATTTATTTTACAACTTCCCGCGGATAAGGGTGTTTCATGCTCCTTTTCCTACTATATAGAATCAAGCGCGTCCTTGACTGAAAATGGGAGACGTGCTATACTTTACACGCGGATTTCCATCGGGAGGCAGACGCATGACGGATACGATCATTCAAAAAAAACGCATCTTTTCGGGCATACAACCCACGGGGCAGCTCACCCTCGGCAACTACATCGGCGCGCTGCGCAATTTCAATTTGTTGCAGGACGAGTACGACTGCCTCTATTCCATTGTGGATCTACACGCGCTGACGGTTCGCCAGAACCCGGCGGAGTTGCGAAAGGCGTGCCTGCGCACGATGAGCGTGTTTCTCGCAAGCGGGCTCGATCCGAAAAAAAACATCATCTACTTTCAATCGCATGTGCACGAGCACGCGGAGCTTTCGTGGATGTTGAGCTGCTACACCTACATGGGCGAGCTTTCGCGCATGACTCAATATAAGGATAAATCCCAAAAGCACGCGGATAATATCAATGCGGGGCTGTTCACCTATCCCGCGCTGATGGCGGCGGACATCCTCCTGTATCTCTCCGATCTCGTACCGATCGGCGCGGATCAGAAGCAGCATTTGGAGCTTGCGCGCGACGTCGCGCAGCGGGTCAACGCGATCTATCCGGATCTGTTTATCGTGCCGGAAGGGTATTTTCCGAAGATCGGCGCGAAGGTGATGTCGTTGACCGAGCCGGAGAAGAAGATGTCGAAATCCGACCTGGAGGAGACGTTCATTGCGATGCTCGATGCGCCGGACGTCATCCGCCGGAAGATGCGGCGCGCGGTGACCGACAGCGAAAACAGTGTGCGCTTCGACCCGGTGGAGAAGCCGGGCGTGAGCAACCTCATGAGCATCATGGCGGCGCTCACCGGCGTGTCGCTTGACGATATCGCAGACGAATACAGCGGGAAGGGCTACGGCGCGTTCAAGGACGCGGTCGCCGACAGCGTGATCGCAACCCTCGAGCCCATCCAAACGGAGTACGCGCGCATCCTCGCTGACAAGGCGTACCTCGAATCCGTGCTCACGGACGGCGCGGAGCGGGCATCGGCGCTCGCGTTCAAAACGATGCGCAAGGTGCGCAAGAAACTGGGGCTTGCGCCGACCAAGCTCTGATGGATCGCAACTTCGGCGATGCGCGCATGCGTGTTCGCCGATTTTTATACGAAAACGATCGCTTGCCGCACAAAGCGCGGGCAGGGGGAAATTGATGTTCACAAACGCAAACGACGCCATCCATTGGATCCACGGCGCGCGCTACAAGGGGCACAAAAACGGGCTGGAAAACACGCGCGCGCTGCTTCAAATTATGGGAAACCCCGAGCGCCGCTTTCGCGCGATGCACATTGCCGGGACAAACGGCAAGGGCTCGACGGCGGCGTTCACCGAGCGCGCGCTGCGCGAATCGGGCGAGAAAACGGGGCTGTATACTTCCCCGTATCTCAACTACTACAACGAGCGCATGCGCGTGGACGGGCGACCGATCCCCGATGCCGCGCTTGTTGACATCGTCAACCTCCTGGTCGAAAAGACCGCCGCGCTCGGAAAAGACGGCGTCTACCCCACGACGTTCGAGCTTGGCACGGCGATTGCGTTTGAGTATTTCGCGCGCGCGAGGGTCGATGTCGCGGTGGTCGAGGTTGGGCTCGGCGGGCGCTTTGATTCGACGAATGTGATCACGCCCTGCGTGTCGATGATCGCGGCGATCGGGCTGGATCATATGAAGACGCTGGGGGACAATGTCGAGACAATCGCCTTTGAAAAGGCGGGGATCATAAAATCCGGCGTGCCCGCGGTGGTGCAGGCGCAAGCGGAGCATATTCTGGATGTGTTCCGCGCGGCGGCGCGGGAGAAAAACAGCGCGCTCACCATCGCGAAAATGCCCGAAATTTTGGATGAAACGCCCTATGGCACGCGGTTTTTATTGGATGGCGCGGCATTTGAAATATCGCTCTGCGGACGGCATCAGCTGTTGAACGCGTCGCTTGCGATCCATGCGCTGCGGATCATGGGCATTGCGGATGCGCACATCCAAAGCGGCATCGCGAAAGCCAAATGGCCAGGTCGGCTCGAATGGATGCAGGGCGCGCTGATCGACGGCGCGCACAATCCGCAGGGCGCGCGCGCGCTGCGCGATTACATCGAGCGCTTTTACCCCGGCGAGAAGATCACGCTCATCACAGGGATGATGCAGGACAAGCAGATGCAGGAGTGCGCGCAAATCCTCGCGCCGATCTGCGCGCGGGTGATCGCGACCGCGGTGGACGAGCCGCGCGCCGCGCTGCCCGAGGAGATGGCGGCGATCTACCGCGCCCTCGGCATCGACGCGCAGCCGATTGCGGGCGTTGACCGCGCGGTTGACGCAGGCATGCGGCATGCAGGATTGCGGGTGTTTGCGGGCTCATTGTACCTTGCGGGCGCGGTGCGCGCGCAGCTTGCCGCGCGCGGCGATGTCCCGGAGGAGGATTGAATGCAGGAATTTCACCATCTGCCCGTGTTGTTTGACGCGTGCATGGCGCATTTGAACATCCGCGCGGGCGGGGATTACCTCGATTGCACGCTCGGCGGCGGCGGGCACAGCGCGGGCATCCTCGAGCGACTCTCGGGCGGCTCGCTCACGGGGATCGACCGCGATCCAAGCGCCATCCGCGCCGCGACCGCGCGCATCGGCGACGCGCGCTTTCGCGCGATCAAAGGCAATTTCCATCAGGCGGACGCCCTCACGGACGGGATGCGCTTTGACGGCATACTCGCCGATCTCGGCGTGTCCTCGCATCAGCTCGATGTGCGCGAACGCGGATTTTCTTATCACGAGGACGCGCCGCTCGACATGCGCATGGATCAGAGCGCAACGGTTACTGCGGCAGATCTCGTCAACACCGCAAGCGAGGACGAATTGACGCGCATCCTACGCGATTACGGCGAGGAGAAGTGGGCGCGCCAGATCGCACGGGTCATTGTTGACCGGCGCGTGCGCGAGCCGATCGAAACCACAGCCGCGCTCGTAGCCATCATCGACGCGGCGATCCCCAAGAAATTCCGCATAAAAGACAACGCGCACCCCGCGCGCCGGACGTTTCAGGCGCTGCGCATCGCGGTCAACGACGAGCTCGAGCCGCTCTCCGGCGCGCTCGACATGCTCGTTCATCTGCTAAAACCCGAGGGCAGGCTGTGCGTGATCACCTTCCACTCGCTGGAGGACCGCATCGTAAAAAACACCTTCCGCATGCTCGCGAACCCCTGCACTTGCCCAAAGGAGATGCCGATTTGCGTCTGCGGGAAGCAGCCGCTCATCAAACTGGTGACGCGAAAGCCGATAACGGCTTCGCCCGAGGAGCTATCGCAAAATCCGCGCGCACGCAGCGCGAGCCTACGGGTGGTGGAGAGAATATGATGCGCACACTTGTCACGCGGACGGGCGAAATCCCGCTCCCCGCGTTCTTCCCGGACGCGACCTACGGCAGCATCCGCGCGGGCAGCTTCGAGGATGTATACGCCGCAGGGCTTTTTGGGTTGGAGATGAACAGCTATCACCTGATGACAAAGCCCGGCGCGAAGCTGATCAAGTCTCTCGGCGGGCTGCACGCGTTTACGGGCTACAAGGGCGCGATCCTCACCGATTCGGGCGGGTTTCAGCTCTTCTCCCTCATCCGCGAAAACCCGGCATACGGCGAAATCCGCGAGGGCGAGATCATCTTCCGCCCGGACATGGGCGCGAAAAAGCTGATCTACACGCCCGAAAAATGCATCCAGGCGCAGATGCAGTTCGGCACGGATGTTGCGATGGCGCTCGATCTGTGCACCGCGCCGGAGGACCCGTATGACGAGCAAAAGCGCGCGGTCGAACTCACCGTAAAATGGGGCGCGCGCTGCCGCGCGGAGTTTGACAAGCTCACGAAAAAAAGCCCTTCCCCTCCCCTGCTGTTCGGCATCGTGCAAGGCGGGCAGTTTGCCGATTTGCGCATGGAATGCGGGCGGCGGCTTGAGGAGATTGGCTTTGACGGCTACGGTTTTGGCGGCTGGCCCGTCGGCGCGGACGGCGCGCTGCGGCTGGATGTGCTGAAGATGGCGGCGGACGCGATGCCCGACGGCAAGATCAAGTACGCGATGGGGCTCGGGCGACCGGAGGAAATCGTGCAGTTGGTCGAGATCGGGTATCAGTTGTTCGATTGCGTGATCCCTACGCGCGAGGCGCGCCACCACAGGCTGTATGTGTTCGAGCCGGACGCTGATCTGCACGAAAAATTCTACCGCCATCTCTACATCATGGACGACAAATACGCGCGCGACGCGAATCCCGTCGATGCGCATTGTGATTGCGCGCTCTGCACCGGGCATTCGCGCGCCTACCTCAACCATCTGTTCAAGGTCAACGACCCCGCCGCCATGCGGCTCGCCACGGCGCACAACCTGCGCTTCTACGGGCGGCTGATGGAGCGGCTGCGGGGCGTATGATGGAGGCGGCGCTCGCGCGGCTGCGCACGGCGCGCAAATACGCCGATGTCTGCGAAGACACGCAGCGGCGCGTGCTCGAGGACGCGTTTTCGCGCCATAAAAAGCCCAAGGACGCGGAAAAGGCGGCGCGCGAAACGCTGCATGCGATCACGGGCGCGTTCATGTCCGCGGAGGAGTTGCGGCGCGCGCGCACAGCCCTCGACGCGGGCGATCTGGACGGCGCGCTGCGGATGCACGCCTCGACGCGCGAGCGCATGCCGCTTGCCGATTTCTACGCGCAGCTGTTTGCGCGCACCGGAGAGCCCGCGCGGGTGCTCGACCTCGCCTGCGGCATCAACCCCTTGTATCTGGGGTCGAGGGGCATCGAGGTGCACGGCATCGACATCAGCGGCGCGCAGGCGCAGCTCGTCAACGATTGGGCGGCGCGCACGGGCGCGCGCGCGTCGGTCGCGGTGCACGATCTATTGTCGGACGGCGCGATTCCGAGCGATGCGTTCGATCTCGCGCTCGCGATGAAGCTGCTCCCCGTGCTCGAAACGCAGCGCAAGGGCGCGGGTGCGCGGCTTTTGCGCGACATCCGCGCAGCGCGCACCGCCGTCACGTTCCCGACGCGCACGCTTGGCGGACGCGGCGTGGGCATGGAGCGGCATTACACCCAATGGTTTGAGTCGATCCCGCGCGATGGTTGGGCGATTGAGGATCGATATGTGATGCAGGGCGAACTGATTTACATACTAAAAAACGACAGGATGGAATAAGGGGAAACATGGCGAGATTGTATGTTGTGGCAACGCCCATCGGGAACTTGAGCGACATGACGGCGCGGATGCGCGAGGCGCTCGACGCGTGCGATCTCGTCGCGGCGGAGGACACGCGCGTGACGCTGCGGCTGCTCTCGCACCTCGAGATCAAAAAGCCGCTCGTCTCCTGCCATCGGCACAACGAGCGCCAGCGCGCGCCGCAATTGATCGAACGCATGCTTGCGGAGAACCTCACCGTCGCGCTCACCTGCGACGCGGGCACGCCCGCGATCTCCGATCCGGGGAATCTGCTCGTCGCCGCCGCGTGGGAGGCGGGCATCCCCGTCACGCCGATTGTCGGTCCTTCGGCGGTGACGGCGGCGCTCTCCGCCTCGGGCTTTGACGCGCGCGAGTTCGCGTTTTATGGATTTCTCCCGCGCGAGGCAAAGCCGCTGCGCGAGAAACTCGCCGCGATCCGCGCAAGCGGCGTGCCCATCGCCGTGCTGTACGAATCCCCGCATCGGATCAAGGCGCTGGTGGGCGCAATTGCGCAGGCATGGCAAGGCTGCGAATTGCTCGTGGGCTGCGACATCACAAAAAAATACGAGCTTTTATTGCGCGGGACGGCGGACGAGGTGCTGCGCGCGCTGGAAGCAAACCCAAACGCCGAGCGGGGTGAATACTGCGTCGTCGCGCGCGTGCCGGAACCCCTGCCGGTTGAACCATCAGCCGCGGGCGCGGCGGAGCGGATGCTTCATGATATGCTCGGTGGCATGAGCCTAAACGAAGCCGCGCAGCGCGCCGCGGACGCGGGTTTTGCGCGCAATGAAATCTATAAAATAAAATTGGAAATAAAGCGCAGATTTGGGGAATAATTGCACGCGCTTGCTCCCATACTGGATGCAGATGGGAGTGATATCAATGGGTGAGTTCTTTCGTGATTTCATGAAAAAGGCGCGCGCGCTGTACGACAAGGCATTCCCCGCCGCGAAGCGCATGTGGGGCAGCTACGGGTACTACATTTCGCTCGCGCTGCTGGTGATGTTGTTTGGCGTGGCGGCGTACCTATATAAAAACGGCGATCCGCCGATCGAGCCCGCGCCCGTGGCTGCAATCGAGACGCCGAACGCCGTTTCCGTCATGGCGGAGGCGAGCCTTGCGCCGACCGCGACGCCCGTGCCCGAGCCCGTGTTCATCAAGCCCGTTGTCGGCGAGATCACGCGCGTGTACGCGCCCGAAACGCTGACATGGAACGAGACGCTCGGACAATGGCGCACGCATCCGGGCATCGACTTTGCGGCGGTCAGCGGCGCGGCGGTCATGGCGAGCGAGTCCGGGGTTGTGCTAAACGCCTATGAGGACAGGGTGTACGGCTATGTGATCGAACTTGGGCACGCGAAGGGGTATGTGACGCGCTACTGCTCGCTTGGGACGCTTGAGCTGGTGAAAATCGGCGATACGGTCGAGAAGGGGCAGGTGATCAGTTCCGTTGGGACGACGGCGCTGATCGAGTCCGCCGACGGCGCGCATCTGCACTTTGAGATGGAGTACGACGGCGCGCGCATCGAGCCCGTGTTTGAATAATCAGTAGATTGATCACAAAGCGCGGCATTCAAAATCGCATGAATGCCGCGCTTTCGCATTTATAAGCTGATCTCGATCCGCCGCTTCTTCATCCAATCGTTTACTTGCAGGATGTACGCGAGCATCTGCGGACCGGACATCAGCTGCCCGAACCATGGTAGCCCGCTCGCGGGGAGATCCGCGTCGTTTAGCTGCCGAAGCACCTTCGGCTCGAGCACGCGCAAGATCGGGGATGTTTCGTCCGCGAGCAGTTCGTCCATGCCCGCGCGCACCTGCTGGGTGTATAGACCCGAATAGGTCTTTGGGTACGGGCTTTTCTTGCGCCGCAGCAAGGGTTCGGGCAGCAAATCCTTCACCGCTTCGCGCAAGAGCCCCTTCACTTCCCCGTTCATGAATTTGATCTCCGGCGGCACATTCCAGACGTATTCCACGAGCCGATCGTCGCTGAAAGGCGTATACACGGCGATGGACGATGCCTCGCACATGCACAGCGCGCGCTCTTGCAAATTGCGCATGAAGAATTGGATGCAAATCAGCTGCATGGCGCGCATCCGCGCCGCGTCCGCGTCCTCGCCCGGCAGCACGGGGACGGCGTCGATCGCATTCTCGAACGCCGTCAAAGCGTACTGCTCCGGGCACAGCTCCTCCGCGAGCCCGCGGCGCAGGATCGCGCGCCGGATGTCCATCGAGCCCGACCACGGAAACCCATGATCCAATGTGAGCCGGTCGGGCGCAAACCAGGGGTAGCCCAAAAACACCTCGTCGGCGCATTCGCCGGATACGATTGCGCCCGCGCCGGCGGCGATTTCGCGCGCGAACAAGAAAAGCGAGCTGTCGATGTCCGCCATGCCGGGGAAGCCGCGCGCGTCCGCCGCGTCGCCCAGCGCGCGGTACAGCGCGTCGTACCCGAGCGTCACCAGCCGGTGCTCCGCGCAGTACAATTCCGCCGCCTGCGCGGCGAATTCCCGGTCGCGCTCCGGCTGGAACACGTTTCCCGTAAAATCCTCCTCGTCGCCCTCGTAATCCACCGAGAACGCGACCGGCGCGTCGCCCCGCTCGCGCATGAGCGCGGCGAGCACGGTGGAATCGAGCCCGCCGGAGAGCATCACCGCGCCGGAAAACGGCAGGATGTCGTCCACCGCGCGTTCGAGCATATCGCGCACCTTTTGCGCCGTCTGCGCGGCATCGTCCGCATGTGCGCGCGGCTCGAGGGCATAGTATGGGCGCACGGATACCCCCGAGCGATCCGCGACGAGCGCGCAGCCGGGCTCGAGCGCGAACACATCGCGGTACGGCGTGCGCCCAGGCGTGCGCGCGGGACCGAGCGCGAAGAGCTCGTTGATGCCGTCCGCGTCCACGATCCGCGAAGCATAGGGGCTTTTGATGAGCGCATCGGGATGATCGCTCACCGCGCAGGTCTTTCCGTGGCGGCAGTAAAAGATGCGCCGGTCGCCCATGCGATCGCGCGTGACGAGCATGCGGTCGGCGCTTCTGTCGATGAGGACGGTAGAAACTGCACCTTCCAAATGCGCGGGGTACGCCATCCCCCATTTTCGGTACGCGGCGACGACGAGCGCGGAGGTGCGCGCGACCATTTGAAACCCCAATTCGCGCGAAAGCGCCGCGCGGTTGCGCAGCCAGCCGACCGCGCCCGCCATTAAATCGCCGTCGGATATCAGATCGACGCAGCTCAGCACATGCCTGCCTTTGCGGATGCTGATCAACCCGCCCTCGGCGGCGATCGAGCTCAATCGATTCGCATGGTACACAGCCATGATGTTCATGGACACACATCCTCTCAGCCCGCGATGTCAAATCGCCATGAGCCATTTTATGCGCCGCCGATTCGCAATATGATTTCGCGCGCGTATGTGGTATAATATGTGCATCATCTGATAGACGATACATACGGAGGGATTCTATGAAGCTGACGGCGCTTGGCGTGAACGGGCCGTACCCCGCGCCCGGGGGCGCGTGCTCGGGGTATTTGGTCGAAAGCGAAAGCGGGGATACCAAGCTGCTGCTCGAGTGCGGCGCGGGGACGCTCGCGCGGCTCACGCAGCATGCGGACATCGCGGACATTTCGGGCATCGTGCTCAGCCACCTGCATTACGACCACATTTCGGACATGCTGGTTGTCAAGTACATGCTCCAGTTTACGAAACTTATGCGCAACATACCCGTGCTCGCGCCCAATTCGCCCGCGCATGTGCGCGCGATGCTCGACGACGCGAAGCTCGATTTTCTCGTGCCGCGGGATATGACGATCGGCGAGATGCGGCTGTCGTTCGTGCCGGCGACGCACCCCGTGCCCGCCGTTTCGGTGAAGATCGAGTGCGACGGCGCGGTTTTCGTGTACACGGGCGATACGAACCAGAACGCGCAGATCGAGTTGTTTTCCGACGGCGCGGACCTGCTGCTTGCCGATGCCGGGCTCACCGACGCGCAATGGTCGCCCAAATCGCCGCATCTTTCGGCGAAATTGTGCGGCGAACTCGCGCGCAATGCGCGGGTGGGCGCGCTCCTGCTCACCCACCTTTACCCGGGGATCGATCAGGATGCGCTGCTCGACGAGGCGCGCGCGTCCTATCCCGCGGCGCAGATCGCGGAGGCGGGCGCAACCTACCTGATCTGACATGCGCATCCTCACGCGGCGCAAGCTGTTCTCCTTCGCGGTATTCTTGACAGGCGGCATCCTCGCGGCGCGGCTTCTGCATCCCAATTTGTATGCGATGCTCGTGTGTGCGGGCGCGCTACTATTCGCGGCGCTCATGCTGCATATGCGGCGCGCGGAGCGGCGGTATTTCGCGGGCGCGGCGACGATATTGTTCTTCCTGTCCGTGGCGTTCGCGGGCGCGGGCTACTACATAGCGCGCGCCGATGCGCGCCCGCGGTTTGAGAGCGCGTACAGCGCGCCGTTTTCGGGGCGGATCTCCGGCAGCCCGTACTTAGACGAGGGCGGCGCGCGCTTTGTGTGCAAACTGACGGATGCGGCGGTGGACGGGAAGGCGCTCGACTACGACCTGCGGCTGTATTTGCGAGGCGGCGAGGACGCGCTAGCGCAGATCGAATGCGGGCAGCGCGTCGAAGGCATCGGGCATCTGTACGCGCCCGAGGAGGTGACCAACCCCCACGCGTTTGATTTCGGGGAATACCTTTGGCGCGCGGGCATGGCGGGCTATGTCACGGCGAAAACCGATGATGTACGGATATCCGGCACCGGCGGCGGCATCGAGAACGCGCTGCTGCGCGCGCGCAAGGCGATTGCCGGGCGCATCTACACGGCGTTTCCCAAGAATGCGGAGCTGGTGATCGCGCTCATCCTCGGCGACACGCGCGACATGGACGACGACATCCGCGAGGATTTTAGCCAATCGGGCGTCGCGCATCTGCTCGCCGTTTCGGGCATGCATGTGACGCTGATCGCAGTCGCGCTCTCCTTTTTATTGGGCAGGCTGTTCGGAGTGCGAGTCGCGTCGATTCTGTCGCTGGGCGCGATCCTCGTATACGCCGCGATTGTAGGCTTTCGACCGTCCGTCACGCGCGCGGTGATCATGTACGCGGTGCTCTGCGCCGCGCCCATGGTCGGAAGAACTTCGGACGGCTCGACCCGGCTCGGGTTCGCGCTCGCGATCATCCTCGTTATCAATCCGCTTGACATCGCGGATGTGGGGCTTGTGCTCTCGTTTCTCGCGTCCGCCGGGCTCATGTGGCTTGCGCCGCCGCTCAAGCGGCTGTTGCGCGCCGACCGGCTCGCAGAGAGCCGCACGGTCAAGGGGCGCATCGCGCACTACATCGCGTCCCTCGCCATCGCAACCACGGCGGCGCAGATCGCCACCTTCCCCGCGCTCGCGCTCTACTACGCGAGCATGCCCACCTATTCGGTGTTTGCGAACATACTACTCGTTCCCTACTCCACGCTCGGGATGTACTTCGCCCTCATCGGGATCGCCTTCCCGCCGCTGGCGTTCATCCCGGACGCGATGTTTACCTCCTTCACGGCGATCGTCACATTCTTCGCGCACCTGCCCTACGGCGCGATCCCCGTGCGCCCGCCGCCTGTTTGGATATGGCTCGCGTTCTTCGCATCGGGCGTCGCTGTTTCCGAGTTGGGCGGCATGCGCGAGAAGTTCAAGCCCTACGCATCGCTTATGCTCCCCGCGCTCGTCGCGCTCGCGTGCTTCTGGACATTCGATTCCGGTTGCCTGATCGTGTTTCTCGATGTGGGGCAGGCGGACGCCGCCATCGTGCGCGCGGAGGGGCGGACGTATGTGATCGACGTAGGCGAGGACGGATCGCAGGTCATCGACCATGTGACGGGCGAGGGTTGGCGGATCGATGCGCTGTTTCTCTCGCATCCGCATGCCGACCACGCGGGCGGGCTGCTCGAGCTCGCCGAAGCATGCGACATCGGCGTGGTGTATGTGCCCGCGGGATGGCACGCGAGCGCCGAGAACAAAGACATCTTGCGCGAGAGCGAAGAAATCGCGCGCATGGGCATCGAGATTGCGGAGCTTTCGCCGGGCGACGAGGTGGCGATCTCGGCGCGCAGTTCCTTTTACATCATCGACGCGCTGCCGCGCTCGGACGACGCGATCAACGACATGTCGCTGATCATGCTGCTCGATTACGGGGAGTCGGAAGCGCTGTTTACGGGGGATGCGAACATCACATTCGCCCCGGACATCGACGTGCTCAAGGTCGCGCACCACGGCGCGCGCGATTCGACCGGCGAGGCGATCATCGACCTGCTCACGCCCGAGGTCGCCGTGATTTCGGTCGGCAGGAATTCCTACGGGCATCCGAGCGCGGATGTGATCGGGATCATCGAGGATGCGGGCGGCGCGGTGTACCGAACCGACGAATGCGGCGCGGTTTCGGTGCGGATGGAGTACGACGGCGCGATCCATGTGGAGACATTTCGGAAGGGGTGCGGCGATTGAGGTGGGATGCGTTCTTTGAGGAAATCCGCAGCGGGAATGTACGGCAGGCATACCTGTTTACGGGACCGGAGGAGTATGTCAAGCGCGAGGCGGTTGCGAAACTTCGGGAGGCGCTGTTGCCCGCGGGACTGGAAACGCTCAACGAGATGAATTTAGAAGGCGCGCCGGCGGAGCGGATCATCGAAGCGGCGGAGACGCTGCCTGTGATGAGCGACAAGCGGATCGTCGTGGTGCGCGATTGGGCGCCGCTATTGCGCGGGAAATCGCGCGACGAGGAAAACGAAGTGCGCAGGATGGGTGAATGGCTGGAGCATCCGGCGGAGAGCTGCGCGCTTGTGTTTTACATCCGCGGGGAGATCGACGCGCGCAAGAAGGCGGCGGACGCGGTGAAGAAGCGGTGCGCGCATGTGACGTTTGATCCTTTGACCGATCCGGAGATCCGCAAATGGGTGACCTCGCGCCTCAAGCCCGACGGGAAGCGCATGGCGGCGGACGTTGTGCGCCACCTCGTGTTCACGGCGGGCAACGACCTGACGCGGCTGGACGGCGAGGTGCAGAAACTCGTCGCCTATGTCGGGGATCGCAGCGAGATCACGCAGGGCGATGTCGAAGCGATTGTGTCGCCCTCGCTCGAATACGGCGCGTTTGATATGATCAACCGGCTGTTTGACGGCGACGCTGCGGGCGCATACGCGACACTCACGCAGATGCTTGAGGGCGGCACGAGCCGCATTGGGGTGCTCGCATCGATCACGCGGCAGTTGCGCGGTATGGCGTTTTTAAAAATCGCGGCAGATAGCGGCGAGCGTGCGAAGGAGACGGAGCAGGCGCTTGCGCTCAACCAGTATGCCGCGCGGATCATGGCGCAAAAATCGCGAAATTTCGACGTGCATGCGCTAGTTTCGCTGTATGAGGCGAGCATCGACGCCGATTACGCGATCAAAAGCGGGCAGGCGCGCGAACAGGCGGCGCTGGACGCGCTTTTTATCAAAATTTCCGACGCGGCGCGCGGCATGTTGCAACCAAAGGGTGCTGGCGCGCGTCAAAGCTAAGACGAAGTATTTGATATGACAAAGCGTTTGGGCGAATCAAGTTTATGGGAGGCGATTGAATGGGGAGGCGCGTTGCGCTTGCGCTGACGGCGCTGGCTCTGTCGCTTGTATTGGGCGGCTGCGCGTTCGCCGAGGCGGATGTGCCGGCGATCCATGATTTCCTGTTTCTGGAGGCGAAGCAGTCGCTTATGTATTTTGACGAGGGCGAATACGAGTACGCGGCGATGCTGCTCGGCTTTGCTGATGCGGACGAATTGAGCAAATTCGTGACGAAAAACTACGAGACGATCGGCGCGGGCGTGCAGACGAAGGTCTCCGTCGCATACTGGACGGGCGCGGCGTGGTCGCTCGCCGTGCCGCTGAATGAACCGAGCGATGCGGAGGTGGAAGCGCTTGTACTGATCTCCGCGGACGGGCTCAACTTCTCCGGCTATCAGTACGCGACATGGGGACAGGTGGAGGAGGCATATGCCGCCTGCAGCTATGTGATTTGGAACGAGGAGTATGTCGAGAGCGCGCCGCGCATCATCGGGGATAATTAGGGGATAGAAAAGGTGATCTGCCAAATCCGGCGGATCGCCTTTTATACGGAAACCGGAACATCAACGCGCGCGTTCTCTGCGATCATCGATCAATAAAAAAGACGGTCTGCTTCATCAGCAGATCGTCTTTTATATACCGGCGAGAAATCGGTGCATCAACGCGCGCATCTCGGGGTCGTCGGATGTCGTGTGCAGCTCGTATCCCCCGCTCCCGGGCGGGCGCAGCAGCCCGCGCGCGCCGAGGATGCCCTCCAGATGGCGCGCGAGCGCATCGTTGCCGTCGAACACCGTCGCATCGGGCAAAATCTTCTTGACCGCGTCCTTGAGCCACACGAAATGCGTGCAGCCGAGCACGATTGCGGAAATCCCATCCGGGGCATACGGCGCAAGTTTTTGTTTTAAGCATTCCATGAGCGCATCCGAGCTCGTATCCCCCCGCTCGACGAAAGCCACCAGTTCCGGACACGCGACGCTGTGCGTGTTCTGCCCATATGCGCGCAAAAGCCGCGCGTACTTTTCGAGTCGAAGCGTCGCCTCGGTCGCAAGCACGACGACAGCGCCGCCCTTCGCATGCGCCGCCGCGGGTTTGAGCGCGGGCTCGAGCCCGAGCACGGGGATCGCGAGCTTCGCGCGCAGATCAGACGCCGCCGCAGCCGTCGCGGTGTTGCAGGCGATCACAAGCGCCTTGATGTCGCGCGCGAGCAGTTTATGCACGACCCCCCATGTCAGCGCGGTGATGTCCTGCGCGCTGCGCGTGCCGTAGGGCGCGTTTTGATTGTCGCCCCAAAAGATATAATACTCGCCCGGCATCTGCCGAAGCAGCGAGCGGAGCACGGAGATCCCGCCCATGCCGGA
>JBMNUA010000007.1:0-28489 GCA_050945995.1 Christensenellales bacterium
GAATTCCGTGTTGAGCTGCGGCTATGACATCCTGTTTTTCTGGCTCGCGCGCATGGTGTTCTCCGGGCTCGAACAGACGGGCAAGCTCCCCTTCCACACCGCGCTCTTTCACGGGCTCGTGCGCGACGCGCAGGGGCGCAAGATGTCCAAATCGCTCGGCAACGGCATCGATCCGCTCGATGTGATCGAGAAATACGGCGCGGACGCGCTGCGCTTCTCGCTCTCCATGGGCGTCTCGCCCGGCAGCGACATCCGCATCTCGGAAGAGAAGATCGAATCCTACCGCAATTTCGCGAACAAGATTTGGAACGCGGCGCGCTTCACCCTCATGAACCTCGAGGATTTCACGCCGGAGGGCATACCGCTCGACCGGCTCACCCTCGCGGACAAGTGGATACTCACCCGGTATCAGGACGCGGTGCGCGACATCACCGAAAACCTCGAGGGATTCGATTTGGGCTTCGCCGCCTCGCGCATCTACGATTTCACCTGGAACACCTTCTGCGATTGGTACATCGAAATCGCGAAACAGGGACTGTACAGCGGCGACGCGAGCGCGAAAAAAACGGCGCAGGAAGTGCTCTATCATGTGCTCACCGGCATATTGAAGCTCCTGCACCCCTACATGCCCTTCATCACCGAGGAGGTTTACGGGTATCTGCCCGGCGTGGATGGCATGCTCATCACCGCCGCCTGGCCTGCCGTGAACCCCGCGCACGATTTCCCCGAAGATGCCGCGCGCATGGAGGGCATCATGGAGATCATCCGCACCGTCCGCAACATGCGTGCGGAGATGAACGTCGCGCCTGGACGGCGCGCGCGGCTGATCGTGCGCCCGAACGATGGCTGGTTTGATGCGCTATCAACGGCAGAAGGCTATTTCACGCGGCTCGCGTTCGCAAGCGCGCTTGAGATACTGCCCGCGGACGCACCGAATCCCGAGAAATCCGCGTCCGCCGTGACGGGCGCGTGCGAGCTGTTCCTGCCGCTGGGCGATTTGGTCGATGTGGAGCAGGAACTCAAGCGCCTCGATAAGGATCGCAAGAACCTGGAAGGCGAAATCGCCCGCGCGGAATCGAAGCTGACAAACCCCGGCTTCCTCGGAAAAGCGCCCGCTCACCTTGTGGAGCAGGAGAAGGCGAAGCTCGAAACGAATCGCCAGCTCCTCGGGAAACTTGCGGGCAGAATCGAAGAGATGGAAGCACTCCGCACATAATAATACGAATTCCAAATATAAATTCGTCGCCGCGCCGGATCTTTTTCCGCCCTGCTTCGTCGCTTTCCGCTCGACATAGCTCTGCTACGCCTCGCTCCAGCTCCAAGGCGCGCCGAACAAAGTCGGCGCGGTCGCGAAGCGACTTGGTTTGCCGCCGGCAAACCAACCTCGCAGGACGAAAAAATCTCTCGATGCTTTGGACGAATGAATATTTTCCATTTGTATAAAATCGGGTGAACCGCGCATCGCAACGGTTCACCCAATTTCTATTTCCCCAACTCGCCAAAGCGCGCGAGGATCGCCAGCGCGGGATCGACCGGAACCGGCTCGCGCACCACATCCTCCGGTATCGCGATATCCAGGCGCGGCGCGATCCGCCTTCCCGCAAACTGCGGCAGCCACGCCCGCTGCGCCTCAAGCATCTCGCCCGCCATCTCCCGTATCTCCGATAATGTCAATACCGCCGCCGTCAACGGATCGAGCGCCAGCGCATGCACGATGTGCTCTGGATCGCCCGAATACGCCGCGCGCACCGCAAGCCGCTGCACATTGATGTTCGTCAGATTGAGCGCCGCCAACTGCGGCGGCAGCTCGCCTACCATCGTGCGCCGAACGCCCGTCGCATCCGCATAGAGCGGTCCCTCCGCGCAGCAGTCCCACGGCAAATTCTCGATCATCCCGCGGTTCTGCACATTCCCGTTGAATGCGAACGGCACGCCCGTCTCCATCGCCTCGATGATATAGGAACAATACTCCACAGACCGCGGCGGCAGCTCAATCGGCTCGCCGTCCAATAACCGGTCGCCGTACTTGCGCTGCACATGCTCGGTGAACCGCAGATTCGCGTTCGTCTCCCCGCCGAACCCCGGCTCGTCGCAGTAGCGGTCGAGCGCCGCCTTGTTTTTGCGGAAATACGGCAGATACTCCGAAAGGTGCCCCGTCGATTCCGTGCAAAAATACCCGAAATGGCGCAGCACCTCCGCGCGCACCTTCTCGTTGACATAGTGCCCGGGGTTTTCGATGACCGTGCGAAACCGCGGGTACAGATCCTCCCCTTTGTGCTCGAGTTGCAAAAACCAGCCCATGTGGTTGATGCCAGCGCACAAAAAATCGATTTGATGCTTGTCCACGCCGCAGTAACCCGCGATCAAATCAAGCGTCGTCTGTACGCCGTGGCACAGCCCCACATGGTTCACCTTCTCCTGCCCGAGCGCCCAGCCGACCATCGCCATGGGGTTGACATAATTGAGTATCAGCGCGTTTGGGCAAAGCTTGCGCACCTCGGCGCAAATCTCGCGGATCACCGGGATCGTGCGCAGCGCACGGAACACGCCGCCGGGACCCAATGTATCGCCGATGCAGGAGTCAACGCCGTACTTGAGCGGAATTTCGCAGTCATGCCGATACGCGGAAAGCCCGCCGATTTGGAACGTCAGCACAACATAATCCGCGCCGTCGAGCGCCTCGCGCCGATCGGTGGTGATCCACACCCGCGACGGCAGCTTCTCCTTCTCGATCACCTTGTCGAAAAACGCCTTCACTTGGCTTGTGTTGCGCGTGCTCGGCGCCATCAGCGCGAACTCGCAGTCCCGCAGCGCGGGCGTCGCCATCATGTCCAGCACCAATGTCTTACAAAATACAATCGACCCCGCCCCGATGATCGCAATCTTCTTCATCATAACCCCCGCTTGTTTCATTTCACATGCAGATCGTCCGTAAACCCCTCCGCCCGCCAGCCCTCGAGCCAGCCGTTCAGGATCGGATGCCTTTCATCCTGCAAAACCCACGCTTTTTCCGGGATGAACCCAAACCCGCGTATGCTCATCGCCCGCTTGCCCACCATGATCACATGGTCGATCAGCGGCGCGCCAATCGCATACAGCGCGTCCATCAGCGCGCTCGTACACTCGATGTCCGCCTGCGACGGACGCGGTGTGGCGTTCGGATGGTTGTGGGTGATCACCACCGCCGCAGCCGCCGTGCGCACCGCCTCGGAGAGCACATGCTTCAAATAAAACGGCGCGCTCTCCTCGCTGCCGGATTGTATGTGTACGCATTCGATCAGCCTGCCGCTCGCGTCGATGGCAAGCATGTAGAACCGCTCGATGTTGATGCCGATGAAGCGCATGGCGAGGTACGCCTCCGCCTCTATGAGCGTGGCGACCGACGGATGCGCGCCGAACCGCTGCCGCTCGATGTGGCGTATGATGTCGGGCGCCATGCTCAACATCAGCGCGCTGCGCTCGGTCATGCCCGCGGCAGTCAGCCGATGCTTGCCCGCCTCGATCACCGCGCCGGGCGAGCCGTAATGCCGCAGCAAATCCTCCGTCAACCGCTCCGGCTCGCGCCGTGGCTCCAGGAATTGGATGATCTCATACAGCGCCTTCGACGCGCGCGTGATCCGCTCGCGCGATGTGCTCATGTCTCCAGCGCGCCGGAAATCCGCAGCAGTTCGACCACGCGCCGCGCAGATTCTACCGCCCCCGACAGATGCCAACCGCCCATCCGCTCATCATACGCCAGATACTCCGCGCCGTCGGCAAACACATTCCCCTTCTTCGTCGTCAGATAAAACGACGCGGGCGCGTCGATCTCGTATAGATCGGCGACCCACTCGCCCGCGCTCAATTGCTCGCAGTCCGGCGAATCGGCGAGGTACGCGAAAAGCGCTTCCTTCTCCGCCGGTGTCAAATCAAGTTTCATTCACTCACTTCCCCGCTTTTCCGATTTCTGTCCCGAATGATCGTAGTAATCTCCATCATATCCGCCACCCGTATGTGCGGTACATTCGGCGCGGCATCCGCGCGCGAATCCGCAATCTCCGGTCGATACCATATGGCGCGCATCCCCGCGCGCGCCGCGCCGTACACATCCGCATGCGCGTCGTCGCCCACAAACCACACATCCCCCGCCTTCGCGCCCGTTTTCCGAAGCGCCAATCGGAAGATCGCGGGCGTAGGCTTTCGCACGCCGTAATCGCTGGATGCGATGACAAACCGAAAATCGTTCCCCGGTAGCAGCGCGTCAAGCCTGCGCTGAAGTGACGCGCTCGAGTAGCTGAGATTGCTGACCACGCCCGCCTGTATGCCCTCGACGTTCAGAAATTCCAGAAGCTCCGCCGTGTGCGGCGTTGGCGTCCCCGGCTCGGCGGCATCCCAAAACACATCATCCACTTCCTCGTAAGGGCGGTCAAATCGCATGCCGAGCCCCTCGTAGATCAGCCGGGAGACATTTGGGCCATACGCATCCACGCCGTGTTCGCGCGCGCAATGGATGATCTGCGGGTATACCCCGCGCGAAATAGCCAACAGATCCGCGCAGGTCGCGCCGTCCGGATTCTCGGATGCGATGCGCAGCACCGCCTCGTACCCCGCGCGCGCGTCGAATTCCCGCTCGCGGATCAACGTCTCGCCATAATCAAACAGCACCCACTTGGGCTTAATCATATCATATCCCTAAAACTGTACGTTGAACAGCCGCACATCCGGCACGAACCCCGCGCTCATGAGCGTGCGGATGCTCGCGTGGTTGTAATACCAGCACCCCGCCGTGGGCTGCTTCCCCGATGCGCGCACGAGGTTCGCCAGATGGATCAATATACTCCTGCCAACGCCCCGCTGCCGATACCGCGCGATCACATAATTTCCAACATCCGCGCTGCCCTTGTCGAGTCTGCGCGGGTAAATCGCACCGTACCCCAGCGTCTGCTCACCCTGCACCGCCCTGTAAAATTGCGCGCCTTCCGGGATGACCCCGTCATACCATTGATTCTCGCTCTCTGCGTGCATCGCGGGATATGCATCTTCCGGCACGCGCATAAAGCAATCTGCACCAAACTCCGCCGCTCGCCGCGGCGCGTCGTAGGTCAGGTTGTACGCCTGCATCTCAAAACGCCCGCCCGTTTCGCGCATCCGCTCAAACGAAAGGCAAAGCAGGAGTTCATCGTTGCTCGCCGCCATCGCGCGTTCGATGCCAAATTCCGATACAACGCGCGCAAACTGCTCCTGCGCCAAGTACCGAAGCGCACGCGGCATGTAGAATGCGCGCAGCATCGGCGCGCCGTCCCACGCGCCAACCGCAAAAAACCCCGCCGGCTCGCCGCCGAGCGTCATCATATAGGGCTGCGCGGCGTAGATGCCGTCGTCCCAGAACCCGTCATTCCTTCTGCCCGTCTCGCCCAAATACGCCTCGATCAGACCTGGCATGTCCGCCCAATCCGCCTTTTGATCAACCATCAATACCATCCCCCCTAAAACAGCGGCGCAAACAGCCGGAGCACCGGAAGCGCCAACCGCATCAAGATCGGACGCCCGCGGCATATCGCAAGCGTGATCTCGCGCGAACGCGCAATCGCATCCAGCATATCCGCTTTTATTTCCAAAATCACCGGCGTATCGCACATCCACACCGCACACTCGTAATGATGGCACAAACTGCGGTAATCGAGGTTGATCGTGCCGACCACCGCGCAGCGGTCGTCGGAGACAAACTGCTTGGCGTGCATGAACCCCGGCGTGTACTCGTAAATCCGCACGCCCGCGCGCAACAGCACATCGTAGTACGAGCGCGTCAGCGCATACGCAATCTTCTTGTCGGGCACGCCCGGGGTGATGATGCGCACATCGACCCCGCTCTTCGCCGCGATGGAGAGCGCGCTGATCATCTCGGAATCGATGATGAGGTACGGCGTGGTGATGTACACATACCGCCGCGCGCGGTTGATCATGTTCATATACACCGTCTGCCCCACGAGCTCGGCATCGTTCGGGTTGTCCGTGTACGGCTGCACATACCCGGGCGCGTCCACAGAAAGCGTGGGCTTGAATTGCGCGAAGCGGTCGTCCCCGCGCGTCTCAAAATTCCACAATGTCAAAAACATCGCCGTCAAGCTCCAAACGCCCGCGCCGCGCAGCATGACATTCGTGTCCTTCCAATGCCCGTAGCGATCGATCGCGTTGATGTACTCGTCGGCAAGGTTCATGCCGCCCGTGAAGCCGATGTTTCCGTCCACCACGCATATCTTCCTGTGGTCGCGGTTGTTGAAGCGCGAGGAGAAGATATTCGTCAGCGGGTTGAACATCAGGGCGCGGATGCCTTTGCGCTCGAGCTTGCGTACAAAATCAGCCGGCACCAGCCCGATGGATCCCACCGCGTCGTAAATCACCCGCACATCGACGCCCGTCGCCGCTTTCTGTTCCAAAATGTCCTCGATTTGGTTCCAGAGCGCGCCGGGGTTGATGATAAAGTATTCGATGAAGATGAACCGCTCCGCGCGCTCCAGCGCCGGGATCATCTGCTCGACCATGTCCTCGCCCAGCGGAAAGTAGGTCACCTGCGTATTTTTGAATACCGGCGCATCCGCGTTGTTTCGGATGTACTGCGCCTGAAGCGCCATGTCCGGATTTTCCTCTTTCAACTCGTCCATGGCGTCGCGCTCGCCGAACATGGCGCGCACATAGCGCTTTCTAATTTCCGCCGCGCGCCGCTTCTCGTCGCGCGTGAAGCGCACCCGCCCGAACATCAAATACGACAGCCCGCCGAGGATCGGCAGCGCGAGATTGAGGATGATCCAAGGGATTTTATACGATGGATTGGAATCCTCACGGACGATGTAGAGCACCACGCACAGCGAGATCAATTCCAATATGATGTAGAACCGCGCAAAATACCGCCGAAACAGCGAAAAGGTGACGATGATCGCCGCCACCTGCAATATGAGAAACAGCGCGAGTGAT
Source organism: Christensenellales bacterium (assembly GCA_050945995.1). Lineage (GTDB taxonomy): Bacteria > Bacillota > Clostridia > Christensenellales > Aristaeellaceae > RUG11247. The sequence goes on from JBMNUA010000007.1 coordinate 6,952, forward strand.
ACATAATGCACCGCGCTTGTGATATACTGCTTGTTTTTGTGCGCCTTGTTTACGGATTCCATCGCTCTCTCACCGCGCGCCGATGCGCCCTAGCGCCAGTTCTTGCAGACATCGATCCACGCGCGATGCCCCGCGCATGCCTCGAGTTCCGCAATCGTAAGCCGCACCGCGCTTTTCGCACTCCCGCACGCGGGATACACCGTCTCAAAGCGCCGGAGCGATTCGTCGAGATACACGTCCACGCCGTCTTTGACCCCAAACGGGCATACGCCGCCGACCGCGTGCCCGGTTCGCTCCGCCACCTCGTCAAAGCTGAGCATCTTCGCCTTCGTGTGAAACTGCGCCTTGAACCGTGTATTGTCGATTTTCGCGTCGCCCGCCGCGAGGATGAGCACGGTCGCCCCGCCCACGTCAAACGACAGCGTCTTTGCGATCATCTCGGGCGCGCAGCCGACCGCCGCCGCCGCGAGTTCCACCGTCGCGCTCGAAGTTTCAAACTCCATCACACGATCCGCCAAACCAAACCCCGCGAGGTGTTTCTTTGCGTTTTCGACCGACATTTGTACCTCCGCATCCCCTGTAATTCCATCGAAAAGTGTACCATATCATACCCGATCTGTCAAAAAATTACTGCCCGGACATCGCCGCCCGCAGCTTCTCGAGCGCGCGCTTCTCGATGCGCGAAACGTAGCTGCGCGAGATGCCGAGGATGCGCGCCACCTCGTGCTGCGGCAGCGGATCGCCGTCGATCAGCCCGTAGCGCAGTATGATCACCTGCCGCTCGCGCTCCTCTAGCGTATCCTCGAGCATCTCCACCGCGCGCGAGGACTCGATCATTACCTCGACCTGCGCGGGCACGACATCCGCGTCTGTCCCGATCAAATCGATCAGCCGGATCTCGTTACCCTCGATGTCCGAGCCGATCGGATCATTGAGCGAGAGCGTGCCGCGGTTCTTGCGTCCGGCGCGCAGGTGCATGAGAATCTCGTTCTCGATGCAGCGCGACGCATACGCCGTCAGCCGCCCCGCCTCGGGGCGGAAGGTGTTCACCGCCTTGATCAGCCCGATCGCGCCGATCGAGACGAGGTCGTCGCTGTCCACGCCGCTGGAGGCATACTTCTTCGCGATGTGCGCCACCAGCCGCAGGTTGTGTACAATCAGCTTGTCGCGCGCATCGCAGTCGCCCTGCGTGTGCCGCTTCACAAGCGCCGCTTCGTCCGCCGCGTTCAGCGGCTTGGGGAACGAAGATTTGCCCGATAGATGCATGGCGATGAGCCACGCATCCTCCGCAAGCGTCAAAAGCCATTGAAGAAAAAGCATAGGGCGAACCCCTTTCCGGAAGTCTGCCCTATACCCTATTCGTCAAAAGTTGTCCGCTATTCGCCTCTTCGCGCGCCGCCTACTCGTTGAGCGCGTCATACGCCTCCCACGAGGGTCGGTACATCGCGACATTCGCCTGGTGCTCCTCCGCGGTCTTTGCAAAGGCGAGCTCGCCCGAGGTCGGCTCCTTGGAGCAGAAGTACATGTACCCCTCGTTGATAAACGCCATCTCGGGGTATAGCGCCGCAAACAGCGCCGCCTCGGAGGGATTGCAGATCGCGCCCGCCGGCAGCCCGGAGATGTAGTAGGTGTTGTACGCGCTCTGGATCGCCAGCTCCTCGCCGGTGAGCACTAGCGCGTTGCGCCCGGTCAAGTAGTTGATCGTGGCGTCGCTGTCGAGCCGCCAATCCTCGCTCAATCGGTTGTAGAACACGGCGGATACCTTCGCGAAATCCTCGACCTTGCCCGCCTCCTTCTCGATCATGGAGGCGAGTATGATCACCTGATCCATCGTAAGCTCGCTTCTGTACTGCTCCACCTGCGTGTAGATGCCCTCGGCGTCGATCGTGTACTGCGTGTGATCGGAGTAGAACACGCGATCGACCACGGTGTTGCCCTGCGAGAGCAGCGTGCGCAATATGCTCTCGGAGTCCGCGGATTTGAACACCCGATAGGTGTCCGGCGCGAGATAGCCCTCAAGCGCATACTTCCTGCCCTCGAGCACGCCCGCATCGTAGGCGGCGGACAGCGCGTAGGAGTAGTTCGTGAACCGCTCGGGCTGGTTGCACAGCGCGAGGAACTCGTCGCGCGAGGTGATCGCGTCCTGATCGACGAGATAATCGGCGACATCCTCGATCGTCCAGCCGGGCACAATGGTGATCGTGCGCTCGTTCGTCTGGCTGCCGGAGCTGATCTCGCTGATGATCTCGTTGACATCCATGCCCTTTGACAGATTGTACGAGCCGTAGCTGATCGCGCTCGTCAGCCCCTTAAACTGCACGATGTACTTAAACACACTCGCGTTTCTCAACAGTTCCGCCTTGACAAGCTCGTTGCCGATCGATGTAATGGTCTGCCCGTCGGTGATCTCAAACACCACCGTCTCGAGATTCCCCGGCTCGACGGGCTTGAGAAAGCTCTCGTCCACCCGATTCCACACGCTCGTGATCAGCCCAACCACAATCAGCAAACTGCACAGGAAAACGAGCACGGGGCGCAGCGCTTTCCAGAGCCACTCGTACCAGTAAAACCCGTACTCCCGCTCCTTGTGCAGCGTCCGGGTATTATATCGCTCGGGTCTGTATGCGTTCGGGCGCGTGTTTCTTCTGGGCATAGTCCCTCCGTCCCTCAGCGGGCGAACATGTCGGGATTGATGCCCGACACATCCGCGAGTATCCGAAATACGTCCGCGAGGAGTTTCTGAAAGTTGAATTCGGCGAGCAGGTATTCGCCCGCTTCGCGGTTAAGTTGTAAAAGCGTCGCAATTTGGTTGAGCCGCTGCATATCGTCGTCTGGCAATTGCTCGCCGGACGCCATCTTCGCCTGCAAACGAAACTGCAGCTTCTTGTATTCATCGAGCAGCGCGCTGTTGGTCTGATCCGCATACGCGATCTCCCGCAGCCGCGCGTACTCCTTGTATTGATCCGATTCCTTCAAGCTCCGCGCAAGCGCATGCGCTTGATCGTATACATTCATGTCAAATCTCCACGATAATCGGCAGTATCATCGGCTTTCGCTTGAGTTTTTCATAGACATATTTCTGCACCGCGTCGCGCACATCACCCTTGATGTGGCTCCAGTCGGAGTTCTCAATCTGCCCGTAGTTCGTGATCGCGCGTTTCGCCGCCTCGCGCGCGCCGTCGAGCAAGTCGTCCGCCTCGCGCATGTAGACAAACCCGCGGCTGATGATGTCGGGGCCCGTCACCACCTCGCCCAGCTCGTGATCGACGCCCATCACCACAATCAGCATGCCGTCCTCCGCAAGCAGTTTCCTGTCGCGCAGCACCACCGTGCCCACGTCCCCGATGCCGAGCCCGTCCACGAGCACAGAACCCGACGGCACCTCGCCCGCGTGCTTCATGCTCTTGCCGTCCAGCTCGATCACATCCCCAATCTCCGGGATCAGCACATGCTCCTCCGGCATGTCCATGGAGATCGCAAGTTTCGCGTGGTAGTGCAGATGCCGATACTCCCCGTGTACGGGGATGAAGAACTTCGGCTTGGTGAGCGCGTGGATCAATTTTAGTTCCTCGCGGCGCGCGTGCCCGGAGACATGCACTTCGGCGAGCGACTCATATATCACGTTCGCGCCCGTTCGTACCAACTGATTTATGACGCGCGAAACCGACTTTTCGTTCCCCGGAATCGGCGTCGCCGAGATAATCACCATATCGCTCGGTCGAATGATCAGCTTTTTGTGCTCAGAAAACGCCATGCGCGAAAGTCCGCTCATCGGCTCGCCCTGCGAACCCGTCGTCACAATCGCAAGCTCCGAATCGTCGTAGCGGTCGATTTGATCCACGCTCAGCAGATTGCCTTCGGGGATTTTCAAATCGCCCAACTGCATCGCAACCTTAGAAACGTTGATCATGCTCCGCCCGATCAGGCAGACCTTGCGCCCGTGCGCCGTCGCCGCATCCACGACAAGCTGTATCCGGTGGATGTTGCTTGCGAACATCGCCACGATGATGCGCCCGCTCGCCTTGGTAAACAGGTTCATAAACGTCTCACCGACGGTGCGCTCGGACATGGTGTACCCCGCGCGCTCCACGTTCGTCGAATCCGCCATCAGGCACAATACGCCGTTCTTCCCAAGCTCCGCGAACCTGCCCAAATCGATCGGCGCGCCGTCGATGGGCGTGTAGTCCACCTTGAAATCGCCCGTATGTATCACGACACCTACGGGCGTATGGATTGCTAGCGCGCAAGAGCCGGCGATGGAGTGGTTCACCTTGATGAACTCGACGCGGAACACGCCGAGCTTGACCGTATCGCCCGCCTCGACCACATTTAGGTCGATCTTCCCCGCGAGCCGCTTTTCCTTTAGCTTGTGCTCGATCAGCGCAAGCGAGATGCGCGTGCCGTACACGGGATAGCGCAGCTCGCGCAGGATATACGGCGATGCGCCGATGTGATCCTCGTGCCCGTGCGTGATGAAGAACCCGCGTATCTTCTCGCGGTTTCGCTCGAGGTATGTGATGTCCGGAATGACAAGATCGACCCCCGGCATGTCCTCCCTCGGGAAGATCGAGCCCAGATCCACCGCGATCATGTCGTTTCCATACTCAAATACCGTAATGTTCTTTCCAATTTCGCCCAACCCGCCCAGGGGTATGATCCTGAGCTTGGGCTTTCCCTTTTTCGTAGCCAAATGATCCTCCTTCACGCTTCTCCGGCGCGTCCCTCTCCACGAAGCCCTGCATATCGCAGCCGGCTGAAAGGCGTCGCGCATCCGAAGCGTTTTGTTTTGTTGTTGTTCCACAGCCGGCTTCAGGCGCTCACCGGCATGGTTTCTAAAATTATACCACAGTCGGGTTATGTTTTGAGCACGCGCCTTTGATTTAACGGTTCTCGCCAACAAATCCCGATCATCATTTCTTCCGTCCTATCATTCTTGGAACGTGCGCCGCTTTCTATGCAGCGCGCGCACAAAAAACCCGGGCGCTCGATATGATGCGCCCGGGCAGCTTCCCATCATATGTTCTTGTCGATGAATTCGCGGAGCGCGTGTGCGGGCACCGCGCCGACGAGCCGATCCTGCTCCACGCCGTCTTTAAACAAAACCAGCGTGGGGATGCTCGAAACGCCCATCGAAACCGCCGCTTCGGTCTCGTCGTCGATGTTGAGCTTGCCGACCGTGAGCCTGCCGTCGTATTCGTCCGCAACCTTGTCGATCACGGGGCTCAGCATGCGGCATGGACCGCACCAGCTCGCCCAGAAGTCCACGAGCATCGTGCCCTTCGCCTTCAACGCGGACTCTTGTAAATCCGCTGTTTTAAGTGTCAATATCTCCGCCATATTCTCCTCCGATTTCTCGGCACTTGCGCGCCTTCGGCGCGAATTTGCCGCTCGCCCTGATGCGCCCCTCCATGCCCTTGATCACAAGTAAGGCGATTCCCATCGCGCTGATCGCCGCGATCGCCTGGATGTAATCCACGTCCGTGAACGCCCGCGCAATAAACAGCCCCGCAAAGAACATCGCAATCGGAATGCCATAGGCGATCAGCGAAGCCTTGGAAAGGCTCGCCCCGTCGAGTTCCAGCTCGATCACTTCGCCCTCCCGGTACGCCCCGCGCGTCAGTTCCACATATACCTTCTCACGCCTGCCAAATCGGCATGCGCGGCACTGTTGACACGCCTCCGAGCGCGCAACCTCCGCCATGAGCTTGCCGTTTCTCATTACCACAACTGCGCTTTGTTTCACGCGATTCACTCTCCGCTTGTATTATAAACAGCCCTCGCCCGTTCTAAACAGCGCGCGCGCCGGGCGCGGTCTCCGCCTCCAGATCGCACATTTCGACCGCCGCGCCGCTCTCGCCGCTTCGCAGCATTCCCGTCATGATGTCGAGCGCATGCCCGGTCAGCCGCCAACTCGTGATGAAATCGTCCGTCCCCGCATCCAGCGCCTCCGCCATCTTGCTAAGCCCCAGCGCGCGGCTGTTCTCGCGGTGCGCAAACATCAGCGGCATCTCGCGCGGCGCGCCCTCCTCGGGCAGATACAGCGTGACAGGTCCTCCAAACGTATTCGGATCGGGCACGGTGAGCGTGCCTTTCTCGCCGTAGATTTCGATGCGCGGGAGCGTCGCGTGCACCGTCTCAAACGATGTGATCAAACTCGCCGTCGCGCCGGATGTAAAGCGCAGCGTGCCCGCGACATATGTCGGCGTTTCCACCTCAATCACCATGCCGCGCTTTGGTTTGCATGTCGCGATCCGCGTTTCAAAGGATTTCTGCGTCATCGCGAACAGCGTTTTCACAGGGCCGAGCAGGTGAACGAGCGCTGTTGTGTAATATGGACCCATGTCGAGCATCGGACCCGCGCCCGGCTTGTAGAAAAATTCAGGGTCGGGATGCCAGGTTTCTACGCCATGGCTCATCATAAACGCCGTCGCAGCAAGGGGTCTTCCGATGAACCCCGCGTCGATGATGCGCTTGCAGGTCTGTATGCCCGCGCCCAGGAAGGTGTCCGGCGCGCCGCCGAGCAGCAGTCCCTTCGCGCGCGCAAGCCGGATCAGTTCGATCCCCTGTTCGATCGTCGTCGCTAGCGGCTTTTCGCTGTACACATGCTTGCTGGCTTCGAGCGCCGCCTTCGTCACCTCATAATGCTGGTATGCGCGCGTGATGTTCAATATGATGTCCACGTTCGGATCGGCGAATGCCTCGTGCATGTCGCGGTAGATCTTTGGTATCTGCGGATACTTCTCCTTCGCCGCCTGCGCGCGCGCCGGGATGAGATCGCACACCCCCGCGATCTCGAGGTTGGAAAATGTCTCCGTGATGTTCTGAAGATAGATGCCGCTGATGTCGCCCACGCCGATGAATGCGATTCGTGCCATTTCTCTGCCCCTCCCATAGATCGGCGCGGCAAACCCCGTATGCCCGCCGATTCAAAATTCACCCCATGGATACACCCTCTGTTTGATCGTCATGCCGTTTCTGGTGCAGTTCCTTTTTATGCTTTCGTATACGGATCGGCGTGCCGTTTTCGCGGCACGCCGACCAATTCTTCCCGTTTCTTGCGATTTAATCGGACAGCGATGTGGGTGGATTGCAGAATCCGCAGTCGCCGTATCCGTGGTTCAGCGCGAACTTCAATGTAATCGGCGTGCCGCCAGAAAAACTGGTTTCCGCGCAGGTAGCCGATCTGTGGTAGAGCGCGCCGTTCGGATCGGCGGATATATCGACATATACCGTGGTGTCGCTCGGCGCCGCGCCCTCGCTTTCGCCGTTGCCGCCGCCGTCTTCCTCCTCGCTCGACTCACCCGTCACGCAGATCGGGCACGCCTTCATGCCGTATGCCAGCGCCTCCGCCAGCGTGCCGGATTTTGCGCCCGAGCCCGCGCAGGATTTGTCGATGTGGTAGGTGTTCGATCCGCTCACGGCGTACACCGTCCTGCCCGATGCTGCTGCGCAATCCGGGCATGCCTTCAGCCCGTGATTGAGCGCCAGTTCCAACGTGACATACTGCGCGCCCGTCATGCCGCCGCAATCGCTCTTGTTGTGGTAGTATGTGCCCGAAGCAAGCCCGTACACCTTGATCCCGGATTTCCCGGGGGTGAACTTCGCGGCGGGCGTCTGCGCTTCGCCCGTGCCCGTCACACAGTTGGGGCAAGGTTCCAAACCGAGTGCGAGCGCCACATCGAGCGTACCCTTCGCGGCGGAACTGCCCGCACAGCTCGATGAATAATGGAAGTATTTGCCGCCTTTCGTGGCGTACACGGTGCGATCAACGCCATCCGCGCAGGTCGGGCAGGGCGTCTTTCCGCTGTTGAGCGCCGTCTCAAGCGCGATGTGCGATGCCGAGCCCGAGATGCGCGAGCAGCCGGATTTCGTGTGGTAATACCGCCCGGCGGTCGTGGCATACACCTTGATGCCCGAAGTGCCCGCCTTGTACTTGCCGGATGCCGGGGTTTCTTCGCTCGATCCGTAGCAGACCGGGCACGCGGTGTAGCCGTATGCCAGCGCATTCGCAAGCGTTCCGGATTTCGCGTTCGTCATGCCCGAGCAAGTGGAATTTTTATGATAATACTTGCCGTCGCGCGTCGCATATACCTTGTCGTTCGCGATCGACGCGCAGTTGGAGCAGGGCGTCTTGCCGTCGTCAATCGCCTGTTCCAGCAGCACCCGCGTCACGCCGGATTCCGCCTGCGAGCAGTCCTGCTTGATGTGGTAATTCCTGCCCTCCTCGGTCGCGTACACATACACGCCCGAATAGCCGGTGTTGCCGTCGTTGCGATCGACGATCTCCTCCTCCCCGCCGGGCGCGGAGGACGTGCCCCAGCAGTTGGGGCAAGCGGTATACCCATATGCCAACGCCTGTGCGAGCGACCCGGATTTTGCGTTCGTCATGCCAGAACATGTCGCGTAGGAATGGAAGTGCTTGCCGCCCGCGCTCGCGTATACGACTTTTTCAGCGGAGGAAGTGCACACCGGACAGGCGGGTCTTCCCTCCTGAAGCATCGATTGCAGGGAGACCTTCGACGCGTTCGTCATGCCCGAGCAGGTGGCGTTCGTATGGTAATATCTGCCGTTGGCAGTCGCATAGACCGATACGCCGCCTGTGTCGCCCGTATCTTCCGCGCCGCCCTGATAGAAGTTGTCCGATATGCACACCGGGCACTTCTGCTTGCCGAGCACGAGCGCCGCGGCGAGCGTCACGCTCCGCGCGTTCTGCATCCCCTGGCATGTCTGGTCGGTGTGATACCATTTCCCGCTCTCTGTCGCATATACGCGCTTGTTCGAGCCGTCCGCGCAGGTCGGGCAGCCGGATTTTCCGCTCTGCAGCGCCTGCAATAGCGACACCTTCCGCGCGCCTGACATACCTGAGCAACTACTCTGGGTATGGTAATACTTCCCGTTCGTCGTCATATATACGTCGATGCCGCTCTTGTCGTTGCGTATGCCGTCGAAGTATTTTTGAACAGAGGTTCTGTTGTCATTGGTGTCGGTCGTTCTCGTGCCGCCCGCGCAGACCGGGCACGCTGTCTTCCCCTCGCCCTCCGCCGCTGCTTTTGTATACTCGACCGCGTTTTGCATTCCGGAGCAGGTTCTCACGGTGTGATAATACCTGCCGTCGCGCGTACCATAATATACGGTCGCCCCGCCGATGCACAACGGGCACGCCGACTTGTTTTGCAGTTTCGCCGCCGCAACGGTCATGCGCGTCAAGCTCACGCCCGTGTCGATGTTGGCGCACTGGGTATCGCTATGGTAATAAAGCCCCGTCTGCGGGCTGTACACGAGCTCCGTATCGTCCGCGCCCGTATTGCCCAAATCGCCGGTATCCCCCGTGTTCACATCGCCCAATCCCGCAAGCGGCGTCGGCGAGGGTGAGACGTTCGGATCGACCGTCACCTCGGCAGTCGCATCGGGCTCGGCGGTTTCAATCGGATCAACGCTCGGTTCTACCGTCGGCGCAATCGTCGTCAGCGTCATCTGCGGCGGCGTGGTAGTGTCCCCGCTCCCGCCGAAAAGCCCGGAAAACAACAGTACAAGCAGCACGATGAACCAGACGGCGGATGCCGCGCTGATCCCCGCGCGCATTTTAAACTCAAATCGATTGAACCGCCACAGCAGGTAGATGCCAAGCGGCGGCAGCACCACGAGGAGCGCGAGCGCCGCCCATGGGTTGTTCTCTATGTATTCCATGACAGGACCGGCCTGCTGCCTCGGCTCGCCCTGCTCGTAATAGCCGTCGTCCCCTTCAGCATAATATCCGTCTTCTTCGTAATAATCGCCATACGAATCGTCATAATCGTCCGCACGGTAATCGGAGTCGTCCCCCGCGCGGTCGTCGTAATACGCGCCTTCCTCATAGGGGTGATCCGCGCCGCCCTCGTACTCGGGCTGCCCGTCATATCCGCCGCCGTCCCTTCCGAAGGGGATCCGACGAATCTCGCCCTCGCCCCAGCGAAAGGCGACGCCGTGTTTTGAAAGATTGAATTTGAATTTTCCTATTCGATGCGTTGCCATTCACTTACTCCTCGTCGCAGACGCGTTGTATCATTCTATTGCCCTTTGGGTGCAGGATACACATATTAAGTTTACATCATAAATCCCACTACGTCAATCACCCGAGAGCGAAAATATATGCCCTAAATGAGAAGAATACGCCCGGATTGTCATATTATCGTCATATTGCAGCATATAGATGCTACTAAAGATTGAACTTTGTTTCAAATGTTTGAAAAAAAATATCATTTCATCATTGCCTTGCGCCGTCCCGTGTGATATAATTCATCCGAATAGTAATTGCTCGATCCGGAGGTGTTTTTTAGATGAACAGGGGAAATCGCGGAATTAAAATCGGTCAGTATCGCATCACCCCATTGGGGATTGCGGTGTTTGGCGCGATCATCCTCGCTGCCGCGATCATCGCGGTCATCATCACCATGAACAATTCGGCTGCCGATCCCACATTTACGCCGCCGGGTTCCAGTTCTGCCAACGGCGCGCCGGACGGCGCGACCGTAATCACCACGCATACCCCCACCCCCGCTCCCACCACCTCGCCCACGCCTGAACCCACAGCCACGCCCGAGCCCACGCCGGCGACGGCGACCTTGCGTGTGATCGGCGAGATTTCCGCCGGCGATAACATCCTCTCCGCCGCGTTGCGCGAGGATGGCAGCTACGACTTCTCCGATCTGTTCGGCATGATCTCCGGCGCGGTCGGCGGCGCGGATTATACCATCGCCAACGTCGAAGGCTCGATGGGCGGTCTGCGCGACGGCTACACCGGCAGAAACGAGTACAATACCCCCGAATCGATCATCGGAAACCTTGCTGATATCGGCGTCGATATGCTCGCGCTCGCAAACGACCACGCGCTCGATAACTTCTTTGAAGGTCTCACCGACACCATCGAAAACGTGAAGTCCGCGGGCATGGCGTATACCGGCGCGGCGGCGTCCCAGGCGGAGCGCGACACGCCCAACATCGTCGATATCAACGGCATACGCTTCGGCTTTTTGAACTACACCACCACCCTCAACTCCAAGGAAAAGGCGACCAGCGAGGATGCCGTTCAATACGGCGTCAACCTCGTCTCGAAGTCGAACGCGCCCAAGGACATTGAATCCGCGCGCCAGGCGGGCGCGGACGTGGTGGTCGTCATCATGAGTTGGGGCGAGGAGGGCGATCGCAAGCCCGTTTCCTCGATGGCAGGCGTCCTCGAGGTGCTCGTCAAGTCCGGCGCGGATGTGATCATCGGCTACGGGCCGCGCACCATCCAGCCGGTCTACTGGTTTGAGGTGAAGGACGACGACGGGCTCATCACCCACCGCACGCTCTGCGTCGCCTCCGTCGGCACGTTCCTCTCCGATTCCACCGAGAAATACCTCGATTCCGGCACAATCTTCGAGTTCACCGTCTCGGAGCAGGACGATGGCACGTTTACCGTCGAGAACCCGACCAGTATCCCGACCTATGTGTGGCGCTATCCGCAGGGCGACGCCCTCGATTACCGCGTGCTCGCCTGCGGCGAGTGGTTGGAGGAACAGCCCGAGGGCATGTCCGACGAGGCGTATTCGCGGCTGCTCGAGGTCTGGAGCGAGGTTCCGGACATCGTCACCGACGCATCCAAAATCTCCGTCAACTAACAACATAGGGATCAAACAACCCCCGATTCGTCAAACGCGGATCGGGGGTTGATTTTGCTTTTCTTTTATCTCTTATAAAGCAAATTAAAGTCCATCGCATAGCGCAGCGGCGCCCAGTAGATGCCGTGCGAGATGCCCATGCCCAGCTCGATCCCATCCTTGTTGCGGATTCGGTAGGCGACCGCGCTGTCCGGCGCAACCTCGCGCACCATGTCCCGCACCCGCCGGTCTGCGCTCTCGCATGCGCTGTCGATGACGAGTATCTGCTTCTCGCCGCCCGCCTCCCGGCAGGCGACCGCCGCCACGATGTGCCCGACGCGCAGGTTGAGAAGCGCGCACCCGCCGTTTGACAGCGCCTCCCACAGCTTCGCATGGTCGTTGATCAGCCCGTCGCCGTCGTATCGAAAGCGGTATTTCGCGTCCAGTCCCGCGCGCACCATGCCGCCCAATAGTGCGGGGCGATCCGTCCCGTCGTCGCCGCGCCCGCCGCATTTGCAAGAGAAGTCGGCGAGTTCCTCGATGTCCACGCCGATGCCGTTCATCCATTGGATCGCAAACCCCATCGAAAATATCCCGCAGCCCGCCTTGTGTAAATTGGATCCATCCCCCTGATATTCATAGGGATGCGTCCAGTCGCTCGATGTCTGGTTGAAATATCGAATCTCGCGCCCTTCGTAGTTGACAATCATCTCTTTGGGCGAGATTTCGCGTCCGTAATCCAAGCCCTAGTCCTCCTCGATCGTCGGCTCGCGCTGAATCCGCGCGTCCAGAAATATGTCCGCCTCGTCCGTGCTTGTTGTGGAAAACTCGCTCACGATCGCACCCTCCGAGCCGGCGGCAAACCAATGCCATGTGTCCGGATACAGCGTGTATTGCTCGCCCGGTTTGAGCACAATTTCATGAAACACATCATACGCGCCCGGCGGCGGCGTCACCGCGCGATCCGCCGTCTCCTCCCCGGGCACATACAGATATACCGTGCCCGCGCGGCAGCGGAACGTCTCCTCTTTGCCGGGCGTCCCCGCCGCGCCGGGGTGTCTGTGCTGCGGGCAAGCCTGCCCCGGAAAGAGCACCAACTCCTTCGCGCAGACCCGCGCGGTGTTCACATATGTCACAATCTGTAAGCCTGTTCTCTCCAAATCGCCGAGCCCGAAATCCGCGACCTCGATGTTCGCCCGCTCTGCCTCGGTCAGCGCAATCCCCGCTTTCGCCAGCATCTCTCCGGCGCGAACGCGCGCCTGTTGCACCTCGGAACGCTTCATGTTTCCATCACCTCCCGTGTATTATACACAGCGCGCGAAACCTGCGCAAGTCCGCTATACTTTTCTTTGTGCATATGGTATAATCCGTAAAAAGCATGGAGGATACGCATATGGCAGCATTGTTCGCACGCTATGAGGCGCTGAAGCGCCGGGTTGGCGGAAACCGCGAGAAGCTCGATTTTGAATGGACATTCGGCTTGACGGCGGAGGAGCAGCAGCACATCACCCCGCCCAATCGCATGATCGTGCGCACGCTCTCCCAGATCGATTTTGGCATCAAGCTCTCAAACGCAAACGGCAATCGTTTCGATGCTGAGATCGACCGCGCGCTCAGCATCCTGGAAAACACCATCGTCGCGCAGGGCGTGCTCCCCTACGACGCGCTGCGCGCCGCGGAAGAGGAGCTCCTCCCCCTCTCCCCCGCTGCGAAGGAGTATGAGGTGCTGTTCGCCGCCCACGCGCACATCGACATGGATTGGATGTGGGGCTGGCAGGAGACGGTCGCCGTCACCATTGCGACCTTCCGCACCATATTAAACCTCATGTGCGAGTACCCTGAATTCACCTATTCGCAGTCGCAGTCGTCCGTCTACAAAATCGTGGAGGATTTCGCACCCGAACTGATGGACGAGATCAAAGCGCGCATCCGCGAGGGGCGCTGGGAGGTCACCGCCTCCGCTTGGGTGGAGACCGACAAGAACATGCCCGATACCGAATCCCTCGTCCGCCACATCGAATACACGCGCAACTACCTCGAATCCACTTGGGGCATCGCGCGCGACGACATCGAGCTGGACTTTTCGCCCGATACCTTCGGGCACAGCCGCTTCGTGCCGGAGATCAACACCTTCGGCGGCTTGAAATACTACTATCATTGCCGCGGCTTGCAGGACGATCTCACCCTCTACCGCTACAAATGCCCATCCGGCGCGGAGCTTTTGATGTACAAAGAGCCGTATTGGTACAATTCCGGCGTCACCCCGGATTGCGGCACGGGCATCTTCACCCTCGCGGAGCGCTGCGCGGGGCTCAAAACCGGGCTGGTCGTCTACGGCGTGGGCGACCACGGCGGCGGACCTTCGCGGCGCGACATCGAGCGCATACTGGAGATGCGCGATTGGCCCGTGTTCCCCACCATGAAATTTGGCACGATCAAGGAGTTTTTCAAGAAGGCGGAGCATGTGCGCGACCGACTGCCGATTGTCGATCGCGAACTGAACGCCATCTTCGCCGGCTGCTACACCACGCAATCGCGCATCAAGCGCGGCAACCGCAAGGCGGAGCAAGCGCTGCTCGAGGCGGAGAAACTCGCCGCGTTCGATTCCATGCTCACCGGCGCGCCCGTGCAGGCAAAGCGGCTGGAGAAGGCGTGGCAGGGCGTGCTCTTTACGCACTTTCATGACATCATCACCGGCTCATGCGTACAGGAGAGCCGCGAGCACGCCATGGCGCTGTATGCCGATGCGCTCGCGCACGCGCAGACCGTCGAATCCGGCGCGGCGCGCAGCCTTGCCGAGCAGATCGACACCTCCGCGTTCTCCGCCGATCCCGACATCCGCTTCACCCTGTCGGAGGGCGCGGGCGTAGGCTTCGGGCTGTCGAACCACGGCGGCGTGCCCAACCCCGAGCGCGGCGCGGGCAAAACGCGCATCTACACCGTGTTCAATGCCGGCGCTTCCGCTAAAAAGGGGCTAGTCGAGCTCACCATTTGGGATTATACGGGCGATCTGCGGGGCATCGAGGTCGTGGACAGCCGTTTTGCCCCCCTGCGCTTCCAACTGATCGACCAAACGCCGCTGCATTATTGGGCGCATAGCTATGTGCGGCTGCTCGTCGAGGTCGATGTCCGGGCGTTCGGCTACACGACCCTCGCCGTGCGCGAAAAGGCGGTCGAGGATTACCCGACCTTCTTCCTGCGCGCCGATCGCACCGAGCAGCCCAAGGGCGATGTCACGCTTGAAAACGAATCGCTGACGGCGTGCATTGACGGCAGGACGGGCGCGCTCACCTCGCTGTTCGACCGCGCGACCGGGGCGGAGCTGCTGCGCGCGCCCGCCGGGCTGTGCGTCGTGGAGACCGAGCACAACGGCATGTCCGCGTGGACAATCGGTCGCTATCTCTCGGTCGAGCCCGTCACGCATGCCATCAAGATCACGCCGTTTGCGGGCGAACTTCGTTCGGGCGTCGAGATGGAGCATAAAATGCTCGGCTCTACCGTGAAAACTGTCATTTCGCTCGACACGGGCGCAAAAGCGCTCAAGTACGCGTTCACGGTGGATTGGCACGAGTCCGGCGGTGATCGACCGACCATCCCCGCGCTCATCTACCGCATGCCCGTCGCAAACGCCGCGACAGAGGTGTTGATGGACGTGCCCGGCGGCGCGATCACGCGCACCGCGCGCGCCATGGATCTGCCTGCGCTCAGCTATGCGGCAGCGTGCGGCGCGGGCAACGCGCCCGTGATCGTGACCGACAGCAAATATGGATACCGCCTGGATCGCGGCGATCTGATCGCCACGCTCATCAACTCCGCCACCTATCCCGATCCGTACCCGGAGCGCGGCATCCATGCGATTGAATTGTATCTCGCCGCCGAAACCGCCTGCCCGAAGGCGCTTTATGACCTCTCAAAGGCGCTTCTCAAGCCCATGCTCGGGCTGCCCACATGGAGCCATGCGGGCGCACTCCCGGCGGATGGCGCGCTCATGCGCTTTGACGCGCGCACCTCCGCGCTCTCATCGCTCGCATGGGACGGCGGCGTTGTCAAGGCGCGCGTGTACGAAACGGCGGGTGAGGCGGATCGCATCACGATGGAGCTGCCCGTTGAGATCGCATCCGCAACCGTGACCGACCTGGAAGGCAACGAACTCGCGGCGGCAGAAGTGTCCGGGAAAACCGCGTCGTTTGCGCTGGGCGCGCACCGCATCGCGCAGCTCAACCTCGCGATCAAAGGTTGAGCATCCCCAAATGAACCGGTGCTTACGCATGAATGAAAAGCGCGTGAACCTCGGGAGGCATGGAGGGTGTGAACCCTCCATGTTCAATCATTTTTATCGGCTTTGCCGGTGAAAATGGATTCGTCCCAAGGGCGCGCTTGCCCGCCCGACGACGAATCGTTACATGCAGCCGGATTTCGCCCGAATTTTCGTTAGGAAATTCAGAAATCCGCGTCTTCGTTTCATCAGCTTGCGCATGAACGCAGTTCATGCGTAAGCTATGTAAATTAACATGAAACCGTTGATCGCGATGTGAAAGAATGGTATTCTGATGGTATGCCGCGTGTGCGCGTGGCGCGCACGGATGCGCCCTCGTTGCACACGCGGACAGTTGAAAGCAAAGGATGTAGTGCTATGTCAAAGCTCACGATGGAGAAATTGGTCGCGCTGTGTAAGAACAAGGGCTATATTTTTGCCGGTTCCGAAATCTACGGCGGACTTGCGAATACATGGGATTATGGGCCGCTGGGCGTCGAATTTAAAAACAACATCAAGCGCGCCTGGTGGAAGAAGTTCGTGCAGGAGAGCCCGTATAACATCGGGCTGGACAGCGCGATCCTCATGAATCGCGAGGTCTGGGAAGCATCCGGACATCTGAGCGGCTTTAGCGATCCGTTGCTCGATTGCCGGGCGTGCAAATCGCGCTTTCGCGCCGATAAATTGGTAGAGGATCACACGCAGGGCGCGCAGACGGGCGACGGCTGGACGAACGCAGAGCTCGAAGCGTACATCGCAGAAAACGCCATCGCCTGCCCCACCTGCGGCAAGCGCGATTTTACGAACATCCGCAAATTCAACCTGATGTTCAAAACGCATCAGGGCGTGACGGAGGACTCCGGAAACGAGGTGTATCTGCGCCCCGAAACGGCGCAGGGCATCTTTGTCAACTTCCTAAACGCCATGCGCGCCACGCGCAGGAAACTGCCTGCGGGCATCTGCCAGATCGGCAAGGCGTTCCGCAACGAGATCACCCCCGGCAACTTTATCTTCCGTGTGCGTGAATTTGAACAGATGGAGTTGGAGTTTTTTTGTAAGCCCGGGGAAGAGATCAAATGGTTTGAATATTGGCGGACATTTTGTCATGATTGGCTGATCAGCCTTGGGATGAAAAAAGAACATTTGCGGCTGAGAGATCATGAGAAAGAGAAGCTTGCATTTTATTCGAATGCGACGACGGATTTTGAGTATCTATTTCCCTTTGGCTGGGGCGAGCTTTGGGGCATTGCCGACCGGACAAATTATGATCTCAAGCAGCACATGGAGCACTCTGGCAAATCGCTGGAATACCTCGATCCGGTGACGAACGAAAAGTACATTCCGTACTGCGTCGAGCCGTCGGTGGGCGTGGATCGCCTAGCGCTTGCGTACCTCTGCGACGCGTATGACGAGGAGGAGCTCGAGGGCGGCGACAGC
Organism: Christensenellales bacterium; assembly: GCA_050945995.1. Taxonomy (GTDB): domain Bacteria; phylum Bacillota; class Clostridia; order Christensenellales; family Aristaeellaceae; genus RUG11247. Next base: position 24,262 of record JBMNUA010000007.1, read on the forward strand.
CGCGTGGTGCTGCACCTGCATCCCGCGCTCGCGCCGATCAAATGCTGCGTGATGCCGCTGCAGAAAAACAAGCTCGGCGATCAGGCGAGAGAGTTATATACCACATTATCCAAGCATTTTATGTGCGAATATGATGAAACCGGGTCGATCGGCAAGCGGTACCGCCGCCAGGACGAGGCGGGCACGCCCTACTGCATCTGCGTGGATTTCGACACGGAAACGACCGGAATGGTCACCGTGCGCGACCGAGACAGCATGGCGCAGGAGCATGTGGCGGTGGACGAATTGGTCGCCTATCTCTCCGAAAAGCTGTTTTTCTAGGAGGGTTTTACGCCCCGCGCGCGCGTTTTGAGCGATTGGACATTTCATGATGCCACAATCGCGAAATCCGCCGCTGACCGCGTACTCTCGGAAGGGATTTCACGCGCGCGCGCATATCATAACCCGGATACGAATCCAAAGATTTGGGGATGGAAAAGCGCAAAAATATCCGGTTTTATCCATGTGATTTTTGGACAAAACCGGATATTTCTATATGATTTTTCGGACATCTGCCGGACATTTTTTATCAAAAACGATCAATCCGTATGCGTGATTTGTAGAATCAGCCGCTCGAGCGATTCGGTGAATCGCCGATCATCCGCCGCCGTGCGTTTGCGCGGTCCTTTCAGATGGTTCTTGGACGAGGCGCGGCGCGCCTCTTTTTTGATGTGCCGCTCGGCGAGCAGCGAATCGATGTTTTGATTCGTATACCACATGCCGCTCTGGTGGATCGGGTGTGCGCCCTTCGCGAGCGCCATCGCCGCGACGCCGTAGTCCTGTGTGACCACGACATCGCCCGCGGCGGCGCGGTTGACGAGTTCAAAATCGACGGCGTCTTGCCCAGCGCCCACGACGACGACCTCGGATGCGCGCGTGGTCATCACATGGTTTGTGTCGCACACAAGCGTCACGGGCAGCCCATGCCGCCGCGCGACTTCCTCCGTCTCCCTGACGACCGGGCAGGCGTCCGCATCGACGTAAATTCGCATCGTACCCTCCGAAAAAAAGCGCTCCGGCAATCACCGGAGCGCCATTGATTCCTTACGCCTTTCCGAGCACCTGTTTCACCTGCGCGGCGACGTTCTCCGCTGTGAAGCCGAACTGCTCGAACAGCACCTTATAGGGTGCGGACGCGCCGAAGCGGTCGAGCCCCACGACCGTGCCGTCCAGACCGACATACTTGTGCCAGCCGAAGGTCGCCGCCGCCTCAACCGCGACGCGCGCGCGCACGGCGTTGGGCATGACGGACTCCTTATATTCCGCGCTCTGCGCATCGTAGAGCTCAAACGACGGCATGGAGACCACGCGCGCGTCGATGCCCTCCGCCTTGAGCAGCTTCTGCGCATCGACGCACTGCTCCACCTCCGAGCCGGACGCCATCAAAATCGCATCCGGGGTCGCCTTCTCGCTGTCGGAGATGATATAGCCGCCCTTGAGCGCATCCTTGCCGGAGTTCTCGTACAGGGGCAAATCCTGGCGCGTGAGCACGAGCGCGACGGGGTGGTCGCCCGCCATCGCGGTCAGCCAGCCAGCGGCGACTTCGCGGCTATCCGCCGGGCGGAACACGGTCAGCCCCGGCACGGCGCGCAGCCCCGCGAGGTGCTCGACCGGCTGATGGGTCGGTCCGTCCTCGCCCACGCCGATGGAGTCGTGCGTGAGGATATAGGGAACCGCCAGATCCATGATCGCGGACATGCGCATGGCATTTTTCATATAATCGGTGAACACGAAGAAGGTGGCGCAGTAAGGACGAAGCCCGCCGTGGAGCTTGATGCCGTTGGTGATCGCCGCCATCGCGTGCTCGCGCACGCCGAAGTGGACGTTTGCGCCCGCGGGCGTTTCGGCGGAGAACGCTTCCTTGCCCTTCATGTTCGATTTATTCGACGGCGCGAGGTCGGCAGAGCCGCCGAACAGGTTCGGGATGCGCGCCGCGAGCCGGTTGAGCACCTCGCCCGAGGCATTGCGCGTCGCTGCCTTGCCCTCGAACTTCCAGAAATCTTCGTCGTTGAGCAAATCGCAGGGCAGCTCGTCCGAGAAGTACACGTCCCACGCTTCCTTCATCTCGGGATGCGCGGCGAAATACTTGGCGAGCAGATCGTTCCACTGATCCTGCGCGCACTTGCCGCGCGCCTGGGTTTGCGCGGTCACCTCGAACACCTCTTCGGGCACGCAGAAGGGCTCTTTGCAAGGCCAGTTCAAAAATTCCTTGAGCTTTGCGATGTTCTCCTCGCCGAGCGGTTCGCCGTGCGCGGACGCCATGCCCTCCTTGGGCGAGCCGTAGCCGATCTGCGTGTGGCAGACGATGAGGGTGGGCAATTCCGATTTTTTGGCGAGCGTGATCGCGGCGTTTACCTGCATATGGCAGTTCGCGTTCGCGACATCGATGACATTCCAGCCGTAGGCGCGGAAGCGCGCGGGCACGTCCTCGCGGAAGGAGAGATCGGTCGAGCCCTCGATGGAAATTTCGTTGTCGTCGTAGAGCGCGATGAGTTTATTGAGCTTGAGCGTGCCAGCGAGCGAGCACGCCTCGTGCGAGATGCCCTCCATCAGGCAGCCGTCGCCGAGGATGCAGTAGGTGTAGTGATCGACGACATTGAAGCGGTCCTTGTTGAACGTGGCGGCGAGGTGCTTTTCCGCCATCGCCATGCCGACGGCGTTCGCGATCCCCTGCCCGAGCGGTCCGGTCGTCGTCTCGACGCCGACGGTGTGCTTGTACTCGGGGTGTCCGGGGGTGCGCGAGTCGAACTGGCGGAAGCTCTTTAGATCGTCCATCGTCAGCCCGTAGCCATACAGGTGCAAAAGCGAATAGAGCAGCATGGAGCCGTGGCCGGCGGAGAGCACGAAGCGGTCGCGGTCAATCCAATTCGGATCGGCGGGGTTGTGCTTCATCTGCTTGCCCCAGACGGCGAATGCCATTGCCGCGGCGCCCATGGGCATACCCGGATGCCCGGATTTCGCCTTCTGGACGGCATCGGCGGACAGCACGCGAATGGCGTTTACGACCAACTGTTCCTTGTTCATTTCAATCATTCTCCTCATAGGTCATAGCGGTAATCGTATCAATTATAGCACAGTGCGGCGGGTTTACAAACCGATTTCCCCAATCTTTTCAGAATTCCAACGGCTTGTGAATATTTGCGGATCAATTCTCAAGTGCGCGCTTCAGCGGTTGAAGGTCGATGCCCGCGCAGTCTTGGAGCAGCACATACAATTCGCCCAGCATGCTGCCGACGCCGCCGGGGACATCGCTTTCGGCGTTGAGCACCATCATCGCCGGGTCGTGCACCGACATGCGCAGCTGAAACCACGCGTTCTCCATGCCGCAATCAAGGTTGAATAGGATGCGCACGCCCTCGCGGCTGTCGGTGGCGAGCCGCCAGCAGGGATTGTCCAGCGTGTGCGAGAGGATCAGCTCAATGGCATCGCTCGACGCCTGCTGCACGTCCGCATCGGTGACTTTGAACCGAATTTCGCAGGATTCCACGGGCTCGGCGAGGTCGTCGATCAAGGACGAGAGCGTCTCCCCAAAGCGCTTGCGATCGTGCGCCTCGCAGATGAGCCGGGTCGCGAGGTACATGCCGTCGTCCAAGTAGTGGTTGTCGCGGAAGGCGGCGTGACCACTTGTTTCGATGGCGAGTGGACAATCGATGCCCTCCTCGCTCAGGCGGCGCGCTTCCTCGATGACGTTGCGGTAGCCGCGCTTGAAGCGGTAGTGCGTGCCGCCCCAGCCGGCGATGAAGCTGGTCAGCCCGGAGGAGGTGACCGAATCGGTGACGATGGTCGCGCCGGGGTTCTCGGCGAGCAGCACCGCGCTGATGAGCGCGATGAGCCGGTTGCCCGCGATCTCGCGCCCGGACTGATCGACGAACGCGGCGCGGTCGCAATCCGCATCGAACAGTACGCCCAAATCCGCCTGCGCGGCGAGCACCGCCTTGGAAAGCGAGGCGAGCGCGGCGGGGTCGCTTGGGTCGGGCGCGTGGTTCGGGAAGCTGCCGTCGGGTTCGAGGAACTGGCTGCCCTCCGTCTCCGCGCCCAAGTTTTCCAAAAATTGCGCGAACGCGCCGCCCGCGCCGTTGCCCGCATCGACCACCACGCGCAAACCGATGAGCGGCTTGGGCACATCGTCGTCCAAGCGCTCGCGCACCACGGCGGCGAGCCGATCCATGTAATCTGTGAGGGGTTGGGC
>JBMNUA010000008.1:0-25820 GCA_050945995.1 Christensenellales bacterium
CGTCCGCGGATGGTATGGCGATGCCGTCCGCCACCAGCCGCGCGGCAAACGCCGCCGCATCCGCGTGCGCGCGGGGCGCGTCCAACCCGTATTCGTCGATCAGCGCCTGCGCCATGCCGCGCACATCCGCCCCTGTTTGCATCATCTGCCAGAGCATCGCGCCGGTCTCGTTTAGGAGCATGAACGACTGCGCGCGCGCCGCGCCCTCGCCGTAGGACACGACGACCCACTCGTCCACGATCCTTCGGAGCATGTACCCCGCTCGGATTTTGAACATGCGATTCCCTCCGCCCGCGCGCACGCGATCGCCCCGCACGCCGCAAGTTGTTTGGGTGATATTTACTTGATATGTTGGTTTATCATATGCCTGTCACTTAAAAACATGCGCGGATTTGTACAAATATGCAAAAAAACTGCGCGAAGCACGGTGCTTTCGCGCGGTTGCATGCTGTGATATAATGGTGGGCATGATCCGCCTTGCGGATTTGAATATACCGTATGAAAGGGTATGCACGCATGATCATCGACACGGCTTATCAAATTACAGCGTTGGGCAAGCATACGCCCGCGCGCAAACTCACCAACGCGGACCTCGAGCGCATGGTCGATACCAACGACGAGTGGATCGTCAAGCGCACGGGCATCCGCGAGCGGTTTCTCGCCTCCGAGGAGGAGTTCGCGTCCGATCTCGCGATCCGCGCCGTGGAGGATTTGATCGAGAATACGGGCGCTTCGGTCGCGGATGCGGATGTCGTGCTCGTCTCCGCGCTCGTGCCCGACCACCTCACGCCGTCCGTCGCGGCGCTTGTCTCCGGGCGCTTCGGCATCCGCGGCGCGGGCACGTTCGATCTGCACGCCGCCTGCTCGGGCTTCGCCTACGGCATGATCACCGCAAACGCGTACCTCGCGGGCGGGCTTGCGAAAAAGGTGCTGCTCATCGCGGCGGAGACGCTCAGCAAGGCGGTGGATTATACCGACCGCGGCACATGCATCCTCTTTGGCGACGCGGCGGTCGCGATGCTGATCGAGCGGGCGAGCGACAATAAGCGCTTTGCGTTCACCTATGGCACGGACGGCGATCTCGCCGACAAGGTATATTTGAGCGCGTTTTCGCCTTCGGTGAATGGCGTGCCCGTCGAAAAGCCGCGCGTGATCCGCCAAAACGGGCAGGCGCTGTACACCTATGTGGTGCGCACGATCACCGAGCGCATCACCGCCCTCATGGACGAGGCGCGGCTTACGCCGGCGGACATCGACTGGTTCATTCCCCACAGCGCGAACTTGCGGATGATCGACGCCATGCGCGAGCGGCTTGGGTTCGCGCGCGAGCAGATGCTCACGAGCGTCGAGCGCTACGGGAACACCTCCTCCGCATCGATCCCGCTTGCGCTGATCGACGCTGTGCGCGATGGGCGTGTGCAGCGGGGGGACAAGGTATTGATCTACGGCTTTGGCGGCGGGTTGACGCACGCGGGCGCGATCTTTGAATGGTGAATGACATGGCTTGCACATGAACTGCGTTCATGTACAAGCCGAAGGAACGAAGACGCGGATTTCTGAATTTTCGAGCGAAAATTCGGGCGAAATCCGGCTGCATGTTCCGATTCGTCGTCGGGCGGGCAAGCGCGCCCTATGGACGAATCCATTTTCACCGGCAAAGCCGATAAAAATGATTGAATATGGAGGGTTCACACCCTCCATACCTCTCGGAGTTTATGCGCAAACCTTGAAGGCTCAATCCTCTGATTCCAGAAGGCTTGTAAACGCCTCGACGATCTCCGGATCAAACTGCGTGCCCGCGTTTCGCCACAGCTCCGCGATGCCCTGCGCCTTCGTGAGCGTGCGCGCGCCGTCGGCGGCGTTTGTCATGCGCTCATACGCCTCGGTGACCGCGACGATGCGCGCGAGCAGCGGGATTTCGTCGCCCGCGAGCCCGCGCGGGTAGCCCATGCCGTCCCAGCGCTCATGGTGGGCGAGCGCGGTCTCGGCGAGATCGACGGTGTCGTCAAAGGAGTTGAGCACGCGGTACCCCGCGATGGGGTGCTTGCGAATTTCGATCCATTCGCTCTCCGAGAGCGGGCGGCGCATGTCGAGCAGCTCCGTATCGAGCACGATCTTCCCGATGTCGTGATAATACGCCGCGTCGCGCAGTTTGCGCGCCATCTCGACGGGCAGGCCGAGCGCTTCGCCCATGCGCTGGGCGTAGGCGCGCACATGGACGGAATGCTCGCGCTCGCGCGGGTTGAGCCGATGCAGGGTTTCGATGATGTCGCCCACGGTGCTGCGGCTTGCCTCGTTCGACTCAAAGGTTTTGACGCTGTACATATGCTCCTCCGCCATGCTCAGCACCATCGAGAGGTTGATCTCCGGGCGCTCCTTGAGCGCGTAGCCCATGGAGATCGAGCCCTTGACCGCCTTGACCTTCTCCTTTGCAAATTCGCGTTTCACGGTCGCGATCAGCTCCTCCGCGCCGCCCGCGTCCGTCTCCGGGAGGATCAGCACGAACTCGTCGCCGCCCCAGCGCACCACGACATCGCCCGGGCGGCTGCACCGGTTGATCACATGCGCGATGCGCTTGAGAAGAATATCGCCATAGGCATGCCCGAACACATCGTTTGTGAGCTTGAGCCCGTTGACATCGCCCACGACGACGGCGACGGGCATGTTTGCCGTCTTGTCGAGCCGGGGGAACGCGTCGTTTAAGTACCGCCGGTTGTGAAGCCCCGTGAGCGGGTCGTGGAAGCTTAAATACTCGATGCGCTCGAGCTGCCGTTTTTTCTGGGTGACATCGCGAAACACCACCACCGCGCCGGCGATTGCGCCCGCCTCGTCGCGGATCGGCGCGGCGCTCACCTCGAGGTTGTATGTCGCGCCCGCGCGGGTGGTGAGCATGCTTTCCATGCCCAGCGATTGCACCTCGCCCGTGGCGAGCGCGTCGGCGACGGGGTCTGTGAGATGCTCGCCGGGCGTTTCGTGGCGGATGTCAAACACCTCGCCGTACTGTTTGCCCATCGCCTCCGCGGCGCGCCAGTCCGCGAGCCGCTCCGCCGCGGAGTTGAGAATTTCGATCCGCCCGCGATGATCGACGACCATCACGCCGTCGGCGATGGAGACAAGCGTTTGCAAATAGCGCGAACGCTCATACGCGAGCCGCGCCTGCGCCTCGTGCCGCTTGTGCTCGTTCCACGCGCCCGTCATCAGAAGCATCAGCTCGTAGACGTCGTTTTCCTCATACGGCGCTTCCTTGTTGGCGAGCCCCGCGACCGCGACGATGTGCCCGTCGATGACCACCGGTGCGACGGCGACGCGCGTCAGCGCGATATGCCCCGCGGGCATGCCGCTATTGTAGCTGTTCATATCAAAGTCGTTGACGACGACGGGCGCGCGCTTCAACACCGCCTCGTGCCAGAACCCGCGCTCCTCGAGCCGGAACATCGTCTTGATGCGCTCGACGCCGCAGTCCTTCAGCACGCTCGCGGTAAACGAGCTGAGCGAGAAGGCGTCTGACTGATCGTCGTAGAGAAACACATAGCCGTAGCGGCTGCCGGTGAGCTCGAGCGCCTCGTTGAGCACATAGTTGAGCCGCTCGGTCAGGCTTTTGAAGTCCTGCGTCATAATGGCGGAGAGGATTTTCAGCCGGCGGCTCTCCATCTTGCTGCGCCGCTCGCTCTTGCGCTGCTCGGTGACATCGCGGATGTACGCGCCGATACCCGCCTGCCCGTCCGCCATTTTGACGGGGAACTTCGTGGTGCGGTAGATGTGTTCGTTCCACGCGACGTCGGTGCGCATGAGCGTGCTGAACTCGATGACCTCGCGGTCGGACTGCTCCTGCAGCGCGGCGAATGCGGGGTCCGCAAGCGCGCGGTCGTCCAGCCCGATGATCTCGGAGGCGCGCTTTTGAAAGAAGGATTCCACGGCGTGGTTGACAAACACATACCGCCCGCGCGCGTCCTTCATATAGGCGAGGTCGCCTTGGGCGTTGATGAAGGTCATGAGCATGCGGTTCGTATCGCGTATCGTGTGGTTCAAGCCCCGAAGCCGCTTGCGGCTGCGCAGCGTCGCGGCGAGCATCGCGGTGAGCAGACCCAGCACGAGCGCGCCCAGCCCGATCCACGCGGCGGTGAGTTGGCGCGCCTGATCCTCGAGCAGCATGCGGTCGGTGGTGTCGTTGATCACGGACAACAGCGCTTGGCGCACGCCGTACGTTACGGGGTAGGACAGCACCTCGACATTGCGCACCTCGCCGCCGCTCAACATGTGCTGGAATTGAAAGAGGTTGTGCCTTCGCATCGCGGCGTCGCGGGTGTGCACGATGATCTCGGGCAGGGGGAGCGTGTTGATGTTGTCCATGCACATGCCGATCAACTCCGCGCGCGCGTAGCCGTAATAGCTGCACGCCGCGTCGTTCGCGTCGAGCACGTTTGCGCTTTCGGGGTCAATGATGAGCATCACCGCGCCATGCTGATCCACGGCATGAAAAAAGCCGGGTTGCCCGTTGTCGGCATGCGCCCGCGCGAGCTGTGCGGCGATGAGAAGCAGGCACAAAACCATCGCAACCGGAAGCCATCTGTATTTCTGGATCATTGTTTGCCTTTCGTTGCGCCGGTTTGCGTATTGCGCCTGCGCCCGCCTATTTACAAGCATATTGTAAAAAGTATACATTTTCTATCTCATACTGTCAACACATGATTCGGATGTCAAAAGCCCATTTCCCGTGATTGATCCACAACATATTGTGCAAATAATCGGTAATGAGCACAATATGCTGTGGTGTTTCTGGAGGAAATGGTCTTTCGGCACCCTCAACATACATTGCACGATGTATTACTTTCTCACGCCGAGGATGTGGATGGGGCGCATGCGCGTGAACTGATAGGTGGACACGCTGCGGTCGTAGGAGTCGATGGTGTGCGCGGCGATGCGGATGTCGCCGTCCTCATTTGAGAGCACAATAAGCGTGTGATAATAGCGAAGCTCGTTGCCCAATTGCAAAAAATCGCCCGGCAACAGCGCTTCCGGCGCGACGATTTTCCCGAACGGACCTACTCCCCTGTTCTCGGTCAGAAAGCGGTTGAAAAACTTCACGCCGCTCCACGCCGGCGCGTACCGACCGGGCGAGAGGTAGTACCAGCCGGTGTCGGGCGTGTAGTTCATCACCCCGCTGCCCGCGTACAGGCATTGGGAGGCAAAACTGGTGCAGTCCCCGCCGAGCAGGGAGAAATCCATGTAATTCGGGTTTCGTTCAAACGCCCAGCGCGCGGCATACGCGGTGGCGCGCGGGCGGTCATATTCCATCATGCGCATGGGATCAACCTCCGGGTTTCATACTATGCGCCTTTCGCGGATTTAATCAAAACTATGCTTGACAGATGCGCGCCGGGTCATTATACTAATCAAAACACTTGCAGGAGAAATCATTCATGTTTTTGACAATCGCCAATCTCGTCCTTACGCTCATCGTACTAGCCGTCGTGCTTGTACGAATTATTGGCGTAGGCGAAATTCGGCGTATTGCTGCAAGGTAGGCGCCCCGACACGGGGGGAGGCATATCGGAAAACCCGCAGGATACGCACTGCGGGTTTTTTGTATCATGCGCCATCGCGCGCATACGGGATTTTGAAAGGGGGCTCCGAGTATGACCAATCGCATCGCCGCCGGGCGCTCGATTCGCATTGTCGTCCTTCTGCTTGCCTCGGTACTTGTACCGGCGCAGGCTTTCAGCCCTTGGCAATGTCTCTCAAACGCGCAGTGACCGGATCGTACCCGCCCGATGGGTTTATAGGGCGAGGCGAGAAGGGGGCTTCACGGCAGACATCGCCGGAAGTCCCCTTTTCGCATATCAAAGGACGGAGGTACGGATGAATATGGAATTGAGCGGTGCGGGCATCATCATCGAGACGCTGATCGAGCAGGGCGCGACGACCGTGTTCGGCTATCCGGGCGGTCAGGTATTGGCGCTATATGACGAATTGTATCGAAACCGGGATCGCATCCGGCACATCATGACCAGCCACGAGCAGGGCGCGGCACACGCAGCCGACGGCTATGCGCGCGCGACGGGGCGCGTGGGCGTTGCGATCGCGACCTCGGGTCCCGGCGCGACGAATTTGGTGACGGGCATCGCCGCCGCGTACTACGATTCCGCGCCGATGGTGGCGATCACGGGCAATGTGCCGCTGCCTTTGATCGGGCGCGACAGCTTCCAAGAGGTGGACATCGTGGGCGTGACCATGCCCATCACCAAGCACAATTACATGGTCAAAGATGTGCGCGATCTGGCGCGCATCCTGCGCGAGGCGTTTGAAATCGCGCAGTCCGGTCGCCCGGGGCCCGTGCTCGTGGACGTGCCGCGCGACATACAGACCGCCGTGTGCGAGTTCACGCCCGCGCCGCCCGCGAAAAAGCGCGCGCAGCGCGCGCCCGATCCGCTCGCCGTTGACGGCGCGGGGCGGCTGATCGCCGCGAGCGAGCGCCCGTTCATCTATGCGGGCGGCGGCGTGGTGGGCTCGGACGCTTCGGACGCGCTTGCCCGCCTGGCGGAGCTGATCGACGCGCCCGTGGGCATGAGCATCATGGGGCTGACGGCGCTGCCCACTTCCCACCCCCGAAACCTCGGCATGACGGGCATGCACGGCGGCTACGCCGCAAACAAATTCATGCAATCGGCAGATCTCATCATCGCCGTCGGCACGCGCTTCTCCGACCGCGCGACGGGCGACAAATCCAAGTTCGCGCAGGGCGCGAAGGTATTGCACATCGACATCGATCCCGCTGAAATCGACAAAAACATACCATCCTATCACAGCCTGGTGGGCGACATCCCCGCGGTGCTCGGCGCGCTGAACGCGAAAATCAAGCCCATGCGCCACGCGGATTGGTGGGATCAAATTTCGCAGTTTCATCAGGCGGATGAGCCGCTGCCAAACGGCGCGATCTCGCCCCGGCAGGTGATGGAGCGCGCGCGCGCCTGCGCCGGTGCGGACGCCATGGTCGCCACCGACGTGGGGCAGCATCAGATGTGGACGGCGCAATACTGCCCGTTCTCGTTCCCGCGCGGGCTTGTCACCTCCGGCGGGCTGGGCGCGATGGGCTTTGGCATGGGCGCGGCGATCGGCGCTTGCGTGGGTTCGGGCAGGCGCACGCTTTTGTTCACGGGCGACGGCAGCTTTCACATGAACATGCACGAGCTGGCGACCGCGGTCAGCGAGCGGCTGCCGATCACGGTGGTCATACTAAACAACGCCGTGCTCGGCATGGTGCGCCAATGGCAGACGCTGTTTTACGACAAGCGTTACGCGAGCACCACCCACGGGCGGGCGACGGATTTCGCCGCCTTCGCGCGGGCGATGGGCGCGCGCGGCTACCGCGCCGAGACGCCGGAAGAGCTGGAGGACGCGCTCGCGGCGGCGACGGCGGGCGAGGGCCCGTCGGTGGTGGATGTGGTGATCGGCGCGGACGAGATGGTGCTGCCGATGATCCCGCCGGGCGGCTCTGTCGAAAACAGCATACGCAACTAGGAAATGGGAGGATATGATATGCAGGAGCGAACGTTCATACTGGGCGCGCTTGTGGACAACGAGTTCGGCGTGCTCACGCGCGTGGCGGGCATGTTCGCCCGGCGCGGCTACAACATCGACTCATTGACCGTTGGACCGACGGAGGACCCCAAGATTTCGCGCATGACGATCAAATCGACGGGCGACGACTACATCAAGGGGCAGATCACAAAGCAGCTGCTCAAGCTCGAGGATGTCCGGCAGGTGGTGGTGCTCTCCGACGAGCCGAGCGTGACGCGCGAATTGATGCTGATCAAGGTCGCCGCGTCGCAGGAGCGCCACAGCGAGATCATGGAGGCGGTAAAGGTCTACCGCGCGAAGGTGATCGATCTGTGCGCGTCGGCGCTGACGATTGAGATCACGGGCGAGACGACGAAGCTCGACGCATTTGTCGAGTACATGAGACCCTACGGGATCGCGGAATTGACCCGCACGGGCGCGACGACCATACAGCGCGGCATGAACCGGCTTGTGGATATAGACGAATACGAAGAAAGAGGTGCGGTATAGTGGCAAAGATGTTTTATGAGAAGGATTGCGACAAAAACCTGCTGAGCGGAAAGACGATTGCGGTGGTGGGCTATGGAAGTCAGGGGCATGCGCACGCGCTGAACCTAAAAGACAGCGGCTACAACGTCGTGGTCGGGCTGTACGAGGGCTCGAAATCCGCAGAAAAGGCGCGCGAGGCGGGGCTGACCGTGATGCTGACCGCGGACGCGGTCAAAGCCGCCGACATGGTGATGATCCTCGTCAACGACGAAAAGCAGCCCGCGCTCTACGAAAAGGACATCGCGCCCTACCTCAAGGCTGGTGCGACGCTCATGTTCGCGCACGGCTTTAACATCCACTACGGGCAGATCGTGCCGCCCGCGAATGTGAACGTCATCATGGTCGCGCCGAAGGGACCCGGGCACACGGTGCGCAGCCAGTATCAGGAGGGCAAGGGCGTTCCGTGCCTGATCGCCGTTTATCAAGATGCAACCGGCGACGCGCACGCACAGGCGCTGGCGTATGCGTCGGGCATCGGCGGCGCGCGCGCGGGCGTGCTCGAGACGACCTTCGAGGAGGAGACGGAGACCGACCTCTTCGGCGAGCAGAGCGTGCTCTGCGGCGGCGTTGCGGCGCTGATGAAGGCGGGGTTTGAGACGCTGGTCGAGGCGGGCTATCAGCCCGAGAGCGCGTATTTCGAGTGCGTGCACGAGATGAAGCTGATCATCGATTTGGTGGTGCAGGGCGGGCTATCGTTCATGCGCTACTCGATCTCCGACACCGCCGAGTACGGCGATTACGCCGTCGGCAACCGCATCATCACAGACGAGACCAAAAAAGAGATGAAAAAGGTGCTCGGCGAGATTCAGGACGGCACGTTCGCGCGCAACTGGATCCTCGAGAACCAGGCGAACCGCCCCGGGTTCAACGCGCGCCGGCGCATGGAGCAGGCGCACCCCGTCGAGACGGTCGGGCGCGAGCTGCGAAAGAACATGAGCTGGAAGCCGGAAGAGGAGAGGTAACCCATGCGAAGCGACGACATCAAGCGCGGTTTTGCGCGCGCGCCGCATCGCTCGCTATTGAAGGCGAGCGGGCTGACGGATGCGCAGATACAACAGCCCATCATCGGCATCGTCAACTCGTTTAACGAGATCGTGCCGGGGCACACGCATTTGAACCAGATCGCGCGCGCAGTCAAAGACGGCGTGCTCGCGGCGGGGGGGACGCCCCTGGAGTTCAATGTGATCGCGGTTTGCGACGGCATCGCCATGGGGCACGCGGGCATGCGCTATTCGCTCGCCTCGCGCGAATTGATCGCCGACTCCGCGGAGGTGATGGCGCAGGCGCACGCCCTCGACGCGCTGGTGTTCATCCCGAACTGCGACAAGGTCGTGCCCGGGATGCTGATGGCGGCGCTTCGGCTCAATCTGCCCGCGGTGTTCGTCTCCGGCGGACCGATGCTCTCGATCCCCGGCGACGACGGCTGCGATATGGACTTAAACACGGTATTCGAGGCGGTGGGCGCGCGCGCGGCGGGCAAAATGACCGACGACGAGCTCGCCTACTACGAGGACAACGCCTGCCCCGGCTGCGGCTCGTGCTCGGGCATGTTCACGGCAAACTCCATGAACTGTTTGTCGGAGGCGCTCGGGCTCGCGCTGCCGGGCAACGGCACGATCCCCGCGGTATACGCCGCGCGCACGCGGCTGGCGAAGGCGGCGGGCGCGCGCAGCGTTCAATTGTTTCGGGAGAATCTGCGCGCGCGCGACATCGTGACCGCAGCGGCGCTCCAAAACGCGCTGACGGTGGACATGGCGCTGGGGTGCAGCACGAACTCGGTGCTGCATCTGGCGGCGATCGCGCGCGAGGCGGGCTTGGATTTTAGCCTAAACCTCGTCAACGAAGTCTCGGCGCGCACGCCGAACCTCTGCCGGCTCGCGCCGGCGGGCGCGCATCACATGCAGGATTTACATGCCGCGGGCGGCGTGCACGCGGTGATCCACGAACTGATGAAACTGGGATTGATCGACGAGGGCGCGCAGACCGTCTCCGGCATCCCCATGGGCGCGCTCGCGCGCGCGCACCCGGCAAAGGGCGAGCGCGTCATCCGCCCCGCAAACAATCCTTACGCGCAGACGGGCGGGCTCGCCGCGCTGTTCGGGTCGCTCGCGCCAAACGGCGCGGTGGTCAAGCGCAGCGCCGTCGCGCCGGAGATGCTCGTGCACAAAGGCCCCGCGCGCGTGTTCGACGGCGAGGAAGGGGCGATTGCGGCGATCTACGCCGGCGCGATTGTGCCGGGGGACGTGATCGTGATCCGCTACGAGGGCCCCTCCGGCGGCCCGGGCATGCGCGAGATGCTGGGCCCGACTTCCGCGATTGCGGGCATGGGGCTTGGCAGCGCGGTTGCGCTGATCACCGACGGGCGGTTCTCCGGCGCATCGCGCGGTGCGTCGATCGGGCACATTTCGCCCGAGGCGAGCGCGGGCGGCGCCATCGCCTATGTGCACGAGGGCGACGAGATCGCCATCGACATCCCGAACAACCGGCTCGACCTCCTCGTTTCGGAGGCGGAGCTCGCGCGGCGGCGAAACGAGGAGACGCTGCGCCCCATGCCGGAACTGACGGGCTATCTCAAGCGATATGCAAGCCAGGTATCATCAGCGGACAAGGGGGCGGTCGTATGAGACAGATACAGATATTTGACACCACGCTGCGCGACGGCGAACAGGCGCCGGGCTGCAGCATGAATTTGCAGGAGAAGATCGAGATCGCGCGCCAGCTCGAGCGGCTGGGCGTGGACGTGATGGAGGCGGGGTTCGCGATCTCCTCGCCGGGCGATTTTGAGTCGGTGCGCACCATCGCGCAGACGGTGAAAAACGCGTCCGTCGCCTCGCTCTCGCGCGCGCTCGCCAAGGACATCGACGCGTCCTACGATGCGCTCAAGGGCGCGGTCGCCCCGCGCATCCATGTGTTTCTGGCGACCTCGCCCGTGCACATGAAGCATAAACTCAGAAAATCGCCCGAGCAGGTGCTCGAGCAGACGATCTTTGCGATCAAGCACGCGAAACAGTACCTCTCGGACGTCGAATTTTCCGCCGAGGACGCCACGCGCAGCGACCCGGCGTTCCTCGCCAAGGTACTGACCGCCGCGATCGACGCGGGCGCGACCTGCGTGAACGTGCCCGACACCGTGGGCTTTGCGACCCCGGAGGACATGGCGCGGCTGATCGGGTATCTGCGTGAGAACGTGCCGAACCTCGACCGCGCGGCATTGTCGGTGCATTGCCACGACGATTTGGGCATGGGCGTCGCCAACTCGCTCGCGGCGGTGAAGGCGGGTGCGACGCAGGTGGAGTGCACGATCAACGGGCTGGGCGAGCGCGCCGGCAACGCGTCGCTCGAGGAGATCGTGATGGCGCTGAAAACCCGCAAGAGCTACTACGAGGCGGACACGCGCATCGACACAAAGCAAATCTACCGCACCAGCCGGCTGGTATACGGCATCATCGGCATGACCGTGCCGCTCAACAAGCCCATCGTCGGCGTGAACGCGTTTTTGCACGAATCGGGCATCCACCAGCACGGTGTGATGGCGGAGCGCACCACCTATGAGATCATGACCCCCGAATCCATCGGGCTGAACAAAAACCGTATGGTGCTGGGCAAGCACTCCGGCAGGCACGCCTTCGAGGCGCGGCTGGAGGAGATGGGCTACAAGCTCGAGCCCGCGCAGGTGAACGAGTTCTTCGAGCAGTTCAAGGCGCTGTGCGACAAGAAAAAGACCGTGACCGACCGCGACATCGAGGCGATTGTCGATTCGACGATCACCGCGCGCAGCGGCGTGTACGAGCTCGACCGCTTCTCCGTGCACGCGGGCAACTACGCGACCGCGAGCTGCGTGATCAGCTTAAAGAGCGGCGACAAGGTGACCGAGGAGGTCGCGCTGGGCGACGGGCCCATCGACGCGGCGTACAAGGCGATCGATAAGCTCGTGGGGCTTGACTGCCACGAGCTCGAGGACTACGCGATTCACTCCATCTCCGAGGGCAAGGACGCGCTGGGCGAGGTGATCGTCCGTTTGAAAAACGGCGGCGAGACCGTGACCGGGCGCGGGCTGTCCACGAACATCATCGAATCGAGCATACTGGCGTACATCAACGGAGTGAACAAAATACTGGAGGCGAGGTGAGGCGATTGCGACCATTTGAGGTATTCGATTCCACGCTGCGCGACGGCGCGCAGGCGGAGGGCATCTCGTTTTCGGTGCGCGATAAACTAAACATCGCGCGCGCGCTCGACGCGTTTGGCGTTGACTACATCGAGGCGGGCAACCCCGGCTCGAACCCGAAGGACATCGAGTTTTTTGAGAAGATGCGCGGCGTTCCCCTTCAGCACGCGAAATTGTGCGCGTTCGGCTCGACCCGGCGCAAGGGGATCAAGGTCGAGGACGACGCGAACGTCGTCTCCCTGCTCGCCGCCGACACGCCCGCGGTCGCGATCTTCGGAAAATCGTGGCTGCTTCATGTGCGCGAAATCCTCGGCGCGACCGACGAGGAGAACCTCGCGCTGGTGTACGACACCATCGCCTTTTTCAAGGCGCGCGGGCGCGAGGTGATCTTCGATGCGGAGCACTTCTTCGACGGCTATTTTGACAACGCGGAATACGCGCTTCAAGTGCTCGACGCGGCAAAGCGCGGCGGCGCGGACGTCCTCTGCCTGTGCGACACAAACGGCGGCACCATGCCCTCGGACATCATATCCACCGTCGCCGCCGTCGCCGCGCGCTTCCCGGACACGCGCATCGGCATCCATTGCCACGACGACGCGGGCTGCGCCGTCGCGAACACCATCCTCGCGGTCGAGGCGGGCGCGGCGCATGTGCAGGGCACATTCATCGGCTACGGCGAGCGCTGCGGCAACGCGGATTTGAGCGTCGTGATCCCCGATCTCATGCTCAAAAAGGGCTACCCGTCCCCGGGCGTGGATTTGACCGCGCTCAAGCCGACCGCGGCGCGCGTCGCGGAAATTTCAAACGTCAGCATCCGCAAATCAAAGCCGTTCACCGGCGCGAGCGCGTTTGCGCACAAGGGCGGCATGCATGTGGACGGCGTGCTGAAACTGCCGCGCTCCTTCGAGCACATCGAGCCCGAACGGGTGGGCAACGCCCGCCGCTTCCTCGCATCCGAGGTCTCCGGGCGCTCGACGGTGATCGAGAAGGTGAAGGCGTATGCGCCGGATTTGCGCAAGAATTCGCCGGAAATCGCGCGCATCATCGAATCGCTCAAAGATTTGGAGCACCAGGGCTACCAATTCGAGGCGGCGGACGCGAGCTTTGAACTGCTCGTGCGCCGGCTGCTCGGGCGGTTCACCCCGCATTTCTCGCTGGTACTCTACCGCACCACCGGGGAGTCCCCCGCGCCGGACGGCGAGATGCCGTGCTCGGCGATGGTGTGCGTGAACGTGGACGGGCGCGAGGAGACGACCGCGGCGATGGGCAACGGACCGGTCAACGCGCTCGACCTCGCCATCCGCAAGGCGCTGAGCGTGTTCTACCCCCAGCTTGCGGACATGTGGCTGACGGACTACAAGGTGCGCGTACTGGAAGCGGACAGCGCCACCGCCGCGCGCGTGCGGGTGCTGATCGAATCCACGGACGGCGCGCGCGTTTGGACGACGGTGGGCGTTTCCACCGACATCATCGAGGCCAGTTGGCGGGCGCTGGTCGATTCGATTGAATACAAACTCACCCGCGATGAGGAAGGGAGGGCATGCGCATGTCAGGCATGACGATGAGCCAGAAGATCATCGCCGCGCACGCGGGTGTTGAAAAGGTGACGCCGGGCGAGCTGGTATTGGCGAAGGTGGATTTTGCGCTTGGAAACGACATCACCGCGCCGTTTGCGCTCGCGGAATTTGAGCGGCTGGGGCGGGATAATGTGTTTGACCGCGAGAAGATCGCGCTGGTGATGGATCATTTTACCCCCAACAAGGACATCAAAGCCGCCGAGCAGGTCAAGCGCGTACGCAATTTCGCAAACCGCATGGGCATCAAGCACTTTTATGATGTGGGCGAGATGGGCATCGAGCACGCGCTGCTCCCCGAAAAGGGGCTGGTGACGGCGGGCGATCTCGTGATCGGCGCGGACTCGCACACCTGCACCTACGGCGCGCTCGGCGCGTTCTCCACGGGCGTGGGCTCGACCGACCTCGCCTGCGTGATGGCGACGGGCAAGCTCTGGTTCAAGGTGCCCGGCGCGATCCGCTTCCATCTGACGGGGAGTCTGTGCCGGCATGTGTCGGGCAAGGACGTCATCCTCTACATCATCGGGAAAATCGGCGTGGACGGCGCGCTGTACCAGTCCATGGAGTTCACCGGCGCGGGGGTCTCGCAGCTGACCGTGTCGGATCGGCTGTGCATGGCGAACATGGCGATCGAGGCGGGCGCGAAAAACGGCGTGTTTGAGGTGGACGAGCAGACGATCGAATACCTGCGCGCGCACGGCGCGAACGCGCCCGTCGTCTACCGCGCGGACGAGGACGCGGTGTACGACGAGGTGTACGAGATCGATCTATCGGAAATCAAGCCCACCGCGGCGTTCCCGCACCTGCCGGAGAACACGCGCCCCGTGGATGAGGCGGGCGATCTGCCGATCGATCAGGTGGTGATCGGCTCGTGCACGAACGGGCGGCTGGAGGATTTGCAGATTGCCGCGGACATCCTGCGCGGCAAGAAGGTGAAAAAGGGCGTGCGCGCGATCATCATCCCCGCGACGCAGAAGATCTATCTGGACGCGATGAACCTGGGGCTGCTCAAGGACTTTGTCGAAGCGGGCTGCGCGGTCTCCACGCCCACCTGCGGCCCGTGCCTGGGCGGGCACATGGGCATCCTCGCCGACGGCGAGCGCGCGGTCGCGACCACGAACCGCAATTTCGTGGGGCGCATGGGGCACACCGGCTCGGAGGTGTACCTCGCAAGCCCGGCGGTCGCGGCGGCATCGGCGATAGCGGGGCGGCTTGTTACCCCCGACATGCTCGAGAAGGAGGAGATGTAAATGAAGGCGCAGGGCAAGGCGATCAAATATGGCGACAATATCGATACCGATGTCATCATCCCCGCACGCCACCTGAACACCACAGACCTCAAGGAATTGGCGGCGCACTGCATGGAGGACATCGACAAAACCTTCGTCTCGCGCGTGCAGCCGGGCGATGTCATGGTCGGCGGGCGCAACTTCGGCTGCGGCTCGTCGCGCGAACATGCGCCGATTGCGATCCGCGCGTCCGGCATTTCGTGCGTGATCGCGGCGAGCTTTGCGCGCATCTTCATGCGAAACGCCATCAACATCGGGCTGCCGATCCTCGAGTGCCCGGAGGCGGCAGCGGGCATTCAAGAGGGCGATGCGGTCGAGGTGGACTTTGAAAACGGCAAAATCTACAACCGCACGGCGAACGCGGCGTTCGATGTCGCGCCCATGCCCCCGTTCATGCGCGATATTTTGATGTCGGGCGGGCTGATCGAGGCGGTCAAGGCGGGAAAACTGGAGGACGACCGATGAAGAAGAAAATTGGTCTTGTGCGCGGCGACGGCATCGGTCCGGAGATCGTGCACGCCGCAACGCGCGTGCTCGACGCCGTGGGCGAATTTGAGTACGTTGAACTGCTCGCCGGCGGCTGCGCGATCGACCAAACGGGCGCGCCGCTGCCCGATCAGACCGTGGTGGACGCGCTCGGCTGCGACAGCGTGCTGCTCGGCGCGGTGGGCGGCCCGAAATGGGACGATCTTCCCGGGGATTTGCGCCCGGAGCGCGCGCTGCTTGGGCTGCGCGGGGCGCTGGGGCTGTACGCGAATCTGCGCCCGGCGGCGCTCTACCCGGAATTGCGCGACGCGTGCCCGCTGCGCCCGGATCGCATCGAGAACGGGTTTGATCTGATGATCGTGCGCGAGTTGACGGGCGGCATCTACTTCGGCGAGCGCGGCAGGCGCATGGGCGAGGGCGGCGTCGAGGCGTATGATACGGAGCGATATTCCGAGCTCGAAATCCGCAGGATCGGCGTGGTCGCGTTTGAGCTGGCGAGAACGCGCGGCAAGCGGCTGGTGAGCGTGGATAAGGCGAACATCCTCGAAAGCTCGCGGCTGTGGCGCGAGGGGATGCACGCGCTTGCGAAGGAGTACCCCGATGTCGAATATTCGGATATGCTGGTGGATAATGCCGCGATGCAGCTGATCCGCAACCCCGCGCAGTTCGATGTGATGGTGACGAGCAATATGTTCGGCGATATCCTCTCGGATGAGGCGTCGATGCTGACCGGGTCGATCGGCATGCTCGCGTCCGCGTCGCTCGGCGCGGGCACGCGCGGGCTGTATGAGCCGATCCATGGCTCTGCGCCCGATATCGCGGGCAAGGGCGCGGCGAACCCCATCGCCACGATCCTGTCGGTTGCGATGATGCTCCGGCTTTCGCTCGGGATGCCGGATGCGGCGGATCGCGTGGAGCGCGCGGTGAAATCCGCCATCGCGGATGGGCTGCGCACCTTCGACCTCGCCGCGCCGGGCGCGCCCGCACTCGGCACGATGGAGATGACGGACGCGATCCTCGCAAGGATGTAAATGAAGATATAAAAACGCCCGGTTTTTTGCCGGGCGTTTTTGCTATTTCTTCCCTGTGACGAAATGCTTGATCCCCTCGTCCATGCGTGGTAGCGCAGTCGCCAGAAATTCGGGGTGTATCGCAAACTGATCCAATTGATCCATGGGCAGCCAACAAAGCGCCGCATCCGTGTACTCCTCTTGAAATGATGTGCGGATGAATTGCGTTCGCTCCGGCAGCTCGTTCTCTCGCATCAGGAAGAATAGACAGATCTCGTGGAACGGCTCTTCGCTCGTTTCTTCGACAAAGAAGTTTTCGTGGATGAACACCAGCCGCTCAATTTTCATAGAAACGCCGGTTTCCTCATACGCCTCGCGCAGCACGGTTTCCTGCGCGGTTTCGCCGTATTTCACCCTGCCGCCCACGGTATAGTAGTAGGATGAACCGCGATTTCTGACAAGCAACATATGGTTGTCCCGCCGTATGATCGCACCGGCGCGATATTGAAACCTGCCATCCCTCATGTAAAATGAAATATCCTCGCGCATTGCATGCACCTCTGTTTTTCCTGCCTTTTCGTATGCCTCGGTCAAATTGCTCCTGCACAAACTCGCCTCGTCCCTCCGCGCACCGTGGGCGAATGCCCGCGGTGCGCGTCATCGGGATTCTCAAGGGCGCCAGCCCTTGAGCGGGTGGTTCGGAGGGCAGCGCCCTCCGACGTTCCCTCCGACACCCCCTGGATAGCGTTCCCTATGCGTCTCCCCCCGCAAACCCTCGCGCCGCGTCCTGCATCAGCCGCTCGAACGCGGGTACATGCACCTCGTTTGCGAGCATCACGAGGATGAACGGTCGCTCGCTCATCACGATGGCGGCGTCGTGGGTGATTCCGTCGTCCTCGCCGGTCTTGTGCGCGACCGGGCAGTCGAGAAAGAACGGAATCTTCCCGTTGAGCCGCTGATCGCGTAGGATGCGGAGCATGCGGTCGGACGCGGCGGGCGAGATCAGCCTGCGCTCCCAGATGGCAAGTAGGAATTCGCCCACGCCGCGCGCGGTGACGTAATTTTGAACGCCGCGCAGCGACGCCTCGCGGTCGAATAGCTTGCGGTTGAGCGCGCAGCCCGAAAACCCGTAGTCCGCGATCAAAGCGTTGATCGCGGGCATCCCGAGCCGGTCGATCAATAGGTTCGTCGCGGTGTTGTCGCTTAGGATGATCATCAGCGTGACAAGGTCCATCGCGGTCACGCGCAGATGGTCGTGCATGTAGGTGAGCGCGCCGCAGGAGGGCAGTTTGGCTTCGGGCGTGATGATAAACGCCTCGCGCGGGTCAAACGCGCCGGACTCAAATTGGCGGAACGCCTCCGCCATGATAAATAGCTTGATCACGCTCGCGGCGATCAGCGGCAGATCCGCCCGATGCGCGGTCGCCGCGCCGGTTCGTAAATCCATGTGCCAAAGCGCGGTCTTGCCCGGCATGCGCGATAGGCGCTCGAAGATGCGCGTCATTTCGATAAAAACTCCATGCCGTTGTAGGCGTCGTACTCGCGCACCCCGGTCAGCCCCGCGAGCGGGCGCGTGGCGAGCAGCATCCCCGTGCGGAAGCATAGCCCCATCACGGGCAATTCGTCCACGATGTGTAGCTGGATCGCGCTGTACGCCGCCTTGAGCGCGGGCTCGTCGGCCGCGGAAACGGTCGCGGCGAGCAGCTGGTTGGTCTCGTCCGACGCTGTGTTTGAGAAATTGAGCGCGCCGTCCTCGGATAACAGCGGCACAAGGTTCGGGATTTCGGATAGGTTCGCCGCGACGAGCGCGAGATCGTAGTCCCCGTTGCGCAACCGCTTGGAAACCTCAGATTTTGTCAGTTTGACGACGGTCGCGTCGATCCCCACGGTGCGCAGGTTCTCTGCGATCTGCGCGGCGGCGTTCCCGCGCACGTTCGACGCCGCGTCGTCGTAGGTGATGATCTCAAAGCTGATGTATTGAAGCATATCGCCCTCGACTTTGGAGAGCAGGTTGTTGCCCGTCTGATCCGCCCAGCCCGCGTCGTAGAGGTACTGCAGCGCGCGCTCGGGGCTGTAATGGTAGACCGCGCTTTTGCTCTCGTAGAGCCACGAGCCGGGCGGCACGGGCACCTCGCACTGCTGCGCCATGTCGAGGTAGACGTTCGCGATCAGCGTGTTGTAGTCGATCGCGTAGAGGATCGCCTTGCGCAGCCGCACGTCCGCCATCGCGCCCGAAAGGTTCGGAACGAGCATCTCATAGGCGCTTGTGGTGTAGTCAAGCGAGGTCGCATACGACAGTTTTTTTGTGAGCGCGGCAGCGGAGGAGCGGGTTTGGAATAGCTCGATCTCGCCTGCTTGCAGCGCGGAGAGCTGTTCGGATACCAAGTAGAAATGCCGAAACGCGATGCTCTCGATCTCCGGCTGCTGTTTCCACCAGAAGGGGTTCGCCTCCAGCCGCGCGCCGACATCCTCCTGATAGTGGATGTACCAGTACGGGCCTGTGCCCATCGGCAGGGTCGTCGTCGCCGTGCCGCGCTGCACCACGGGGAAGGTGAGCGCGTAGAGCGTGATCATCCCCGGATACCGCCCCGTGACGGCGAGCGTGTACGCGCCGGTCGCCTCGATGGATGTGACCAGCGAGAGCCGCGCGTGATAGGGGTTTTTTTCGCCCGCCTGCTTGTATAGGGAGTAGGAGTCCGCCACGTCCTGCGCCGAAAGCTCGATGCCGTTGTGGAACAGGATGCCCGGGCGGATCTCGATCTGCCAGGTTTTGTCGTCCTGCGTCCAGTTGTCGGCGAGCACAGCGCGCGGACGCATCTGCGCGTCGAGCTCGAAGAGCGGCTCGTACACAAGCGCGTTGATGCTGAGCATGTCGCGCTCGGCGCATAAAAAGGGGTTGAGTTTTGCGCCCGAGGCGGCGGCGTAGCCGATGGTGATATCGGCATTCGTCAGATCGACGCCCTCGCCCGCTGCGGGCAGTATCAATGCGCAGACAAGCGCGCTAAGGAGCGTCAGCAGCGTAAGCTTTTTGATAGTAATCATAGTATTTGAGCACCCGTTTCACATATGTAGCGGTCGTTTCGTAGCCGATGCCCGCCAGCGTCTTGCCGTCGGGGCTGAGCGCAGGGTCGCGCAGCCAGTTGTCTACCGTGCCCTGCCCGGCGTGGTACGCCGCGGTCGCCGAGATCATGTCGCCGCCGTAGCGGTCCATCAGAAAGCCCAGATACCAGCTTCCGTAACGGATCGAGGTGTCGGGCTCGAACATGCGCGCCTGGTCGTAGGTCTCGCCGAGCTTGCCGGCGATCCAGTCGCCCGTGTCGGGCATGATCTGCATCAGCCCCATCGCGCCGACGGATGAAACCGCCTGCGGATCGTAGGAGGACTCCGCCATGATCACCGCCGCGACATAGGGCGCGGGGATGCGGTTCTCCTGGGCGGCAAGCGTGATCTGCGGCACATAGAGCACCGGATAGTGCGCCGCGCGCGAATGGATGAGCATGAGATAGCCCAGAGCAATCATCCCGATGACCAAAATAGCGATCAGCGCGGTCATCACAAGACGCAGCGCGCCCGATGTTCGCCTTCTTTTTCTTTTGAATGCCATGTGTTCCCCCGGCGGTTATTTTGCGCTTTTGATGAACTGGTGGTAGGCGGCAGCGACGTCCTGCGCGAGCTTTTCCAAATCCTGATCGTTTCGGATCACCCGCGTTGCGCGCGCGGCGCGCTCCTCGTCGGTCATCTGCGCGGCAAGGCGGATTTCGACCTCCTCGCGCGTGAGCCCGTCGCGCTCCATCACCCGGCGGATCTGCTCCTCCGGATCGCTTATGACGACCCATGTCGCGTCGCAAAGCGCGTCCATGCCCGTCTCAAACAGGAGCGGCACGTCCAGGATCACCGCCGCCGCGCCGTCCGCGCGCGCGCGGTCGATCGCCTCGAGCGACCTGCGCTGCACGCGCGGGTGCACAATCGCCTCGAGCGCGCGGCGCGCCGCCGCGTCCTCGAACACCACATCGGCGAGCGCGCGCCGGTCGATCGAGCCGTCCACCTGGAACACCTTGTCGCCGAAGGTTTCGCGGATTTCGGAAAGCGCTTCGCCCTCCGGCGCGGTGATGGCGCGCGAGATGGCGTCGGCGTCGATGTGCACCGCGCCCAATTCCGCGAGCGCGCGCGCGGCTTCGCTCTTGCCGCTGCCCATGCCGCCCGTCAGCCCCAGAATCAGGGTGTTATTTGCAAGCAAGCCAATTCCTCCCAACGGATATATCGGTTTTCAAAGGCGCTTTCAGCGTCGCGACCGATTCCATGCACGCGCGCAGGATCTGCGCGGCAACGTCCGCCTCGCCCTCCGGCGCTTCGACGAGCAGTTCGTCGTGCACCTGCAGGATCAGCCGCGCCTGCAGCCCCGCGTCTTTCAGGCGGTCGCGCACGCGGATCATCGCCAGTTTGATGATGTCGGCGGCGGTGCCCTGGATCGGGCTGTTCATGGCGCAGCGCTCGCCGAAGGCGCGCATGTTGTAGTTCTCGCTCTTGATCTCGGGGATATAGCGGCGGCGACCCAGCACCGTGGACACATAGCCGTTTTCGCGCGCGAAGGCGACGATTTCGTCCATGTACCGCTTCACGCCCGGGTAGCGGGCGAAGTAGCGGTCGATGTAGTCGCGCGCCTGCGCGCGGGAGACGTTCAGGTTGCGCGCGAGCGTATAATCCGAAATCCCGTAGACGATGCCGAAGTTGACCGCCTTCGCGGCGGAGCGCATCTCGCCCGTGACATCGGAAGGGGCGATCTGGTTGACCTCCGCGGCGGTGCGCCGGTGGATGTCCTCGCCGTTTAAAAACGCGTCGATCATCGTCGCATCCTCGGAGATGTGCGCGAGCACGCGCAGCTCGATCTGCGAATAGTCCGCATCGACGAGCAGCCAGCCGGGGCGCGCGATGAACGCCGCGCGGATCCCGCGCCCGAGCTCCGTGCGCACGGGGATGTTCTGCAAATTCGGCTCGAGCGAGGAGATGCGCCCGGTCGCGGTCGCGGTCTGCTCGAAGGTGGTGTGCACGCGCCCGTTCTCGTCTGAAAGCGCGATGAGCGCATCGACATAGGTGCCCTCGAGCTTTTTATATTTGCGGTACTCGAGGATTTTATCGCAGATCGGGTACTGCGGGGCGAGCGATTCGAGCACCTCCGCGCTGGTGGAATAGCCCAGCGAGGTCTTTTTCGGCCTGGGCAGACCGAGCTTTTCAAACAAAAGCTCCGAAAGCTGCTTGGGCGAGTTGATGTTCACCGGCTCGCCGGCGAGCGCGTGGATTTCCTCTGTGAGCGCGGCGATGCGCGCGCGGAAGGTTTCGCCCAGGGATTTCAGCGCGTCCGCGTCGATCTGGAAGCCCTCGCGCTCCATCTCGCGCAGCACGCGGCTGAGCGGCAGCTCGATCTCATGATACAGGCGCGTCATGCCGTCCGCGGCGAGCGATTCTTCATATAACTCGGCGAGCGGTCGAAGCGCGGACGCGGGATGCGACGCGTCGATGCCCGCATCCGCCGCAAGCGTCTCGACATCAAAGCCCTTGCGCTGCGGGCTCAAGCAATACGCCATAAGCGCGACATCGTCCCAATCGCCCGCGAGCGTGATGCCGCAGGTATACCTTTTGATATTTGATTCAAGAAGCGGCGCGGCGGCGGCGAGCGCCTCCTCGCGCGTCACGCCGGGGGTGAGCAGATCGCCTCCGCCGAGCGCGAGGGACAATTTCGCGCCGCCGTCTGCCGCGACGGTGAACGCGTGCCCCGCGTCGATCGCCGCCCATTTCGCTGTTTTAGCGATCGCCGCGCACCGCGTCTGAAACGCTTGCAAATCATCTATGATCTCGACGCCGACTGCCTCGGCTTCGGGCTGGGGCACGCTCGTTTCGCGCCGCTTGGTCAGCTTTTGAAGCCGCGTCGCGGTCTGGTTCATGCCCAATTCGCGCAGCCGCGAAAGCGCGCCCCCGATATCGCCGATGACGAGGTCGGCGGGCGAGAGGTCAAGCGGCATATTCCGGTCGATGGCGGCGAGCTGCTTGCTCATCACCGCTTTATCCGCCTGCTCGATCAGCCGCTCGCGCAGTTTGCCCTTCTGGTCGGTTTCCGCGCGCGCGAGTGCCTCCTCGAGGGTTGTATATTGCACGATCAGCTTGAGCGCCGTCTTTTCGCCGATGCCGGAGATGCCTGGGATGTTGTCGGACGCGTCGCCCATCAACGCCTTCACATCGACAAGCTGCGCGGGGTTTACGCCGTAGCGTTCGCGCACATAATCGGCGTCCACGCGCACGGTGTCGGAAATGCCCTTGCGCGTGTACAGGACGGTGGTGTGCGCGCCCGCGAGCTGGAAGGCGTCGCGGTCGCCGGTGACGATCAGCGCGTCGTCGCCGGATGCCTCGCAGCGCGCGGACAGCGCGCCCAAAATGTCGTCCGCCTCGTAGCCGGGGGATTCGATCATAAAGATGCCCATCAGACCGAGGATCTCGCGGATGACGGGGTCCTGCGCGCGCAGATCGTCCGGCATGGGCGAGCGCGTCGCCTTATAATCGGTGTAAAGCGCGTGCCGGAAGGTCGCCGCCTTCGCGTCGAACGCCACGGCCATGCGCTCCGGCGCTTCGTCCTCGATGAGCCGAAGGAGCATCGAGACAAAGCCGTGCACCGCCGTTGTGGGCGTGCCGTCGGGCGCGGACATCGGCGCGGCGGCGAGCGCGTGATAGGCGCGGTACATCAGGCTGTAACCGTCGAGCAGTACGACCTTCATAGGCAAAGATCATCTCCAATCATAGATTCCCATGCTATTATACTGCATCTTCCTGCCAATTACAAAGTTTTTCGCATGGCGCTCGTGTAACGAATGTAGAAACGCGCGGAATCGGGGTAGGGCGGAATGGACATCCTAGGTTTGATGTGCTATATTTGTGCGAAAGGAAGTGATGGCATGAGGAAGGCGAACATCGCACTTTTGGTCATATTCGTGCTGCTCGGCAGCGCGGTGCTCGCGTTTGTACTGGGCACGAATCTGCGCGCCGAGGCGACCTTCGCGCGCGAGGGCGATGTGGTAAACTGCGAAATCACGCTTACAAACACGAGCCTGTTCCCCTATGAATACATCGAAATTTTCGCCGTGCCAGGCGATGCGCTCACCGCGATGGAGGGCACGGGCACGACCGTCCCCGCGCGCTCGGTTCGCACGGTGCGCGCGTCGGTTCGCTTGCCGGAGGGGGAGACGGGCGCAATCGAGATCGGGTACTATGTGCTCGGCATGCGCCAATCGGTGCGCATCCGCGTGCCGTAGATTGGCGGGCGCCGCTGCATCTCTTTACCGCTTCGCGCGCCGGACGGGGTGCGTCCGCGCGGTATTATCCTATGATCGCGCTCATCCGCCCCGCCAAAACTGTACAATCCAGACGGTGCGAATCCGCGTGCCGTAGATTGGCGGGCGGCGCCGCATCTCTTTGCCGCTTCGCGCGCCGGACGAGGTGTGTCCGCGCGGTATTATCCTATGATCGCGCTCATCCGCCCCGCCAAAACTGCACAATCCAATCGGTGCGCATCCGCGTGCCGTAGATTGGCGGGCGGCGCCGCATCTCTTTGCCGCTTCGCGCGCCGGACGGGATGCGTCCGCACGGGGCAACCCCGTCATTGCACGATTAATCGCCCCGTCAGCGAATCGGTGCGCATCCGCGCGGTGGAACCCCATCATCGCACGCTCAATCGCCCTGTCAGCCAATCGGTGCGCATCCGCGTGCCGTAGATTGGCGGGCGCCGCTGCATCTCTTTACTGCTTCGCGCGCCGGACGGGGTGTGTCCGCGCGGTGGAACCCCGTCATCGCACGTTCAATCGCCCCGTCAGCAAATCGATGCGCATCCGCGCGGGGGAACCCCGTCATCGCACGTTCAATCGCCCCGTCAGCGAATCGGTGCGCATTCGTGCGGGGCAACCCCATCATCGCACGTTCAATCGCCCCGTCAGCCAATCGGTGCGCATCCGCGTGCCGTAACCCCGAGATCACCCGCTCATCCGCCCCGCCAGAACCGCGCGACCGCGCGCCGCACGCCCTCCGCCCCGTCCACCTTGTTCACGCGCCAGTTGGCGGGCATGAGGGCGATGTATTTTTCCTGCGCGAACCGCTCGTCGATCAGCAGCACCACGCCGCGATCCGTCTCCGTGCGGATCACGCGCCCTGCCGCCTGAAGCACCCGCCGAAAGCCCGGGAACACATAGGCGCAATCGTAGCCGCCGTCCTCGCCGTCGTCGTGCATCTCGCGCAGCACCTCGCGCTCGCGGCAGATCTGCGGGATAGCGACGGTGACAATCGCCGCGCCGATCAGCCTCTCGCCCGGCAAATCGATGCCCTCGGCGAACACGCCGCCCATCGCGATGAACGCGACCATGCTCGTTTCCGGTGCGGGCTGAAACGCCTCGATGAACGCCGCGCGCGCCGCCTCGTCCATCCGCGGCGATTGCCGGATCGCGCGCACATCGGAAAACGCCGTCAAGAAGCGCTCGTACGCCATGGCGAGGTAGGCGTGCGAGGGGAAGCAGGCGATGTAGTTGCCGGGTTTTGCGCGCGCCATTTCGTGGATGGCGCGCACCACTTCGTTTAGGGTGTTCTCGCGCTCGCGAAAGCGCGTGGGCGTCTCCATGAGCAGAGTCAGCTGATTTTCCGGCGGAAACGGGGATGCGAGCGAGAGCAGCGCGTCCCCGTTTTCCTCGCGCACGCGCAGCGCGTCCGCGTAGAACGCGGCGGGGGTGAGTGTCGCCGAGAAGAACACCGTGCCGCCCACGCGGGAAAGGCATGTTTCTAAGTGCGCCGAGGGATCGACGCACAGCAGCGTCGCCTCGAGGAACTTGCCCTCGGGCGCGGTGAGCAGCCGGCTCTGCGCCTCGTCGAACTCGCCGTGGCGGCGCGCATACCACATGCAATCAAGCATCAATCGCGTGAGCCGCCTTGCGTGCGGGTGGCTGCGCGGCACGCCGTCGTAGAGCGCCTGATACAGATCGTCCGCCGCCGCCGCGAGGTCGTCGCGCGGCAATGTGCGCGCCTCGGGCTCCTCGTCCTCGCCCGCCTTGAACGCGCGCGCCGCCTTCGTCAGCGCGGGGTAGAGCGGATCGGATGCGCCCACATCGCGCCGCAGCCGCGCGATCTCCCTGCCGGAGAGCTGCGCGGAGAGCATGTCCTG
>JBMNUA010000009.1:0-25526 GCA_050945995.1 Christensenellales bacterium
TCCGCATGCTTTCTCGCCCATGACCGCGCGCAGGGCGACGCGATCGCCGCGCGGATCGAGGGCTTTATCGCCTCGCGCACGGACGCCGAGGTGCTTTCCGCAGAATTGGAATACCGTTAGGGAAACCATGATGAAAGAACGTGTGTGATGGCGGAAATGCAGCCGCCAGCGCGCGCGGGATTGATTCAGCGTTTCCCGGGGAGAAAAACAGATGGAACTACAAATGCGCCGCGCCCGCGAGATCGTCGCGGCATACGCCCCGGGATGCGAGCAGGAGGCGCGCGACCGCGCGCAGATGCTGTGGCTTCTCGATCGCTTCCCCGATTGCCTCACCCGCGAAAACCCCGTCGCGCACATGACCGCCTCGGCGTGGATCGTCGATCCCGCGCGCGAGCGTGCGCTGCTTGCGTACCACAATCAATATGACTCGTGGGCGTGGACGGGCGGGCACGCGGACGGCGAAGGCGACCTGCTGCCTGTCGCCCTGCGCGAGGCGCGCGAGGAGACGGGGCTTTGCGCCGCGCCCGCGCAGGCATCGCCCATCTCGCTTGAAAGCCTTTGCGTAGAGGGGCACATCAAGCGCGGCGCGTATGTGTCCGCGCACATCCATATGAACCTCACCTATCTTTTGATCGCCGATCCCGCCGCGCCCGTGCGCCCCAAGGCGGATGAGAACAGCGGAGTTCGCTGGTTCGCGTTTCGCGAGGTCAACGCGCATTGCTCCGAGCCGTTCATGCGCACCATCTATGATAAACTCATGTCCCGTGCGCGCGCCTGACTGTTAAAAGTGAAACCGATAAGAAGAAGTCAGCTTGCAGAACAGCCATATCAATCAAGTTTGGCGGCGTGTACGGCAAACTTGCATGTTCACAAAGAAAACGCTTGCGTTTTCGACTGAACATGAATTCCTGCCAGTCAGATTTGCGCCCGGAAATTCGTGAGGATTATAAGGCGAACCCACACAAACCGTGCGCACGCAAGCGGGCGCTTGTCCGTCATCTCACACCTGCAAAATCCTCGATGTAGCGATGCTACGCCGTCGGGATTTTGCAAATGCAATCTGACGAACATTCACCTCGCCAGCGTACACTCTCTTTATGCGGGTTCGCCTTCGCAAATCGCAGTCCTCCTCCTACTCGTCAAAAAACGTGCGTTTTTTGACGATTTTCCATGTCCCGTGCAGTAAATTTTTGATCGATTGTCGCTTCAAACCGCTTGTCCCCGACCTCGGCTTGTGATACGATTGTGATACCACAAGGGGGGATGATCCATGGCTCGCTACAAAAGACCCGGGGCGCGCAACCGCCGGACAAGGCATACGCTGTTTGCGGCGACTGCGGTCTTTATTTTCGCGCTGATCGCCGTCATCGCGATCCTGCCGACGCTGCGCGGCGGCTCCGCGTCCGATCGGGTGGCGAAGCAGCCGGTCGCCGCCGCATCGGCGGAAACGCCCACTCCGGCGGAGACATCCGCGCCCACCGCGACGCCAGCGCCCACGCCGACGCCCGCGCCCACAGCCGCCTACCGGGTGGTCGTGCCGCGCCCGAGCGAGGAGGGCTTTCTGCCCATCGTCAAGCGCGGGGAGACGAATGATCCCATCATCGCCGTCACCGTGGACGACTTCTATCAATTTGCCAACGCGCGCAGGATCATCGACATCGCGCTCGAGAACGGCGCGAATTTGACATTATTCCCCATCGGCATCAATGTGTTGCGCCGGGAGCTGATGGATACCCTGCGCTACGCCTATGAAAGCGGCATGCAGATCGAAAACCACACCCATGAGCATGTCACGCTCTGCCGCGCCGACGACGAGGAGATGGCGCGCCAGATTTATTTGCAATCGCTCGCGGTCAACTACGTCCTGGGCGTTGACTACCAGCAGCATTTTTTCCGCCCGCGCGGCGGCGACGGCATCGACGATCAGCGCACCCATCTCTATGCGGAAAAGCTGGGGATGCGCGCGATCGCACATTGGACGATCTCGGGCAGCGACATGAGCTTGAATCGTATGCTCGAAACCCTCGCGCCCGGGAACATCTACCTGTTTCACACAACCGACGCGGACACCCAAAAGCTCGAAACGTTCATCCCCGCCGCGATCGAGGCGGGCTACACGCTCGTGACCATGAACGAGATGTTCGGGTATCCCGAAAACGAGGTCAAACCGCTCGCCGACGAGATCGACATCCACGACATCCCGATGCTCGGCGATTATCAGATCAAGCCGCGCACCTACCAAACGGGCGATTATCAGTGGGTGGTCAACCTCCTCCAGCAGCGGCTCAACGAGCTCGGCTATCTTGAAGACCCCGCCGACGGCATCTACGGGCATTCCACCTTCCTCGCGGTCGGCTACTTCCAACTCGCCAACGACATCGAGGCGACGGGGGTGGCGGATGTCGAAACCCAAGCGGCGATCCACTCGGATTTGGCAATCCCAAACCCGAGCCCGAACCCAAGCCGCCGATAAATCCATCATATCGAAACAATCCTTCCGAACGCGGTTCGGAAGGATTGTTGTTTGCCGCGCCCGCGGTTCTCCTTTGCGCGCCATTTTCATACCCTCCATCAAACGCCGGGCATTGCGCCGCGCCGTCATGTGATCAAAATGTGATGGATTTCGCGCAAATCCCCGGATTTCCTTTGAATTTCCATGATTATCATCATTCGATCCCTACAATTTCATGATATCCTAACATCATGGAGGTCTGACCGAAGCGACGCGAGAGGGGGAATTCTTGCAATG
The DNA here is from genome assembly GCA_050945995.1 of Christensenellales bacterium. Lineage (GTDB taxonomy): Bacteria > Bacillota > Clostridia > Christensenellales > Aristaeellaceae > RUG11247. The sequence continues at coordinate 2,750 of JBMNUA010000009.1, forward strand.
CAGGCGAAATGCACATGCCCCGACACCGATCAGAAGCGGGCGCTCGACCAAATCGCAAATGTGATCGACCTATACAAGGATAAGGAGGGCAGCCTGATTCAGGTGCTGCACCTCGCCCAACAGATCAACGGCAGCCTGCCGCTCGAGGTGCAGATGTTCATCTCCGAGCGGATGGGCATCGCGCTGTCCGAAATTTCGGGCGTGGTATCGTTCTACTCGTTTTTTTCCACCGAGCCGCGCGGGTTGCACACCATCCGCGTGTGCCTCGGCACGGCGTGCTATGTGCGCGGCGGCAAGCGCGTGCTCGAAGGGCTGCGCGACGCGCTGGGGGTGGAACTGGGCGGCACGACCGCCGACGGCAGGTTCACGCTCGAGGTCGCGCGCTGCATCGGCGCGTGCGGGCTCGCCCCGGCGATCATGGTAGACGACGTGGTCTACAAGCAGGTCAATGTCAACAGGCTGGAGAGCATACTCTCCAAATATTGAGCGGGGAGGTGACCGAACATGAGGATTGCATGCGCAAACGACATCCGAGCAATCCGCGATGAGGAGCGCGCGCGGCTGGCGGGCTATTCCTATCGGATACTCGTCTGCGGCGGCGCGGGCTGCGTGTCCTCCGGCTGCGCCGAGGTCACGCGCGCGGTGCGCGCGGCGCTCGCGGAACACGGGCTTTCGGACGCGGCGCTCGTCGCGGAGACCGGCTGCATCGGCAGCTGCTCCGTGGGTCCCGTGATGCTGATTGAACCCGAGGGGATTTTTTACACAAAGCTCACGCCCGAGACCGCGCGCGCGGTCATATCCGCGCATCTATTGTCCGGCAAGGTGCTCACCCAGCACACGTTTTACGATCATACGCTCAAGCGCCATGTGCCCAACATCGCAGACATCAACTTCTTCAAAGAGCAGGTCAAAATCGCGCTGCGCAACTGCGGCGCGATGGAGCATGCGCGCGTCGGCGCGTACATTGCGCGCGACGGATACCTCGCCGCCGCCAAGGCGCTGACCGAGATGCGCGGCGAGGACGTCATCTCTGAAATCAAGGATTCCGGGCTGAGAGGGCGCGGCGGCGCGGGCTTCCCCACGGGCGTGAAGTGGGCGGCGGGGCGCGCCGCCGCGGGGGACGAGAAGTACATCGTCTGCAACGCCGACGAGGGCGACCCCGGCGCGTTCATGGACCGGTCGATCATCGAGGGCGATCCGCACACCGTGATCGAGGGCATGCTGATCGCGGGGTACGCCATCGGCGCAAACCACGGCTATGTGTATGTGCGCGCGGAGTACCCGCTCGCCATCGAGCGGCTCGAGCGCGCCATTTCGCAGGCGCGGGAGATCGGCATGCTCGGCGAGAACCTGCTCGGCACGGGCTTTGATTTCGACATTGAGATTCGCATCGGCGCGGGCGCGTTCGTCTGCGGCGAGGAGACCGCGCTCATCAGCTCCATCGAGGGCGCGCGCGGCGAGCCGCGCCAGAAGCCGCCCTACCCGTTCCAGCGCGGGCTGTTCGGTCGCCCCACCATCATCAACAACGTCGAAACCCTCGCAAACGTGCCCGCGATTTTACTTAACGGCGCCGCGTGGTACGCGGGCTTTGGCACGCAGACGAGCAAGGGCACCAAGGTGTTCGCGCTCGCGGGCGACATCATCAACACCGGCATCGTCGAAGTGCCGATCGGAACGCCGCTTGGCAACATCCTGTTCGACACCGGCGGCGGCGTGCCCGGCGGCAAGCAGTTCAAGGCGGCGCAGATCGGCGGCCCGTCCGGCGGCTGCATCACCCGCGAGAACCTGAACACGCCCACCGATTATGAATCGCTCAAGGAGTTGGGCGCGATCATGGGCTCGGGCGGGCTGATCACCATGAACGAGGACTGCTGCATGGTCGATACCGCGCGCTACTTCCTCGATTTCATCCAGGACGAATCCTGCGGCAAGTGCGTCTCCTGCCGGCTCGGCACCAAGCGCATGCTTGAGATGCTCGAGCGCATCACGCGCGGCGAGGGCGAGGAGGGCGACATCGAGCTGATCGAGGAGCTGGGCGCGATCATCCAGGACACCGCGATCTGCGGGCTCGGGCAGACGGCGCCGAACCCGGTGCTCAGCGCGATCAAGAACTTCCGCGACGAGTTCGAGGAGCACATCCGCTACAAGCGCTGCCGCGCGGGCGTGTGCGGCGATCTGTTCATCTCGCCCTGCGAAAACACCTGCCCCGCGAATGTGAATGTGCCGGGCTACACCGCGCTCATCGCCGAGGGGCGCTTCATCGACGCCTACAACCTCATCCGGCAGGAGAACCCCTTCCCCGCGGTGTGCGGGCGCATCTGCACGCGCCCGTGCGAGAGCAAGTGCCGCCGCGCGACGCTCGACGAGGCGGTCGCGATCTGCGATCTCAAGCGCTTTGTCGCCGACTACGCCCACAAGCACGAAAAGAAGTACATCAAAGACATCATCTTCCCCAAAAACGGCAAGCGCGTGGCGATCATCGGCGCGGGCGCGGCGGGGCTCACCTGCGGGCACTACCTGGTGCGCATCGGCTACGAGGTGGATGTGTACGAGGCGGAGTCCGTGCCCGGCGGCGTGCTCGCCTACGGCATCCCCGAGTACCGGCTGCCGATGGATGTGCTTATGCACGAGATCAAGCTGATCGAGCAGGAGGGCGTGGTGATCCACCTAAACACCGAGGTCGGAAAGGACGTCACCTTTGATTTCCTGCGCCGAAACAACGACGCCATCTTCGTCGCCACCGGCACGCAGTTGCCCCAAAAGGCGGACATCCCGGGCGAGAACTTGCAGGGCGTGATCCACGGCATCGACTTTCTCAAGCGCGTTAAATTGAAGCGGGAGATTGAGATCGGCAAAACAACGGTCGTCATCGGCGGCGGCAACACCGCGATCGACTCGGCGCGCACCGCGCTGCGCATGGGCGCAAAGCGGGTGGTGATCCTCTACCGCCGCACGCGCGACATGATGCCCGCGTATGAATCCGAGGTTGCAATGGCGCTCGAGGAGGGCGTGGAGCTGATCGAGCTTGCACAGAGCGTGCGCTTTGTCGGGAACGCGCAAAACCGCGTCACCGGCATCGAATACCGCAGGATGAAGCTCGGCGCGTTCGACTCCTCCGGGCGCAGGAAATCCGTGCCCAGCGGCGAGCCGAACGGCTTTCTCGAGGCGGACATGGTGATCCCCGCGATCAGCCAGTACGCCGATCTGCCCTTCATCCCCGTCGGCGACATCGGGCGCACGAAGTGGGGCACCTTCACCGTCGATCCCGATACCATGATGACCACCATGAAGGGCGTGTTCGCCGGCGGCGACATCGTGCGCGGCCCGGACAGCGTGATTCAGGCGATCACCGACGGCAAGCACGCCGCGATCGCCATCGACAAATACTTCGGCGGGCGCGGCGCGCTCAACCGCGGCGAGGAGATCCTGTTCTCCCCGTCTTTGGACGACGACGATGTGGTGGAGCTGCCGCGCTATCCGCTCGACATGCTCGAGGTGGAACAGCGCAAGGGCGGCTTTGACGAGGTGGTGCTGGGGTATCACAAGCTGACCGCGATGGCGGAGGCGATGCGCTGTCTCCACTGCGAAAGGAGGTAGCCCAAATGGTACATGTGACGATCAACAACCAACCCTTTTTGGTGGAGGAAGGCATCACCATCATGGAAGCGGCGCGCCGCAACCACATCAACATCCCAAACCTCTGCTATTTGCAGGATGTCCACGAGTTCGGCGGGTGCAGAATCTGCGTCGTCGAGGTGCAGGGGATGCACAATTTGCAGGCGTCCTGCGTGACGGCGGTCGAGGACGGCATGGTGATCAACACCTATTCCAACCGCGTCAACAAGGCGCGCAAGGTGCTGTATGAACTGATGCTGTCGGATCACTCGGAGGACTGTTTGAGCTGCACGCGCAACCAAAGCTGCAAGTTCCAAGCGCTCGGCAAGCAGTTGGGCGTGGACACCTCGCGCTTTCAGGGCGAGCGGTCGAGCTATCACATGGACGCGTCCGTCGCCATCACCCGCGATATGTCCAAATGCGTGCTCTGCCGCAGATGCGTCACCGCCTGCGCCCAGGTGCAGGAGGCGCGCGTGCTCGCGCCGCAGAACCGCGGCTTTAACACCGAAATTTCGCCCGCGATGTGCCTGCCGATCGGCGCGGTCAACTGCGCCTTCTGCGGGCAATGCACGCTCGTGTGCCCGGTGGGCGCGCTCAAGGAGACGAGCGCGAAGCGCGCGGTTTGGGACGCGCTGGAAGACCCGCGGCTGCGCAAGGTGGTGCAGGTCGCGCCGGCGGTGCGCGTCGCGCTGGGCGAGGAGTTCGGGCTGCCCGCCGGCACGCGCGTGACCGGGAAGCTGGTCGCCGCGCTCCGGCTGCTCGGCTTTCAAGATGTGTTTGACACGAATTTCGCCGCCGATTTGACGATCCTCGAGGAGGGCACGGAGTTTCTCACGCGCATCAAGCGCCACCTCGCCGGGGGCAAGGAGGCAATCCCCATGATCACGAGCTGCTCACCCGGCTGGATCAAGCACGCGGAGCACACGTTCCCGGAACTGCTCGCGCACCTGTCCACCTGCAAATCGCCGCACACCATGCTCGGCGCGCTGATCAAATCCTACTACGCCGAGCGGATCGACCATGCGCCCGAGGACATGTTCGTGGTGTCGGTGATGCCCTGCACGGCGAAGAAGTTTGAGATCGCGCGCGAGGAGATGGTAAACGGCGGCGTGCCGAACGTGGACGCGGTGCTCACCACGCGCGAGCTTGCGGACATGATCCGCTCGGCGGGCATCGACTTTGCGCGGCTCAAGGATGAGCCGTTTGACGACCCGCTGGGCATGTCCACGGGCGCGGCGGACATCTTCGGGCTCTCCGGCGGCGTGATGGAGGCGGCGCTGCGCACGGTGTACGAGGTGGTCACCGGGCGCGAATTGCCGTTTGACGGGCTGCATGTCGCGCCCATCATCGGACCGGAGGCGGTGAAGGAGGCGCAGATTGAGATCAGCGACCCATTGCCCGCGTATGCGCATCTCAACGGGCTCGCCCTGCGCGTCGCGGTGACGAGCGGGCTCGCCGGCGCGAACAAGTTGATGCGCCAGATCGCGCGGGGCGAATCCCCTTATCACTTCATCGAGGTGATGGGCTGCCCGGGCGGCTGCATCATGGGCGGCGGGCAGCCGCGCTCGGAGGACGCGGATGTGCGCGAGAAGCGGCTTCAAAACCTCTACCTCGAGGACGAGAGCAAGGAGATTCGCAAGTCCCACGAGAACCCCTTCGTCGAATCGCTGTATGAGGCGTATCTGGGCGCGCCCAACAGCGCGCGCGCACACGAGCTTTTGCACACCTCCTACGTCAAGCGCGGCGTGTTCAACCAGTTCGCCGCCAGCGATTACACCATCGCCGTCGAGCCCGCGGAGCAGAAAAAGGTGATGCCCCGCGCGCGCCCGCAGGCGACCGAAGCGCCGCCGCGCGCGAGAGAGGAGCATGAATCGCCGCGCGTGTTTGAGTTGGAGGCGGAGAACCGCCGCCTGAAATCGGAGCTGCGCGATAAAGAGGAGAGCGTCGAGATCCTCAAAAGCGTGATCGCGGACTACCGTACTTAGAGCAATCCCGCATACCCGCACATCAACCAAGCGAACACCCCGTGCTCAAACACGAGGTGTTCGCAAATAATATTTGAAAATCCCCGCCGGGTTTTGTATAATACAGGTAAAGAGGGAAGTTGGAACGGAGGCGGGGTGGGATTGTGCCGGAGAGGGAGACCAAACTGCTTGCCGCCGACGCGGACGCCACCGTGCGCGAGATCATCCGCCTGAGCGCAGGTGAAGCCGGCTGGCAATGCGACGGCGCGGCCGACGGCATTGCCGCGCTCAAACGCCTGCGCAGAAGCGAATATCATCTCGTCATATTGGAGGCGGAGCTGCCGGAGATCGACGGTTTTGTCGTCTGCCGGCATCTGCGGAAAAGCGCGAACATGCCCGTGATGTTCATCAGCCGCGACGGCAGCGAGAAAGGGCGGCTCGAGGGCTTTGCCGTCGGCGGGAACGATTATGTGCTCAAGCCCTTCTATCCGCGCGAGCTGATCGCGCGCGCCAAGAACCTGCTTGAAATCTGGGGCTATCACATGCGCGCGGACGACGTGCTCCGCGCGGGCGAACTCGCGCTCGACACCGCGTCGCGCCGGGTTTCGGTTCAGGGAAACGAGGTCAAGCTCACGCCCAAGGAGTACGATCTGCTCCAATTTTTCATGCGCAACCAGCGTCAGGTGTTCTCGCGCGACGCGCTGCTCGAAATGGTCTGGGGTCAAGACTTTTTCGGGTCAGATCGCACCGTTGACACCCATGTCAAAAGCCTGCGCGGCAAAATCCATCCCGTTCAGCATTTCATACAGACTGTCTGGGGCTACGGCTACAAATTCGAACCTTGATCAGGCAATCCTAAATATGCGCGCCAGAATTCCGCGCGCGTCATCTCCGGCTGCGCCGCGCGGTATGCGCGCGCGACCGCGCCGTTTTGCAAAAGGAAGCGCAGAGCGAGCGACGCAAAGCGGCGGATCAGCCGAAGCGCCCGTTTGTTGTCCCGCTCGCTGATGAAATACTGCGCACCGTCCGCGGTCAGATTGATGATCGTCGTCCGCCCCCAGAAGGCGCTCAGATCGTTCCGATACGCGGGCACAACTGCTGGCGTGTTTCTGCGCACGAAAAAGCCGTTGAGCGTGAAAACCGCAAGCGCGCGCCGCCATTTTGCGCGCGGTCTGCGCCCGGCGGCGATCTGCTCGGGCGTAATGTCGTAGGAAAGCGTTTGAATCGGCAGAAACCGCGTGTTCCGCGCCCGCAGCTCGGCGTGCTTCTGCGCGCAGTCCAGGCGCATGAGCCAATCGGGACCTTTGAGATAATCCGCCGCGCCCTCGATCACGCATTCCGCCGCGTCGTAGCGGCAGCGAAGAAGCGACATCGAAAACAGCCGCGCGAGCTTGATCATCTTGCGCGCCGCGCCCATCCTCGGGCGGTGTAGCGCGTTGACGATCTGCCCGTTGCGCGCGTGATAGTATTCCATGGCGATGTCGTGCTTGTGCTCGAACGGCTCGTGCCACACGCACACGCCGTTCAATGGCAGGGAATTGCCGCCCGTTCGCAGCCCGTACTCTACATCGTCAAAGCGGATAAACAGCGGCAGCGGCAGCCCCTTCTCTCGGATCACATCCAGCGGGATCACGCTGCACCACCACGCGTTGTAGTCGGATTCGGTCGCTTCGCCCGCGATCAGCACATGGCGCACATCGCGCATGTCGAAGTCCTCGCAGATCGGCTGCGCAAGCTGCCCCTTCCAAACCCCCGCGCGCTCGGTCATCACATGCTTTTGGTCCATGCGAAACATCGCGCCCGCGACGGTGCGCCCGGCGTATTCGGGGCGGATCAGGCTCAAAAACGCGTAGAGCCGCCGCAGCGTTTCCGGGTGCAGCACGATGTCGTCGTCGCAGATCATCACATGGGTGGCGGGGGTCTGCGCTTGCAAAATTTCGAGCATCCCGCGCGCAAAGCCGCCCGAGCCGCCCGCGTTCGCGTTCGGGAACACATGCACGCCATCGCCCGAAATCGTGTCCGCGTCGAGCGTGCGCCCGTTGTCGGTCAGATACACCGACAGCCGCCCGTGCAGCGGATCATCCGCGTTTTCGAGGATGCTGCCCTTCAATTGCGCGAGATTTGCGTATACATATTCCTCGCGGCGATAGGTGCACACATTCATGGCGATGCGCACGTCGCGAACCGGCGCGGTTTGGCTGGCGTAGTGCCCGCCGTACACCTCCGCCTCGTCCGAAAGCGCCTCGATCACGGGGTAGATCAGCCCCGCGTCCGCGTCCGTCGCGATGGGGATTTCGACCTCGCCGGGCGTTTGCGCCTCCGCTTCGGTCAAAAAGAGGATTCGCTCGTTGATTTGCCCCGTGCCGAGCGTCGCCGCGCGGATTTCGATGCGCAGCCGCCCGCGAAACCGCAGGGTCAGTGTGATGTCCTTCGCCTGCGTCATCCCCAGCCACGCGCCCGCAAAAAAGCCGTTGAAATAGGTGTCAAAACGGACGCGGCAGCCCCTGTAAAAGCGGCTGCCGTCCAATCTGCCGTCTGCGCGCCACGCCATCCGCGCGTCCATCTCCGGCAAATCGCCGGGCAGCAGCATCCGTTGCAGTATCATGGTATGTCCCTCCCGCGCGCTCACAGCGCGAGCACCGCGTAGACGATGATGAGCGTCAACAGCACGATTGCGCCGTAGAGGGCGATGTTGATCGCCTTTTGCCTGCGCGTCATGTGCGCGGGCTGCGCGTCCTGCGCGGCGATGTTGTACAAAATCGGTCGCGGCGCGCCCGCACTCCTGCGCCCGGGCACGATCTTGCGCGTTTCCACCGCCATCTCCGCTTCCTGCGCGGCGAGCGACGCCTCGGTTTTCTGAACCAGCCGCTCGTCGCGCGCGACTTCTGCGGCTTCAGGCGGCTTGTCCGGTGCGGGCGGCGCGGGCGTCTCGCTGGGCGCGGGGGGTGGCAAAAGCCCGCCCAATAGCGTGCGCAGCCGGCTCTCGGCGGGCAGCTGCGCGCCCCATCTGCGCGCGGTGCGCGAGGCCTTCAACGAGAGCGCGCGCCAGACAAAGGGCAGCGCGATGCCGAACGCCATCGCCGCCATCGCGAATTTGATCAGCTGGCTCGCCGTTTGGATGCTCCCCGGCAGCACGACCGCGCCGTTTCCGCGCGCGATCGAAAGTAGACCGAGCAGCGCGCCCACGCCCGATGCGTACAACACCGCGATCGCAAGCGCCGCGCCCGCCGATTTTTTCTCGCCGGAGATGCGCAAATGGAGCGCCGTCGCCGCGACGGCGGGCGCGACGAGCGTAAACAGGATCACAATGTATGCGTATGCCATAACCGTTCCTTCCGCTCCGGTCAGCGCCGAAGCACGATCCCCTCGGGCAGCGTTTTCCCGCCCGATTTGATGTACGCGTCGTAATGCGGGCAGACGTCGTCTGCGTCGCCAAAGAGAATCTGCTGCCCCTTTTCGATCCACAGCGCTTTGTTGCACAAGCTCTGCACCTGCGCCAGCGAGTGGGAGACGAGCAGCGTGATCGCGCCGCCCTCGATGATGTCCATCATCTTGCGCTCGCTCTTTTTGCGAAAGCCCGCGTCGCCCACGGCGAGCACCTCATCCAAGATCAGGATGTCCGGATCGACCAAGCATGCGATCGAGAAAGCGAGCCGCGATTTCATGCCCGAGGAGAGCTTCTTGAACGCCGTGTTCTGAAACTCTTCGAGCTCCGCAAAGCGGATGATGTCGTCATACAGCGCGTTCATGTACTTTTCGGTGTACCCGAGCATCGCTCCGCGCAAATAGGCGTTCTCGCGCACGGTCATGTCCCCGTCAAAGCCCGAGCCCAACTCGAGTAGCGCCGCGACATTGCCCTCCACGCGCACGCTGCCCGCCGACGGGCGCATGATCCCGGACAATACCTTCATCAGCGTTGATTTCCCCGCGCCGTTTGTCCCGATCACGCCGCAGAAATCGCCCTCGCCCAAGTCAAAGCTCACGCCGTCGAGCGCCTTGAAATAGCGCCGGTCGTCCTTGCCTTGCAGCTTGCGGATGATATAATCCTTCAGCCCGATGTCCTTGACATCGCCGATTAAATATTCAACTTTGATATCCCGAACTTCTATTCGCATCTCATGCACCTATATGTAGTAAAGGAATTTATAGTTATATTTGTAGTACATGATGCAGCCGATGAGCAGCGCAAGCAGCGCGTAGCACAGGCACAGCACATGCAATTGAAGCGATGGTACCTGCCCCGCGATGACCACGGTTCGGAAGTACAGGATATAGTTGTAAATCGGATTGAACAGGAACATGCGCTGCTGCTCGAGCGTAAATGTATCGAGCGTGTAGAAGATGGCGGACATGTAGTTGAGCAGTATCATCGCCACGCTCCAGAGGTATTTGATGTCCTTAAAAAACATGTGAAGCGCGGAGAGGATCATGCCGAGCCCGAGGTTGAACGCAACCAGGCACATCACAGGATACGCGAGCAGCACAAATCGGAAGGAGAAGGGGATGCTGTCCATCGCCACGAACACGAAATAGATGATCAGCGTGAGCAAAAAATTGATCAGCGCCGATACGTTTTTTGAAAGCAGGAACATGTATTTCGGCACGTTCACCTTGGAGAAGATGTTCGCGTTCTGCTCGAGCGCGGTCATGCCGTTGTCGGTGGACTCCCGAAAATATGAAAAAAGCAGGTTCCCCGAGAACAGGTAAATCGTGTAGTGCGCGGTGTTGCGCCCGAAAAAGCCCTTGAACACCCAGCTCATGATCAACAGCTGCAACAGCGGCATCAGCATGCTCCAGAAGATGCCCAGCGTAGTGCGCTTATATTTTTTCTTGAAGTCCCGCTTCACCAGCTCTTTGAACAGAAACTTGTTTTTGGATATTTTTTCTAACATGCATACGTCCTAACTTGCAGCACAATATTTTATGAGACGCATTTTCCCTGTGGTAAATCCGATTTAGTCTAGCATGACACAATTGTTTTGTCAACCGCGGCGCGTTTCAGCGCGCTCAAATTGGTTGACAAACGTATATGCCGGCTTGTAAAATAAGCACCAATACATGCGCTGCGGGGGTGAGGGGATTGGCGGATTGCAGCCGCTGTCGGGACGGTCGTTTGCACGGGATTTGCGTCGGCAAAGTGCCCTTGTTCTCCGCGCTCGAAGGCGCGGACATGGCGCATGTCGCCTCGCTCATCCGCCACAACAGCCACCGAAAGGGCGACATCCTCTTTTCGGAGCGCGACAAATTGGGCGAAATGGTGATCGTAAACGCCGGCAGCGTGAAGGCGTACACCCTCACGCCCGATGGCAGGGAGCAGATCCTCTACATCTTCGGCGAGGGCGATTTCTTTGGCGAGCGCAACCTCTTTGGCGACCGCGCCGCGCCCTACACCGCCGAGGCGCTTTCGGATGTCAAAACCTGCACCTTCTCGCGCGAATCCTTCCGCGCGCTGCTCCATGCGCACCCTGAGATCGCCATCAAGATCATCGAGGCGCTGGAGGATCGGCTCGCGCGGCTGGAAAATGTGCTCAAGCAGATCGGCGTGCGCAGCGTTGATGCGCGCATCGGCGCGCTGTTGATCGAAATGATGGAGAAATACGGCGAGGACGCGCCGGAGGGCGTGTTGATCCGGCTGCCGCTCAGCCGCGAGGGCATCGCCAACTACCTCGGCATCGCGCGCGAGACGCTCAGCCGCAAGCTCAGCCAGTTGGAGGGCGAGGGCGTGATCCGCGCCGTGGGCAACAAAACGCTCGTGGTGCGCGACCGCGATGCGCTCCTGCTCGCCGCCGACGCGGGCGGTTGAACGTAATATTTGATCCAAATCACAGACCGCCCGCTCGAAGCATGCTACCATTGGGGCATGATAAACAAGCGGGAGGCGATCCGGGTGATGATTCAAAAGGAAATGACGGTTGGCGACCTCGCGGCGCAGATGCCGTGGGTGACGGGCGTGTTCCAAACGATGGGGATCGATTTTTGCTGCGGCGGGAAAACGCCGCTTGCCGACGCGCTCGCGGAGAAGGGGCTTTCCATCGATGTGTTTCAGGCGCAGGCGGAAGCCGCGCGGACGGCGCGCGCCGCATCTGCGGACGCGGATTTTACGCAGATGGACGCGCCGGGGCTCTCCGCGCACATCGAGGATGTGCACCACAGCTACCTGCGCCGCGCGCTGCCCGAGATCGAGCGCGCGATGCTCAGCACACTTGCCGCGCACGGGGAGCGGCATACGGAGTTATTTCAGATCCACACGGCGTTTTCACAGCTCAAGGGCGAGCTGGAACGCCATCTCATCAAGGAAGAGGTGCTGCTCTTCCCGGCGCTGAGCCGCGGCGAGGCGGTGCAGGCGCTGTCGAGCGAGATCGTGCACGAGCACGAGGCGGCGGGCGCGCTGCTTGCGCAGATGCGCAATCTCACGCTCGATTACGCCGCCCCGGACGATGCCTGCGCGACCTTCCGCAACCTCTATAAGATGCTGGTCGAGCTCGAGGGCGACTTGTTTCAGCACATCCATCTGGAGAACAACATCCTATTGAAGGGGCGGTATGCATGACGGGGCGCATCATTGACCTGGACAAGAGCGTGCACGCGCTCTGCACGCAGTACCCCGAACTTGCGGGGATGCTGGCGGACGCCGGGTTTTCGGATATCACAAAACCCGGCATGCTCGCCACCGCCGGGCGATTGATGACCATACCCAAGGGCGCGGCGTTGAAGAAGATCGCGCTTTCCGACATCGTCCGATTGTTTCGGGCGCGCGGATACGAAGTGACGGGAGGGGGCTTACCATGAGCAGGGAGATCAACAACCGGGAATATCGGCAGGGCGTGCTGCGCGATCTGATCGCGCAATTGCACGACGGCAGGACGGTCGAGGAGGTTAAGGGGCGGTTTGAGGAGGTGTTCGGCGGCGTCTCCGCGCAGGAGATCGCACAGGCGGAGCAGGCGCTGATCGAAGGCGGCGTGCCGGTGACGGAGGTACAGCGTCTGTGCGATGTGCACGCCGCGGTGTTCAAAGGCTCGATCGAGGAGATTCACGCCTCGGTCGATCCTTCGGCGATCCCGGGGCACCCCGCGGACGTCCTCAAGCGCGAGAACCGCGCGATCGAGAAGCTGCTCGGTGAAATTCGCGCGCTTGCAACCGCGCTGCCCGGCGCGCGCGACGCGCTCGCGGCGAAATTCGCCGCGCTTTCTGAAATCGACAAGCATTACTCGAAAAAGGAGAACCTGATGTTCCCGTATCTCGAACAATACGGGATCACCGCGCCGCCGAAGGTGATGTGGGGCGTGGACGACGAGATCCGCGGCGAGATCAAATCGATCCGCGCGACGCTCGATTCCGCGGACGCCGCGCAGTTGCGCGGTGCGATCGAGGGGATCGTTCAGAAAATCGCGGATATGATATTCAAGGAGGAGAGCATCCTTCTGCCCATGCTCGCGGAGCACCTCACCGCGGACGAATGGGCGCGCATCGCCGGCGACACCGCGGAGATCGGCTACTGCCTGATCGACGCGCCGCCCGCCTGGACGGGCGAAACCGGCGTCGCGGACGATCTGCCCGCGCAGGCAACGCCCGGCGAGATCGTGCTGCCCACGGGCAAATTGACCGTTCAGGAGCTCACACGAATGCTCGACACCCTGCCCTTTGACATCACCTTTGTGGGCAAGGACGACACGGTGCGCTACTTCTCGCAGGGACCCGAGCGCGTGTTCCCGCGCACCAAAACCGTGATCGGGCGGCAGGTGTCGAATTGTCACCCGCCCGCCAGCGTCCACATCGTCGAAAAAATCGTGGAAGATTTCAAGACCGGGCGCAAGGATCACGAGGATTTCTGGATTCCGATGGGGGACAAGTTCATCCTCATCCGCTATTTCGCGGTGCGCGACGAGGCGGGCGCGTATCTGGGCGTGCTCGAGGTGACGCAGAACATCCGCCCCATCCAGGCGATTGCGGGCGAGAAGCGGCTGGTTTCGGATTGAATAGAGAAGGAGGGGTTCATTTGATCGCAATTGTCGATCGCGACGGCTGCATCGGCTGCGGGCTGTGCGCGGAGATCTGCCCGGAGGTGTTCCGGATGGACGATGAGGGGCTCGCGGAGGTCATCGTGGACGAGGTGCCCGGGGATGCGAAGGAGAGCGCCGCCGAGGCGCGGGACGGCTGCCCCGTTTCGGTCATTTCACTAGAGGATTAATCAATGGAAGCAGCGCGCGGCGGATCGCAAGGAACGCATCCGCCGCGCGCAGAACATATTGATACAGGAGAATATTGGAGGGGAATCATTTGGATGCGTTTATCAATAGCGTCGAGCATGTTTTCACCATTGTCGTGCGCCTAGGCATTACATTTTTGGAGACCGTCGGCGTGATGGTGCTCGTGATCGCCGCGTTCAACGCGCTGATCTGCTATTTCCGGCGCGACCGCCAACTGCTGCTTCAGCTCGCCAAGGGCATCGCGCTCGGTCTGGAATTCAAACTCGGCGGCGAGGTGCTGCGCACCACGCTCGTGCGCGATTGGCATGAATTGGGCATCCTCGGCGCGATCGTGCTGCTTCGCATGGCGATGACGCTCCTCATCCATTGGGAGATCAAAAATGAGGAGGCGCGGCATAATGCGCCGAGTATCGATTGACGGATGCGAGGCTGCGCGCGGGCATGGCAAAGCCGGCGCATGTTCATTCAAGCCCGCGCGGGCTATGCCTGCGCCGCCGCGCGCTCCTCTACGAGCAGCCCATGCTCCCGCAATTGATCTAAAAACGCGTCGAGGTCGCGCTCCGCAACCGCCGCGTCCACTTCAAACTCCGCAAGCAGCAGCTTGAGCAAGTCCGCCTTCGCGATGTGCGCTTGCAAATTCTCCCACAAAAGCGCGGAGACCTCGTTTAATACCAGCGCGCCTTCAAACTTGTTGATGTTCTCGCCCACAGGCATCACGATGTGCTCGCCCACGATCTCGCGCAGCACAAACCCTTCCTTGATCTTCATATCCCAGTCCTCCTCCTCGATGTTCGTTTGCCCGCCCGCGCTAAAAATCGCATCATGCGCCCATGCGGCGTCGTCGCCGTCCGGACCGCAGAACAGGCGGTAGATCGGCGCGCTGCCCGACAATCGGCGGATCACGCTCATCGCCGCCGCCGCCGCGTCGTTGTCCCACATGGGGATGAAGCATTGCTGCATTAGGATTTTGCGCGCCTGCTCGGGCGTGAGCCGCCGCAACGCGCGAAACGGGGCGCGTCGCACCTCGAAAATCGCCGCGAGCGGGCGTTCCACATCCCGAAATATCTGCTCTTTGCCGTCCCACGGCACGCCGCAGGCGATTGCGCCCCCGTTTTCCAGACGGATCGCGGGCCGGTCGCCGCTGATGAACTCCGCGTCCAACCGCTCGATCCACGCGCGCGCCCGTGTGGATTTCCCGATGCCCGAATGCCCCGTGAACGCCACCGCCCGCCCGCCGATCTCGACGCACGCGGCGTGCAGGGAGATGGTGTCGTGGAAGGGGAACGCGCACTCGACGGCGGTGCGAAACAATAGCCGCAGTTTGTCGATGTCCGTCGTCTCCGTCGCCAAATCATCCGCAAAGCACAGCGCGCCGCGGTCGTGCGCCGCGCGTATGCACAAGCCCGCCGCGCCGTCCGGCGCTTCATATACCCAGCCGCCCGCCGTCCTGCCCACCTTGATGTTCTCGTCCGCAAATCTTTCGTCGATG
Organism: Christensenellales bacterium; assembly: GCA_050945995.1. GTDB lineage: Bacteria > Bacillota > Clostridia > Christensenellales > Aristaeellaceae > RUG11247. The sequence continues at coordinate 18,025 of JBMNUA010000009.1, forward strand.
CCGCCGCCAACCGCGCGTTGAAACAACAATTCCATCCCCATGCGCTTAATGCAGGGCGACTGCCCCCATTCGCGTATGCGCGTTCTCATCGTGATAAAACAACCCCTTGCCGATCGCAGAAAAAGCGATGCCGCTCGCCGCCACGAAATTTGTTTGTTGAATTGTATGATATGCTTCATTATACCGAATATTTCTATATTTACAAGTAAAATTTACCGATAATTTATCCTGTAACAAAATGTTCATCATTTGAAACGTATCAATTCACACTTACCACATAAATAATTGCAAATTTCCTATTTACAATTTTATGATATACAGGTATAATATCCCTAATAATCAAAGTTTCATCATCGGGATTTTTACGCATCGCTCGTGCGGCGCGGCATTCGCCGTCGTTCCCCGCAGCGCGCCGCGTCATTTCCCGCATCCATGCAGTCAGCCGAGGGAAGGGGCTTTTGTATGAATTTGACGGATGTCATCCGCGATTGCGGCGAGCATGACGAGTTTGACGCCTTCACGCGGTATCTCCGGCACAAGGCGTGGGAAGAGGGCAAGCCGCTTGTCGGGCTGTTTGAGCTCACGCCGCGCTGCACGCTCGACTGCCGCATGTGCTATGTGCACTTAGAGCCCGGGCAGATGCGCCGCCGCGAATTGACCACGGAAGAATGGATTTCAATCATCGACGAGGCGTGCGACGCCGGCATGCTGTATGCCACCCTCTCCGGCGGCGAATGCACCATGTACCCTGGGTTTCGGCAAATCTACGAGCATTTGCAGGCGCGGGGGACGCTCGTCACGGTTTTTACCAACGGCACGCTCCTCGATGCGGAGATGGTCTCTTGGCTCGCCGCGCGCAAGCCCAAGCGCGTGCAGCTTTCCGTCTACGGCAGCTCGCCCGAAGGCTACCGCGCGGTGACGGGGCATGCTGACGCGTTTTATCGGGTGGATCGCGCGATTGACCTGTTGCAGAAAGCCGACATTGCGCTCGACCTCGCCGTCACGGTGTCCAAGCAGATGCTGCCGGATTTTGAGGCGATTCTGCGCTACTGCGAATCGAAGGGTATCAATCACTACAATGTCAGCTCCAGCACCTTCGACGCGCGCGAGGAGACGGGGCGGGTATCCGATGATTATGCGACCTCTCTCGACGAACAGATTGCGGTCATCAAAACGCAACGGAGATTGCGCTGCGTACGCAATGGGATGGATGAAAACGAGCCGCCCAAGCCCAATCCGAATCCTCCCGTGTGCCCCGAAACGGGGGTGGTGTGCTTGGCGGGCAGGGGCAGCTTTTCCGTGAACTGGAGGGGGGAAATGTCACCATGTAATACATTGCACAATGCAGGCGGTGAGCCGCTCGTGGATGGATTTTTGCCTGTGTGGCGGGAGATGAACCGCCGCTGCGTAGAATATCGAAACCCTCCGGAGTGCGTAGGTTGTGAATACTACCCCGTCTGCCGCTTTTGTCCGGGGGGACATTATATGCGTGTGGGGGAGGGGCGCGTCAATCCATCTGTATGCGTGGAAGCGAAGCGCATGGTGGAAGAAAAGATTCAAATTTTACAATAAAAGTGGTTGCAATTTACATGAACACGTGGTACGATGCAGGCGTAAGCATACATTTTCATAAGTTTCGATTTGAGGAGGGGTCTTCATGAAGAAGGCGTATTCGATGCCATCCTTGGAACTGGTGCAGTTCCGTTTCTCTGAGCATGTTGTAGCGGCATCTGGTGGAGGAGAGTGCATATCGGAAAAAATTTACACACACAATGGTGGCAATTGCGGGTCGTTTGAAACAGGCGAATGGCGATGGATTCATCAATATGCGGATTAATCTTGGATTAATCCATTAGTTTAGGATGATGTTGAATCATTGTATTAGCACAGATTGCTAATTGAATTGCGAAATCGTTGCAAAAGGAACGCTAATGATACGTTCGAGATCATTCATATCAAGATCGCATTTTTCCATTCAGGACATTCCATAAGGGATGTCCTTTTAAAGCGATGGCACCATTTTCTTATTTGTTGATCAAAGTGTAGTTATATTTCTAATCATCCAAGTCTCACCGCCCTCATCACCCTCCCCAAAACCCTCCGCCCCCGCCAAACCCACCGCCTGCCCCACCACATCGCCATCCAGACACGCCCGAACGCCCGCCACCGCGCGCGATTCGGGTCAATCCCCCTCTCCCCGCGCTCAATCAGCGTCGCCACACCCCAAATCTGCGCCGCATCCATCCACGCGTCCGGATACAAGCATCCGTCGCCGAGCGTGCGCACGCGTTCGCCCCGCACCTTCCACACGCGGTGCAGCACATAGTTCGCGCCCGCGCCCGGTCTGTAAAACAACACGATCTCGCCCACCCGCGGCGCGCGGCGCAGCGGCATAATCGTCACAAAATCGCGGTCTTTGCGGATCAGCGGGCGCATGCTTACGCCGTTTACCTTAAACCGTATGGGGATGTCCGCGCCGCCCGCGGTCGCCCGCTGCCAATCCAATACCGAAAGCCCGATCGTCCGCTCGCGCGCGTCGTTCATGCCCCTCGCTCCTTTTTTATCTCTCATCCAAATTATACCCGCCTGCGGCGCATTGCGCAAGATCGGGCTGTCCCCGAAAATAACCTCCCGGTACTGGCAATCCCCCCAAAGCTGATGTATAATGATCCATATTATCTCATTGGGAGGGAACGGCATGTCGGAGATACAGTTTACGCCCGCCACCAGTTTCAAGCCCAAGCCCGAAAACGAGGCGCGCATGGGCTTTGGCAAACTATTTACCGATTATATGTTCACCATGGAATACAACCCCGATGCCGGCTGGCATGGCGCGCGGATCGAGCCCTACCACCCCTTCACGCTCGACCCGTCGTGTGCGGTGTTCCACTACGGGCAGGAGATTTTCGAGGGGCTCAAGTGCTACCGCCGCGCGGACGGCGGCGTGCAGATCTTCCGCGCGCGCGACAACTTTGCGCGCATGAACATCTCCGCCGAGCGCATGTGCATCCCGCAATTTGACGAATCCCTCGCCCTGCGCGCGCTGACGGAGCTTTTGCGCGTCGAGGCGGATTGGGTGCCGCGCACCATCGGCGCGTCGCTCTACATCCGCCCGGCGATCATCGCGGTCGATGCCATGCTCGGCGTCCACGCGTCCCGCGAATATATCTTTTTCATCATCCTCTCGCCCTCGGGCGCGTATTACCCCGGCGGGATCAACCCGGTGGGCATCTATGTGGAGGACGAATATGTGCGCGCGGTGCGCGGCGGCGTGGGCTTTGCAAAGACCGGCGGCAACTACGCCGCGTCCATCAAAGCGGGCGACATCGCCGAAAAGCGCGGCTACACGCAGGTGCTCTGGCTCGACGGCGTGGAGCAGAAGTACGTCGAGGAGGTCGGCGCGATGAACATGATGTTCGTCCTCGACGGCACAATCGTCACCCCCGCGCTCAACGGCTCGATCCTCCCCGGCATCACGCGCGATTCCATCCTCACGCTCGCGCGCGACATGGGCTACCCGGTCGAGGAGCGCGCGGTTGCGATCCGCGAGGTGATCGACGCCGCGCAGTCCGGGCGCTTGAGCGAGGCGTTCGGCACGGGCACGGCGGCGGTCATCTCCCCGGTCGGCAAACTCGGCTTTGGCGAGACGGATTATGTGATCGGCGGCGGGAAGATCGGTCCGGTCGCCCAGCGGATGTACGACACGCTCACCGGCATACAGTACGGCGCGATCGCGGATCAATACGGCTGGGTCACCCGCATCGACTGATCATGATCTCGCACACCGTGCCGCATGGCGTGCGCCCCATGCCGCTCTCCCGCTATGTCGCCCGCGCGTGGCCGCTTCTGGACGCGCGCGAGGCGTTTCGGCGGCGGGATGTGAAGGTCAACGGCGCGCGCAGCGGCGGCGATAGCACCGTCGCGGGCGGCGATGTTTTACAAATCTATTTGAACCCCGCGCATACGCTCGACGTCCTATCACAGGGCGGCGGGCTGCTTGCTGTCGTCAAGCCGCAGGGGCTGCCCGTGGATGTTGATGCCGAGGGCATCGGCGCGGACACCGCGCTCACGCGCGCGCGGGCGATCGACCCCGGCGCGCGGCTCTGCCATCGGTTGGACGCACAGACGGGCGGCGTGCTGCTGTTTGCGACGGAGGACAACATGCACGCGCGCTGCCTTGCCGCGTTTCGCGCGCGTGCGGTGCGAAAGCGGTATGCCGCCATCGTCGCGGGCGCGTTTTCGGATGCGCACGGCGAATATCGCGATCGGCTCGCAAAGGACGCGGCGCGCGCGCGGGTGCACGTCGGCACGCGGGGCGAGCGCATGGCGCACACGCGCTGGTTTGACGCATCCCCGCTCGACGGCGGGCTGACGCGCGTCCATCTCGAGCCGGTGACCGGGCGCACGCACCAGTTGCGCGCGCAGATGGCGCACCATGCGCACCCCATCTTGGGCGACGATCAGTACGGCGACCGCGCGCTCAATCGGCGGTTCCGCACGCGGCTGTGCCTTTGGTGTGAGCATCTTTCGCTGCTCGGATTGGATTTTTATGCAAAAGCGCCCGATTGGCTCAAGCGCTGAGCCGTGCGGGTTGATCGATAGGAGGATTCTTACGTTGCATTTGAGAAAGCGCGGTCGCGCGATCAAACTCGTCGTCTCGGACATCGACGGCACGCTCCTGCCCCCGCGCGGCGCGGTCTCGCCGCGCAACCGGCGCGCGGTCGCCGCGCTGGAGGATCGCGGCATCCCCCTCGCGCTCGCCAGCGGCAGGTGGTTTCCCTCGACCGCCTCGGTCGCGCGGGAGGTCGGCGCGACAGGTCCTTTGATCGCGGCAAACGGCGGCTGCGTGATCACCGTGGACGGCGAAATTTTGAAAGAATTTTTTATGGCGGATGCGGATGTCCAAACGGCGTATGATATGCTCAAGGACACCGGCGCGCTGATCACTAGCTATGTGCGCGGCGCGATCTATCGCTTGAACGCGTCCAGCATGGAAAACCGCCCGCCCGAGGCGGACGCATACTTCGGCGGCGATTTGTACACCGTGATCGACGACGATACAGAGCGCTTCGAGCGCGAGGCGTGCACCGGCGTTTATAAGATGGAGGCGTATTCCAACGACGCAGCGCTCCTTTCCGCGCTCGGGGATCGGCTCATGCGCGCGGGGCTGTCGGTCACAAGCTCGCTTCCGACCAACATCGAGATCACCTCCGGCGAACTCGGCAAGGGCGCGGCGCTTCAATGGCTCGCGGCGCATCTGGACATCGATTGCTCGCAGGTCATGGCGTTTGGCGACAACACCAACGACCTTGCGATGCTCGCGCGCGCGGGCTATGGCGTGGCGATGGGCAATTCCGCGCCCGAGCTCAAGCGCGTGGCGCGCATCATTGCGCCGGATTGCGTTGACGACGGGTTCGCGCGCGTGATCGAGGAGCGCGTGCTGTGAGCGCGCATGTGGTGCTCGTCCACCCCGAAATCCCGCAGAACACGGGCAACATCGCGCGCACCTGCGCGGCGACGGGCGCGGAATTGCACCTCATCAAGCCCTTGGGGTTTCAGTTGGACGATAAATATATGAAGCGCGCGGGGTTGGATTACTGGTTTTTGGCGGATGTGCGCGTGCACGAATCCTGGGCGGATTTTTTGACCGCGCACCCGGACGCGCGCATGCACCTGTTGACCACGAAGGCGCCGCGCGGCTACTGCGACGCATCCTACCAGGACGGCGATTTTCTGATCTTCGGCTGCGAGACGAAGGGTCTCGACCGCGCGCTGATCGAAAAGCACGCGCCAAACTGCGTGCGCATCCCCATGCGCGAGGAGGCGCGCTCGCTTAACCTCTCCAACGCGGTGGCGATCGTGTTGTACGAGGCGCTGCGCCAGCAGGGTTTTGCTGGGCTTTCTCAAAGCGGGCGGCGCGCGCCGGACGCGCCGGGCTGGGTGGATTATTTATGAACTTGACCGCCCATATCGGCGATGCTATAATTGTGAAAACAGAAGCGAGGTGAGCGGGATGGCGAGGCTGTACACGCGCCGGGAAGCGCGCAACAGGCGATTGACATTTAAGATATTTGCGGGTATGTTCGATTTCATCGGCACGGTGGCGAGCGCTTTGCTCATCATCGGCTGCATCGTACTGATGGCGCAGCTTGTGAAATGGGTTGCCGCCGATTTTGACACGTCCTTTGGCACAATGGTACAGATTTTTGAAGAAGCGGTCATCCTCGACTGAAGCGGGGTGATGGTATGGTGACTTCGTGGCCTACGCTGTTGTCCGAAATTGCGGCGTGCGAGAAATGCGCGCTCAGCAAGAGCCGCACGCATGTTGTGCCCGGCGAGGGGAACCCGAACGCCGCGGTCATGTTCGTCGGCGAGGGTCCCGGGCAGGAGGAGGATCGGCAGGGGCGTCCGTTCGTGGGGCGCTCGGGCGAGCTGCTTACGCGGATGATCCACGCCATCGGGCTGGAGCGCAGCGAATGCTACATCGCCAACATCGTCAAATGCCGCCCGCCGGCTAACCGCAACCCCGAGCCGCAGGAGGCGCAGATGTGCCTGGATTACCTGCGCAAACAGCTCGTGCTCGTGCGCCCGCGGGTGATCGTGCTGCTCGGCAAGGTCGCCTGCCGCTATACGTTAAACGAGGAAATTTCCATCACCCGCGACCACGGCGTCTGGCGCGAGCGCAAGGGCTATTTCTTTCTGCCGACGTTCCATCCGTCGGCGCTGTTGCGCGATCCGTCCAAAAAGCGCGACGCGTGGGAGGATTTTAAGAAGGTGCGCGAAAAACTGCGCGCGCTAAATATTGCAAACCCGGAGGGATCATAGGAGCATGAACGATTTGCGCGCGGAGATCACCGCGTTGATCGATTCGGTGTACGAGGGCGAAAAAAAGGTGCTCGTCTTCGGCGAGGGCGCGCGCGGCGCGAAGTGCATGATGATCGGCGAAGCCCCGGGGGAGCGCGAGGCGCTGCTCGGAAAGCCCTTTGTGGGGAAAGCCGGCAAGAACCTCGATGAATTTCTCGCGCTTGCCGGGCTCACGCGCGCGCATCTGTACATCACAAATGTCGTGAAATTTCGCCCCACGCGCATTTCGCCCGCCGGGCGCACCGTCAACCGCAAGCCCTCGCAGGAGGAGATCGCGCTGTTTCTCCCGTTTTTGAAAAGGGAAATGAAGACCGTCGCCCCCGGCATCATCGTGACCTTGGGCAATGTGCCGCTCAAGGCGCTGCTCGGCGCGAAGGCGGTGATCGGCGACATGCACGGCAAGTGCGCGGACACCGCGTTCGGGCGGCTGTTCCCCATGTACCACCCGGCTTCGATCATCTACAACCCGCGGCTGCGCGATGTGTACGCGCAGGACATGCAGGCGCTTTCAGATTTAATCAAAACTATTTAATAATTTAACCAAACGTTGGGCGCTGAAGTGTTTCTTTGGCGTCCGAAATGTGTATGATAGAACTTGCGCCTTGGCGCAGGAAGGTTTCAGATAGGTGTCATTCCGG
>JBMNUA010000010.1:0-25469 GCA_050945995.1 Christensenellales bacterium
TCATCGCGTTTCCGGTATACGGGCATCTGTTGCCCGGCGCGCGCGACGACGCGGGCGAGCGGCGCGCGCTCGCGCCGCTTCCGGAAAGCGGCTTTGATCCCGCGGGGATCGAGGCGTATTTCAACGATCGGTTTGCTTTCCGCGGGCGGATGGTCGCGCTCTACAATCGCATCACGGCGCAGGCAGGCGCGCGGATCATCAACAACGTCGCCATCGGGCAGGACGGGTGGCTCTACTACACCGCCGACGGCTCGATCGAGGACATGCGGCGCGAAATCCATCACACGGAGGCGGAGCTTGCCGCCATCTGCTCCGCGCAGCAGGAGGCGAAGGAGTACCTGGAATCGATGGGCATCGGGTACTATCTGATGATCTGCCCCGACAAGCACACGGTGTACCCCGAATATCTGCCGAAGGAGTTGCAGGGGTATGCAGGCGAAACGCGCTTTGACGGGCTATATGCTGCGCTGACAGAGCACACCGACGTTGCGGTGATCGACACGCGCCAAGCGGTGATCGACGAGAAGGCGCACCACGAGGTGTTCTACCACACGGACACGCATTGGAACGAGTACGGCGCGTTTGCGGGCTATCGGGAACTGATGGCGCGGATTGCGCAGGATTACCCGCATGTGCGGGTGATCGATGCTGCGGACTGCGAGGTGACCATCGACGCGGATTGGAACGAGGGCGACATGGCGGAGTTCATCGGGCGGACGGATCTGACGGATGTGCATATCTCGCACGCCGTTGTGGATTCCGCGCTCGTTCAACTGGAGACGGCGTACCCGGAGACGAGCGAGGACCCCGAGCGGGCGATCATATCGCTGATCAATCCCAATCGCCCGGACTTGCCCTCCGCGGTGGTGTTTCGCGATTCGTTTTGCAGGATGCTCTACCCCATGCTCGCGGACAGTTTTTCGCGCGTGACATTCGTGTGGACGACGAGCGTGCTCGACCATGTGGTGCGCGGCGAGAACCCGGATTTGGTGATCATGGAATATGTGGAGCGGTATAGCGGACAGGCGGTCAACGGCGTGCCCGCGCTAGAAGAAAAGCGCGTGCAATACGCGCCGGACGATGCGCTGCCCGCGCACATGGGGCTGATCCGCTCGAATGTGGATCATTTTGACGCGACTCGGCAGATCGGCATGGTGAGGGGCTGGGCGTTTGTGCCGACGCGCGAGGCGGTCGCCGGGGAGAAGCACATCGCATGGAAAAACGGCGACGCGGTGGTGTACTGCCAGACGGCGACCGCATTACGCCCGGATGTGACCGCGCACTTCGCGCAGTCGCTCAAGGGACTCAATGTCGATCAATCGGGATTTGAGGCGTATTTTGACCAATCGCAGCTGAGCGCGGGCACATGGCAGCTGATCGTGGTGATCGACGACGGCGCGGGCAGCGCAGGCTACGCGGAGTTGGGGAAGCGGCTGCGGATCGATTGACGAATTATGTTGAGGGTGCCGAACGCCCATTTCCGCCAGAATCACCGCAATATATTGTGGGGAAATCGCAGGAAATGGGCGTTTGACATCCGAATCACTTATACGCGCCAGTTGTCCTCATACCCCGCTTGGGTGGATGTGAAATCAAAAAGCGTTTGCTTGCGGTCGGTCAAGCGGTAGTGCACCTCGCACGACGCGTTCTCGCGGATGAGCCGCGTCATGCCGCCGGCGACGGGCGCGCGCAAGAGCTGGGCGTCCGCCGCGCGCGGGGTGATCTCAAGCGTATAGCGACCTTGGCGCACGACGATCGCGCCGTCATCGTGCCTGCGAAAGCGCGCGCCTTTGTAGGTGGCGATGCGAATCTCCCTGCCCTCAGCATAGGTAAAGCCGATCACGCCGGTAAATTTCATACCGAGGTACGGGATGTCCGCCGCGGAGAGCATGAGGCTGCCGCCGTCAAACAGGCACTGCGTCCAGACATAGCGCGTGGGGAACGAGCGCCCGCGGTCGCCCTCGATATAGCCCAAATCGCCGAAGAAGCGATGGGGCGTGCCGTTGATCGTCAAATCGCCGTCCACGGTATGGCAAAAACTTGCGACGAGGTGGCGGCATTCCAGAAAGGGCGCGCGCCGGAAGGGGCCCATGATGTCCGTCTCCGGGCGCGCGAATTCGCCGAACGCGAGCGCGCCGGACACTTTCAAATCCGGCGTATCGATGCGCAGCACGCAGCCCGTTTCGGAAAACACGTTTTCGCCGACCGAAACGGAGCGGGCGTGCGCGTCCGCGTGAAATGCCGAGGCAGGGTATTCGATGTGATGCGCCCGCTCGTTGGTGATGATTTGAACAGACGCTGAAGCCTGACCCGCCGCGTCCACATGGAACGCGGGGATCAGCGCGACGGTTTCGATATCATTTTGCTGCTTGACATACCAGCCTTCAAAGTACGAGCGCCGCTTGTGCGCGCCGTGAAAGAACCGCGCCGCCATGTTTCGCCCCCCTATCGGGGGTAGTATGGGTGCGAAACGGCGGCGGTAAACAGAGTTTTATGATTTTTGGCGCGGTTTAGTCGCCCACGGGATCGGCGACGGGGGTGTTTGCGTCGCTCAAACGCCTGGGCGCAACGATGGTTTTGCACGCGGGGCATTCGTACTTCGCGCCGTCGAGCGCGCCCGAGGCGAGAAATACCTTGCCGCAGGACGGGCAGAGCGCGGGCACGCGCACCTTCTTGGGCGCGTCCGCGGGGTTTTTGATCAGCCGAAGCGGCTCTTCGCCGGGGAAGCCGTCGAAGCCGTCCTCATCGAAATCCGCCGCGTCGTCGTCGTCGTGGATGCCCTCGAGCTCGCTTAAATCATCGTCGATGCTCTCGACATAATCGTTCAATTCGCCGAGCAGATCGTCGAGCGCCTCCGTACGGTCGGCGAGATCGCTGAGCAGCGACACGATGCCGCCGATGAGCTGGTCTTTGGGGTCCGAATCATCGAGCTTCATCGCGGAGACGAGCCCCTCCAGATAGCCGGCCTTTTTTCGGATCGATTCCATGGAAACGCCCTCCTCTATGCTTCAATCATGTAAGATAGCAAAAAGGGCCGGAAAGCCCTTCTATGCATGCGCCCGCTCGGAATTAGGCGCGACCCAGATATTCGCCGCCCTCGCGGGTGTCGATTTTGAGAACGTCGCCCTCGTTGATAAACAGCGGCACCTGGATGGTCAGCCCCGTCTCGAGGGTGGCGGGCTTTGTGGTGTTGGTGGCGGTGTCGCCCTTGAAGCCGGGCTCGGTGGTGACGACGGCGAGTTCCACGAAGTTGGGCGCGGCGACGGAGAACGGCGCGCCCTTGAAAAAGCGCACGGTGACGTTGGTGTTCTCCTTGACAAAGGGTATGGCGTCCTCGACCTGATCATGCGTGAGCATGAGCTGATCGTAGGTTTCAACGTCCATGAAGTAGTACATGTCATCCGCGGTGTAGAGGTACTGCATTTCCTTGGTTTCGATGTGCGCGCGCGCCATCTTATCGGTGGGGTTAAACGTGCGCTCAATCGTCGCGCCGGTCATGATATTTTTGAGCTTCGTGCGAACAAACGCCGCGCCCTTCCCGGGCTTGACGTGCTGAAACGATACGACGGACCAAACGCCGTTGTCCATCTCCACGGTCAAGCCGTTTCTAAAATCGCCCGCGTTGATCATGTGGATTCCCTCCCAAATGTTTCTCTATCGCTCAATCAGCTGCTTCGGCGCATCGATCGGATCGATGTAACCGTCTGGCGTGATCAAAACCATATCTTCGATCCGGCAGCCGCCCAGCCCCGGAATGTAGAGCCCCGGCTCGACGGTGAGCACATGCCCGGGCTCGAGCACGGTTTGGCTGCCGCGCGCGAAGCGCGGCCCTTCGTGGATGAACAGCCCCACGCCGTGACCGAGCGAGTGCCCGAAGCGACCGGGGTATTTGCCGTCCAGATAATCGCGGGCGATTTTGTCGATGTCGCCGCAGATTTTGCCGGGCGCGATGGCGTCCAAGCACATCAGCTGCGCATCGAGCACCGCCTGGTAGACAGCGCGCAGCTCCGCGCTCACCCTGCCAAAGCCTATCGTGCGCGTCATGTCGGAAAGATATCCGCCGGTGGACGCGCCAAAATCAAGCGTGAGCAATTCGCCCGGGGCGACCTTGTGGTCGGAGGGCGTGGCGTGCGGCAAAGAGCCGTTCACGCCCGCGCAGGCGATGGTGTCAAACGCGTTTTTTTCGGAGCCCAGCCGGAGCATCTCGTAATCGAGCCGGATTTGGATCTCCTTTTCGGTCATGCCGACCTCGACCCATTCGAGCAAATCCAGAAACGCCGCGCAGGCGATGCGCGCCGATTCGCGGATGTTCGCAAGCTCATCCGCGTCCTTGATCTCGCGCAGCCGCTCGATCGCGCCCGACATGCTGACAAGCGGTTTGCCCGCGAGCGCGGATTGAAGCGACGCGTGCGCGTCAAAGGTGATGTAGTCCGTCTCCGTCGCGGCGGCGGCAGCGGCAAACTCCTCCATGAGTTCGGCGATGACCGCATGCGCAGAGCGCGCCGCGCTCGTCTCCTCCACGCGCCAGTCGGGCGCTTCGCGCGCCGCCTGCTCGACGTAGCGAAAATCCGTCACCACCACGCGCGCGCCCCGCGCGACAAACAAGCAGCCCTCGCCCGTGTAGCCCGAAAGCCAGCGCATGTTCTCGGGGCGGAATACGACCGCCGCGTCGGCTTCCAGATCGGGGAGCAGGCGCAATACTTTATCAAATCGTTCCAAATGAATTGCCTCCGTTTATCGATACGCGTTTATTCTAACACAGAGGCACATAAAAATCCAGTACCGGCGCGCATGTATGTTGCGGGCGCAAAAGCCCCATCCCCATCGAAAACACCACCATATATTGTGTTTATTGCCGATAATCTGCACAATATATTGTGGATCAATCGCGGGAAACGGGGTTTTGGCATCCGAATCAACCATCGCCGCGCGACGGAAGAATTTACGACAGGGGCGGTTTTAAGCGCGCCGCGCGATGCGCCAACAGACCTCAAACGCCGCGCGCGCAGCGGCTTTCGCATGATACTCGGGGCAGACGATGGCGATGGTATCCCCCGCGCGCGTGACGGCGGCTTCGGGTGGCATGTGCGAGGTGACGGCATCCGCGCAGCGCGCGTCCGCGCCGATGAGCGTGAGCCGGCACATGCCCGCGGCGCACTTCGTCATCGCCAGAAAGGGCAAATGGCTGTGCGCGAATGGGGAGATGCGCGTGCCGGGCGCGGATGGCTTAAATGTGTTTTTGATGTAGATCGGGATCGCGAGCCGCTCAACGGGCGCGATGCTGTCGTGATGGAGCACGCCCGCGCCCAGCCGCGAAAACGCGCGCGCCTGGCGATAGCTCATGGATTCGATCACGGGGCTGTCGTCCACCAGGCGCGGATCGGCGGCGTAAAAGCCATCGACATCCGTCCAATTTTCGTAGGCGCGCGCCTTGAGCGCCGCCGCGACATGCGCGCCGCAGATGTCCGAGCCGCCGCGCGGGAAGGTGGCGATGCGACCCTGCGCATCCGAGCCGTAGAAGCCGGGGACGACCGCGCCCGCGGCGGGCAGATTGCGGATGCGCGCGTAGGTCTCGCGCTCATCCAGCACGCCGTTATCAAACAGGAAGATGTCCTTGGAATCCACAAACGGCAGCCCGATCAGCTCCGCGAGCATCATGGCGCACAGCCATTCGCCGCGGCTGGCGGACATATCGCGCCCGACGGCGGCGGCTTCGGGCAGGCTCGCAAGCTCGGGAGCATACGAGCGCAGCTTCAGCCCGCGCGCGATGCCCTCGAACACATCCCGCACGTCCCGCAGCGCATCATCGCGCGCCTGACCTTCGGCGGCGTATGCGCCGATCAGCCGATCTGTAACTTTGATATCCTCCGGGAACCGCTTGCCCGGCGCGGATACCACTATGTACCTTCTGCGCGGATCGGCGCGTATGATGCTGCGAACTTGAAGAAAGCGGCTCGCGTCCGCCAGAGAAGTCCCGCCGAATTTACAAACTATCGGTATATCGCGCATACGCATCCCCTCCGCAGGTCATGTTTCATCGTATGCCGGGCACAAAAAAGCGTGAGCCGGGGCGGACTTCGGCACGGAGCATAGTATCTGCACCATGGCGCGCTACCAACGGTTGAAATTGCTGGAAAGGCGGGCGGGCGTGTGGTATAATCCGGGTCAATGGGGGGGATGCTTCGATGAAATCGCAGTTAAGGCGGCAACTGGTCGCGGGCAACAAGGCAAACCTCGCGATGTCGGTGTTCGCGATGCTGCTCGGCGGCGCGCTGAGCATCGCGATCGCGTTTATCTTAAAAGAGCTCATCGAGGGGATGGAAGGGCGCGACTGGCACGGCATGTACCGCGGGGTTGCGATCACCGTGGGGTATGTGGTCGCATTCCTTTTATTTACATTGATTCAGCGCAGCTTCAAGAACCGGTTCATCCTCCATGCGTTGCGCCAGTACAAAGCGCATGTGTTTCGGCGGGTGCTGGGCAAATCGATCGGCGAATTCGGACCGGCGTCGTCCGCCAAGCTGTTGTCGGCGTTCTCGAACGACTTAAACTCGATTGAGAACAACTATTTGGGCGGCGGGCTGGAGCTGATCCTCCAAATCGTACTGTTTGTGGGCGCGCTGGGGGCGATGCTGTTTCTCAACCCGATCATGACCGCGGGCGTGGTGGTGGTGATCAGCGTGCCGGCGTTTCTCACGATGCGCTACGGGCACAGGCTCGTCGCGCGCGAGCGCGAGACATCCGACAAAAACGAGGGCTTTGTCGATCAGATGAAGGATTTGCTCGGCGGGTTTGTGGTGATCAAGGCGTTCAAGGCGGAGCGCGAGGTGACGGGGCTGTTTGAGCGCAAGAACCGCGAGCTGGAGGAGACGAAGCGCCGCAGGCGGCAGACGAACGACACGCTCGGGGCGATGTCGATGTTCTCGGCGATGCTGGTTTTGATCGTGATCTTCGTGTTGGGCGCGGTGTTTGTGATCCGGGACGTGATGACGATCGGCGCGGTGCTGGCGTTTGTGCAGCTGTCGAATTACATCATCGGACCGATCGAGCGCATCGTATCGCTGCGGAGCAATTTCGTGGCGGCGGGCAAGCTGATCGACAAATTGGAGGAGACGATCGAGCACAAGGACGCGGGCGGCGCGCGGGCGCGGTTGGAGGGTTTTTCCGATCAAATCGCATTTCAAAACGTGTCGTTTGCATATGAGGCGGGAACAAACGCGCTCAACGATGTGTCGTTTGCCTTTGAAAAGGGGAAGAGCTATGCGATTGTCGGCGCGAGCGGGTCGGGAAAATCGACGATGCTCAAGCTGCTGCTCGGCTATTCGCCCGATTACGCGGGCAGCATCGCCATCGACGGCTGCGAGCTGCGCGATGCCGACCTCGATTCGCTCTACGACATCGTTTCGGTGATCGAGCAGGGCGTGTTCCTGTTTGACGAGAGCATCATCGACAACATCACGCTGTTTAAGAAGTTTCCGCAGGAGAAGGTCGAGCGCGCCGTCGCGCGCGCGGGGCTCAGCGAGTTGATCGCGACGAAGGGCGCGCAGTACGACTGCGGCGAGGGCGGCGCGAACCTGTCCGGCGGCGAGAAGCAGCGCGTGTCCATCGCGCGCTGTCTGGTGCGCGAGACGCCGGTTTTGCTCATGGACGAGGCGACCGCCGCGCTCGACAACGCGACCGCGGAATCGGTGATGGACGCGATCCTCGACATCGACGGTTTGACGCGCATCATCGTGACGCACAAGCTGGACGCGCATTTGATGGCGCGCTATGACGCGATCCTGGTGATGCGAAACGGCGAGATCGCGGAGACGGGGCGGTTTGACGATTTGATGGAGCGCAAGGGCTACTTCTACTCCCTGCACCGCGTGACGCAATGAGGTACGAATATGCGAACCTCCCTTCCTACGAGGATTTTGCTGCCGGGCGCGCGCTGCACCACGCGCCGGGGCTGACGAACTTCCCCGCGCGGCTCGCCATCGAACTGATGGGGCGATGCCTTGCGCAGGCGAATTTGCGCGCGCCGGCGGTGGTCTACGACCCGTTGTGCGGCGCGGGCGCGCTGATCACCGTGGCGGCGATCGCGCATGCGGGGCGGATCGGGCGGGTGCGCGGCACGGACGCGGACGCGCGGGCGGTTCAAGTGGCGCAGAAGAATGTTGCGCTGCTCGCGCCCGGCGGGCTCGAGGCGCGGGCGCGAACGCTCGAGGAGATGGGCGCGCGGTTTGGGCGCGCATCCTACGCGGGCGCGGCGGCGAGCGCGCGCAGGTTGGCGCAAATGCTGCCCGATGGCGGCATCCCGGCGGAGGCGTTCCGCGCGAACGCATTTTCCCTACCGCAGGACGATTTCTTTGCCGATGTCATACTCACCGACCTGCCCTATGGCGACATGACGGACTGGGCGGCGGGCGGCGCAGAACAATTTTTGCCCGCGCTGCGCGGCGCGCTCGCCCCGAGCGGCGTGGTCTGCGTGGTGGCGGATAAGGGGCAAACGTGTGCGGGCGAGGGGTTTGTGCGGGTTGCGCGCGGGAATGTCGGGAAACGGCGGTTTGAGATGTTTCGGCTCTGTGATGAAACGAGCATCTGAACTCCGGGGGGTATGTAGGGTGTGAACCCTCCATGCTCAATCATTTTTATCGGCTTTGCCGGTGAAAATGGATTCGTCCCAAGGGCGCGCTTGCCCGCCCGACGACGAATCGATACTTGCAGCCGGATTTCGTCCGAATTTCAATACAAATGGAGAATATTCATTCATCCAAAGCAGCGAGAGATTGTTTCGTCCTGCGAGGTTGGTTTGCCGGCAGCAAACCAAGTCGCTTCGCGACCGCGCCGACTTTGTTCGGCGCGCCTTGGAGCTGGAGCGAGGCGTAGCAGAGCTACGTTGAGCGGAGAGCGACGAAGCAGGGCGGAAAAAGATCCGCTGCGACGATGAAAGAATATTTGGAATTTGTATTTTAAAAGAAATTCAGAAATCCGCGTCTTCGCTTCTTTGGCTTACGCATGAACGCAGTTCATGTGGAAGCCCTATGATGGAGAACCTTAACTTGACAGCGGGGCATCCATGATTTACAATAAACGTTGAAATTGATCAGACAACGAACCGCGACGGGCGGCGCGGCCCGCATAATCGGCGCATATTCGCGCACAAACAAGGGAAAACCGCGAATCCTTCGCCCCATACGGGACGAAGGCGTTTTTATATCGGACGAGGCGAAAGGAGTGGATGGGATGCTCACGCAAGCGCCCAAGGGAACAAAGGACATGCTCCCCCGCGACGCGCACAGGTGGCAATCGATCGAGGAATTGATGCGCGGCATCTGCGCGACAGCGGGATACCGCGAGGTGCGAACCCCGATGTTTGAGCATACGGAGCTATTTCTGCGCGGGGTGGGCGATACCACCGACGTTGTGCAGAAGGAGATGTACACATTTCTCGACAAGGGCGAGCGTTCGATCACCCTAAAGCCGGAGGGGACGGCGGGCGTTGCGCGCGCGTTCATCGAGGCGCATCTCTACGCCGAGCCGCTGCCTTTGAAGATGTGCTATATTTCAAACCCGGTGTTTCGCTACGACAAGCCGCAGGCGGGGCGGTATCGGCAGCACCATCAATTGGGCGTCGAGGTGTTCGGTGCGAAGGACGCGAGCTGCGACGCGGAGGTAATCCGCCTGGCGGCGGACGTGCTCAACGGCTGCGGACTGATTGACGTGCCGCTTCACATCAATTCCATCGGCTGCCCGGTGTGCCGCGCGCAATATCAAGATGCGCTGCGCGCGTTTCTCGCGCCGAAGCTCCCCCATTTGTGCAAGACCTGCGCGGATCGGTTCGAGCGCAACCCCATGCGCATCCTCGACTGCAAGGAGGAGACGTGCCAAAAACAAACGCAGGGCGCGCCGGCGATGCTGGACATGCTCTGCGCGGATTGCGACGCACATTTTCAAACATTACAGAAATACCTCGCCGCCGAGGGGCTGGAGTATACGATCGATCCCCGGATTGTGCGCGGGCTGGACTATTATACAAAGACGGTGTTTGAGTTCATCACCCAAACGCCCACCGGCCCGCTCACCGTATGCGGCGGCGGGCGCTACGACGGGCTGATCGAGCAATTGGGCGGCCCCGCCACGCCGGGCATGGGCTTTGGCATGGGCGTGGAGCGCATCATCCTCGAGCAGGATGCGCACGGCATCGCGCCCGCGCCCGCGCGGCTCTGCGACGCGTTTGTGGTCACATTGGGCGACGAGGCGCGGCTCGAAGCGGTGAAACTGGTGCGCGAACTGCGGCAAATCGGCGTGCGCGCCGATCTCGACCACGCCGCGCGCAGCATGAAGGCGCAGTTCAAGTACGCGGACAAGATCGGGGCGCGGCATGTGATCGTGATCGCAGGCGACGAGATCGCAAAGGGTGTCGTCAAGCTGCGCGACATGCAGACCGGCACGGAAGCGGAGGTCGCGCGCGAGGAAATCGCGGCGCGCATGGGAGGGGAAACGGATGCTCGACTTTAAACGGGACGCCTATTGCGGGCAGTTGACCGAGAACGACGCGGGCAAGCGGGTGCATCTATCCGGCTGGGTGCAGCGCACGCGCGATCTGGGCGGCGTGGTGTTTGTATGGCTGCGCGACCGCGAGGGGCTATTGCAGCTGGTGTTCGATCAGGCGGTTTGCGGGGAGCAGGTGTTCAAGCTCGCGCAGGGGCTGCGCGCGGAATATGTGGTGACCATCGCGGGCGAGGTGCGGCTGCGCGCAGAGGGCGCGATCAACCGCGAGATGAAGACCGGGGCGATCGAGCTATTCGTCGAGGACGCGGCGCTTGTCAACAAATCGGACACGCCGCCGATCTACATCGACGACAAGGCGGACGAGAGCGAATCGGTGCGGCTGAAGTACCGCTATCTCGATCTGCGAAAGCCGGGATTGCAAGCGAAATTGCGGATGCGCAGCCGCGTGGTGCACGCGATCCGCGCGCACTTGGACGGCGAGGGGTTTACCGAGATCGAGACGCCGATCCTCACCAAATCCACGCCCGAGGGGGCGCGCGATTTCCTGGTGCCCTCGCGCCTGCACGCGGGTGAGTTCTACGCGCTGCCGCAGTCGCCGCAAATCTACAAGCAGCTTTTGATGTTATCGGGCTTTGACAAATACTATCAAATCGCGCGCTGTTTCCGCGACGAGGACAACCGCGCCGACCGGCAGCCGGAGTTTACGCAGCTGGACCTCGAGATGTCGTTTACCGACGAGAAGATGGTGCAGGACGTGATCGAGCGCACGTTCGCGGCGATATTCCGCGCGGTGATGGGGATCGAGCTTCAACTGCCGCTGCCGCGCATGCGCTGGGCGGACGCGATGGAGAAATACGGATCGGACAAGCCGGACACGCGCTTTGGCATGGAGCTGATCGACGTAACCAATGCCGCGAAAACCTGCGGGTTTCCCGTGTTCGAGGACGCGGTCGCAAGCAGCGGGAGCGTGCGCGGGATCACCGTCAAGGGCGGCGCGGACATGACGCGCAAGCAGACGGATTCGCTCGTCGAGTATGTGAAAACCTACCGCGCGAAGGGGCTTGCGACGCTGACCGTGAACGCGGACGGCAAATGCAAAAGCTCGTTCAACAAATTTCTGACCGAGGATTTCGCGCAGGCGATGGTTTCCGCGATGGGCGCGCAGCCGGGCGACATGATGCTATTCATCGCGGACAAGACCTCCGTGACGCTCCAAGCATTGGGCGCGCTGCGGTGCGAGGTGGCGCGGCGGCGCGAATTGATCGACGAGGGGCGCTACGATCTATTCTGGGTAACGGAGTTTCCGCTGTTCGAGCACGACGAGGAGAGCGGGCGGTATGTGGCGATGCACCACCCGTTCACCAGCTGGATGCCCGAGGACGCGCAGTTCCTCGACGACCAGAAGGAGAAGGTACGCGCGCGGGCATACGATCTGGTGATGAACGGCATTGAGATGGGGTCCGGGTCGATCCGCATCCACGACGCGGACATGCAGGCGCGGATGTTCCAGATGATCGGCATCACAGACGACGAGGCGAAAGACCGTTTCGGCTTCCTCTTAGACGCGTTCCGGTTCGGCGCGCCGCCGCACGGCGGGTTCGCCTTCGGGATCGACCGGCTGATGATGATGCTGACCCACGCCGAGAATCTGCGCGACATCATCGCGTTTCCCAAGGCGCAGGGTGCGAACTGCCTGATGATGGCGACGCCCGCGGACGTAAACCCCGAGCAGCTCGAGGCGCTGCGCATCCGGGTTGTACCGGAATGATCAAACCGCGATCAAATTTAACATAAGACTGGTATACTGTGCATGTAACCGCTGGGGGCGCGCAAGCTGAGATGGACGAAATGTCCGGTCCCCTCGAACCTGATGTGGGTAATCCCACCGTAGGGAAGTGGATATGCCGCGACATGGGTTGCGTATGTCCGCTTTCGGACGTGCGCAATTTTTTATGTCCGGAGGTAGAAAAATGGATTGGTTTGTCAAGTTTTCGGAGTTTTCCTGGTACACGATTGCGATGCTGATCGTCGCGCTATTCGCCGGCGGGTTTGCCATCGCCAAGCGCGAATGGGCGGGGCGGATCATGGCGATCGCAGGCGCTGCCGAGGCGCTGATCATCGCGGCGATCGTATTGCACATCGCGCGCGGGCGCGGCGGCGAGGCGTTTGAGGGCATCTACGTTCCGATCGACATCTATGCGCTGAGCGTGGTCGCGCTGATCGCGGTGATGCTACTTATCATGTATTTATCGGGGCGCAAGGAGAAGTGGACGGCGCGCGACATCGCGACCGCGGCGATGGTTGTTGCGATGTCGTTTCTGCTCTCCTACATCCGGCTATTCAACATGCCGCAGGGCGGGTCTGTGACCCCTGCGTCGCTACTGCCGATGATGATCTACATCGTCGCCTTCGGGCCTGCGCGCGGGCTCGTCATCGGCATTGCCTACGGGCTTCTTCAACTATTCCAAGGGGCATACGTCGTGCATCCCGCGCAGCTACTGCTCGACTACCCCATGGCGTTCGGCGCGCTCGCGCTCGGCGGCGTCGTGCGGGGCATCCCCATGCCCGACTACGCGAAATTGCCCATCGCCATCGTATTGGGGTATCTCGGGCGGTACATTATGGCGTCGCTCTCCGGCGCGATCTTCTTCGCCGAGTACGCGGGCGAGCAGAACGCGTGGGCGTACTCCTTTATCTACAACATCAGCTATCTCGGACCGGATGCGCTCGCGTGCGTCGCTGTTTCGCTCGTGCCGGGGCTCGTGCGGGTGGTCGAGGCGATGCGCGGGCGGCGGGCGGCGTAGGGGCTGGCGGGGATGCGAAGGTAACGGGGAGAGACGGCGAGGGCGCTGCCCTCGCGCTCCCGCCAAAGGGATTTAATCCCTTTGGAATCCCGATGCGCCGCTTCGCGGCGGGGACGGGGAACGAGGAACGAGGGAGACGGCGAGGGCGCTGCCCTCGCGCTCCCGCCAAAGGGCATTGCCCTTTGGGAACCCATGCACCGCTTCGCGGTGGGGATGAGGGAGACGATAAGGAACGAGAAGGGATGAGGAACGAGGGGCGAGGAAAACGGGAGCGAGGTTGCTTTTACGCTCAAACGCGTATAGAATGGATGATGATGGCAAATCATAACAACGGGTGATAACATGAATGCAGAGGGAATCATCATCGGGCTGGGCGCGTTTCTGATCATCGGGGTTTTACATCCCGTGGTCATCAAAACCGAGTATCATCTCGGGGTCGGCGCATGGCCAGCGTTTCTCATTTTGGGGCTAATCGCAATCGGGCTATCCTTAATCCCGATGCCGACCTATCTTTCAGCCCTATTCGGCGTATTGGGGTTTTCGTTTCTCTGGAGCATCCGCGAATTATTCGAGCAGCGCGAGCGGGTGCGCAAGGGCTGGTTCCCGGAGAACCCGGCGAAGGGCGACATGCGCAAGCGCGAGGCGGAATGAAACAAGGCGCTTCCTTTACGGGAGCGCCTTTTCCATGCCCTTTACAAAGGCCAGAGCGCGAGGATGCGCCCAAGGACATGCTTCAGACCCGTGGCGGTGACGGATTCCGCCGCGACCACGGGCAGGCTGCCCACGATCCTGCCGTCGAGCCGCACATCCACGCTGCCGACGCGCTCCCCCACATCCACCGGCGCGTTGAGCGATTCCGGGATATTCGGGATCAGTTCCACATTCTGCTCCCCGCCCTTGACGATGAGCAGCGTCAAATCGCCATCGAGCACGAGCCGCACGGTCTTTTGATCGCCGCCAGCGACCGCAAGCTCCCCGCGGATTGGCGTGCCCTTTTCCGCGACGGGGTAGAGCCGATAGTTGGCGAACCCATAATCGAACATGCGCGAGACCGTATCGAAGCGGTCGGAGCTGGTTTGCGAGCCGAGCACCACGGAGATCAGCCGCATGCCGCTGCGCCGCGCCGTGGCGGACATGCAGTAGCCCGCCTCCCGCGTCGATCCGGTTTTGCCGCCGTCGCAGCCCTCGTACAGCCGTATGAGCTTATTGGTGTTCGTCAAATGGGTGATGCGCCCGTCGAAATGGTCGAAATCCTCGAGCCAGACGGTCGAATACTCGTAATAAAGCGGATGCCGGTACATCGCCATCGAGGCGATCGCCACATCGCGCGCGGTGGTATGCTGCCCTTCCACGGGCAGCCCGGTGCAATTGACAAAGTGCGTGCCCGTGAGCCCGAGCTCCTCGGCGCGCTCGTTCATGTAGCTGACAAACAGTTCCTCCGAGCCGTAGAGATGCTCCGCGATGGCGACCGACGCGTCGTTCGCGCTCGCGACGATGACGCTTTTGAGCAGCTGCGAATATGTCTGCGATTCGCCGGTGTCCAGGAGAATCTGCGAGCCGCCCATGCCTGACGAGCGGGGCGAGATGGTCACGACATCCTCAAGCGTCGCGCGCTCATTGTCCAGCGCCTCCAGCGCGATGAGTATCGTCATCACCTTTATGACGGAGGCGACCGGGCGCATCTCATCGGCGTTGTGCTCGAAGATGATCTGCCCGCTGTCGAGTTCCACGAGGATCGCTGAAACCCCCTTGATATCGACCGGGAGCTCCCCCACCATCGGCTCGCCGGTGAGCGCGGCGAGCGCATTTGCCGAAAACACCATCAAAACAACCAACAAAATCAAGAATACGCGCCTCACCGCACATCCCCTCCCTCAGGAAAGCATGTGCGCGAAAGGCGCGCGATATGACTGTGTACGCGTGCGATCTAGATTTCCGGGATTTCGATCTCGATCTCGCGCCCAAGCTGTGCGGAGCGCAGGATGCCGTCGATGATCGCCTGGTTATACAGGATCTCGCTGGTCGGGACGGGCGCGGGATCGCCCGTTTTGACGGCGTCGAGGAACGCGCGGATCTTCTTATCAAACAGCCCGGGACCCTTTTTGCCGTAAGGTCCGTCGTTTGAGAGGATGGGCACCTCGGTCTGCATGGGCACGCCCGCGACATCGTGGTAGATGGTCATTGCGCCGCCGACCGAGCCGTTCCAGCATTCGGTGGACGGGATGCGCAGCGAGCCCTTCTTGCCCATGATGATGGTGTCGCCGGGGGTGTCCAGGTGCATCGCCCAGGCGATGCGGAAATCGAGGATGATGCCGCCCTCGAGCCGTATGAACGCCGCGGCGAAATCGTCCACGGAGAAGCGCTTCGCGTTTTCCTCGGCGGTGTGGAGGCGGTCGGGGCGCTGATACGCCGGGTTCGTGCCGAAGAAATCGGAGGTATAGCCGGTGACGGTGAGGGGTTTCGGGTAGCCGATGGCGTTGAGCACCATGTCGAGCGAGTAGCAGCCGATGTCGCCCAGCGCGCCGATGCCGCCGGTCTCCTTCTCGATGAAGGTGCTGTTCGGGATGCCGCGCGTGCGCCCGCCGCCGGTCTGTATGTAATAGATGTCGCCGAGCGCGCCGGAATCGACGATGCGCTTGATCATCTGCATGTTGGCGTCGCCCCGGGGCTGGAAGCCGATGGAGAGGATTTTGCCGGACTTCTTCTCCGCGCGGCAGACCTCGACCGCCTCATCCAGCGTGACGGTGAACGGCTTTTCGAGGAGCACATGCACGCCCTTTTCCAGCGCGTAGATGGTGGGGCGGGCGTGCTCGGTGTTGTAGGTGCAGATGCTGACGGCGTCGAGCGATTCGGCGTCGAGCAGTTCCTTGTGCGAGGGATAGAAGCGCACGCCCTCCACACCGTAGCGCGCCATGAACGCCTCCGCCTTGCCGGGGATCAGGTCGGCGGCGGCGACGATTTCGACATCGGGCATGTTCTTGTAGCTTTCGATGTGGCTCTCGGCGATCCAGCCGGTGCCGATGATGCCGATTTTGAGCTTGCGGGAGGTGTCGATCGCCTGCTCCGGGGCGGCTTGCTGGGTCTGGTTGAGCACGTTGTCCGATTGGTTCGACATGGGATTCCCTCCGATTCATGATAATCTGATTTAATCGCGGGTGACGTGCGCCGCCGCTGCGCCCGCGGCGCGCAGTATGGTGCGCACGCCGCGCGCGGTGAGCGCCTGCGAAAGCGCGGCGTCGGCACCGCAATCGACAAACACGCGATGCGCGCCGAGCACATCCGACGCGCGATCAAATAGCGCTTCGTCCGCAACCGCGAGCGATGCGCCGCCGGATTTCGCGATGCTTTCATACGCGTCGATGTCCGCATGGGTCGCCACGCCGAGGATGGGCGCGCCGTCGTACAGCCGGAGCGCGCGCCGCGCCTCCTCCGGCGAGGAGGCGACGAGGTAGAGCGGCTTTCGGATCGTCTCCTGCAGCGCTTGAACGGCGTCGGCGAGGGGCGTATACTCCACCAATATGATTTCGGCGTGCGTTTCGAGCGCGGAATCGATCATATCTTCGATATCATCCGCGCTGACATCGCAGATTTCCACGGGTTTTTCGGCAAATTCGACGGATTGCGCGCCGCTTGCGACCACGCAGCGCGCGCTTTGCTTGGGCGCGGGAGCATCCAACTCCGCGATGCGCGATGTGAGCGCGCGGATGTGCGCGGGCGTTGTGCCGCAGCAGCCGCCGACAAGGCGCGCGCCCAGTTGGACGAGCGCGGCGGTTTCCTCCGCGAACGCGTCGGGCGCGACGGCGTAGACGGATTTGCCGTCCACGAGCGCGGGCATCCCGGCGTTGGGGTTGACGAGGATCGGCGCGCGCGAAACGTTCGCATAGTCCTCGACCATAGCGCGCATCTGCGAAGGACCGAGCCCGCAGTTGAGCCCGATGATGTCCGCGCCGAGCGCGCCCAATACGGCGGCGCAGGTTTTTGCGTCCGCGCCGGTGAGCAGTTTTCCGTTTTCAAAATAGGTGAGCGTGACGGCGACGGGCAGATCCGTCTCCCCCTTCGCGGCGAGCACCGCCGCCTTCGCCTCGCGCAGATCGCTGATGGTTTCGATGATGATGAGATCCGCGCCCGCCTGCGCGCCCGCGCGCGCCATCTGCGCGTACAGATCATACGCCGCCTCGAACGAAAGCGCGCCGAAGGGCTCGATCATCACGCCGAGCGAGCCCATGCTGAGCGCGACCTCGCCCGCGCGCCCGGATTCTGCGACCGCGCGGCGCGCGCAGCGAACCGCCGCGCCGATCACTTCCTCGACGCTGCGCCCGACCTTATCGAGGTTTAAACGGTTGGCGTTCAAGGTATTGGTTTCGACGACATGGCTGCCCGCGTCGAGGTAGGCGCGGTGGACGCCGCACACGACATCGGGCATGGTGAGGTTTAAAAGCTCCGGCAACTCGCCCGGCGCTAAATAGCCCTCCAACATGGTGCCGATCGCGCCGTCAAAGACGACGATGCCGCGCGCGGCGCGCTCGAGGATCGTCATAACAGCCTCCGTTCGAGCCGCACGCACTTGCCCATGACGAGCACCTCGCTCAAAGGCGCGGTGACGGAGAGAAACTCGCGGTCGAACGCCTGCATGAGGATGCGACCGCCGTCGAGCCGGCGAACCTTGCGCGCAATGCGCGCATCCTTGTAGACAAGGAGCATGATGGCGTCGTTTTCCGGCTGGGACGCGGGGATGGTGAGCAGAAGATCGCCCGCGTGGATGCGAAAGCCGCGCAGCATATCGTCCGGGCAGCGGAAGTACACGACCTTATCGGGCGCACCGCCCTCGATTTTGCCGCCGACGATGGGCGTGAGCACATGCTCGATCGCAACGCCGCGCTCGTCCATCACCGGCACGCGCTTGACGACGCCGCCGAGGGCGTCGAGCCACGCGTCCGTCGCGGCGTCCGGCTCGGTCTTTGCGCCCGCGGCATACGCCGCCTCCGGCTCGGGGATGATATAGGCGCGCGGGCGCGGGCGGGGCGCGGGTTCGGGCTCGGCGGCGACCTCGAGCTCGTTGGAGATCGGGTTTTCCGCGCCGAGGATTTTTAATATCCGCTGCGCCTGTTCATCGGATACGATGCGGGTGCCAAGCTCGATTTCCTTGATGACGCGTTCCGCCATGCCGCTTTTTTTGCCCAGTACCTTTTCGGATACGTTCGCCTTCAGGCGCGCGGCGCGGATGGTTTCGCCCAATCGACTCATAGCCATATTCCCCCAAGTTGGTGATGCACCAATTATAGCACGCGAAATCGGAAGTGTAAACATCGGAATGGGGGTTGCCAAATGGCGGCGGAAGCGGTATAATGGTTGAGTTGATTTGTGCCCGTAGCGAAGTGGATATCGCGTTTGACTCCGACTCAAAAGATCGCAGGTTCGATCCCTGCCGGGCACGCCAGATGGAAAACCCTTGATTTCATTAACAAATCATGGGTTTTCCTTTCTTTATTATAAGCCTGCCAATGTCGCTAAAACATAATAAAATCGCCGAAATCCGCTATATGATGCAAGTCAGGATGCAAGTCATTCATGCAGCGCGTGTATCCATGCAATGATCGCATGGATTCACACGTTCTTAAACAGCGATCGGTTGCCCGGCGCATCCAATCGTGGTATACTTTCATCAATGGCTTTCCTGACACCAAGTTTCCGCGCGCGGATTCTGAATGAAAGGGGCGGCGTTTTCGCATCGATCCTATGATCGGTGCGCCATGGCTGCACCCGATTCAGGGGGGCGGTCATATTTTTTATGTTTTTAGGGGGGATTGACATGCCGAGCAGGGTTGCGGTGATGGGCATCATCGTGGAGAAAAGCGATTCGGTGGACAAGCTAAACGCGCTGCTTCACGAGTACGCGCCGTACATCATCGGGCGCATGGGCGTGCCGTATCGGAAGCGGGACATCTACATCATCTCCATCGCACTCGACGCGCCGCAAAACGCGATCTCCGCGCTGGCGGGCAAGATTGGGAACGTCGCGGGCGTGAGCGTGAAAACCGCGTACTCCCATGTGAACGATGATGAATGAGGGCGTGATGCGGTTGATCGACCGCTTGGCGGCTTCGCGGTCGCTCACGCAGGCGGAGTATGCGCAGCTCATCCGCGGGCGGACGGCGGAAGCGGCGGCGCATCTGGCAAAGCAGGCGGACGGCGTGCGGCGCGCGGTATACGGAAACGCGGTGTTCGTGCGCGGGCTGATTGAGATCGGCAACGTCTGCGCAAACGATTGCTACTACTGCGGCATCCGCCGCTCGAACGCCGCTTGCGAGCGCTATCGGCTGACCGCCGATGAAATCCTCGCGTGCTGCGCCGAGGGATATCCGCTGGGCTTTCGCACCTTCGTGCTGCAAGGCGGCGAGGGGGTGTACGCGGCGCGCGATGTAGCGGACATCGTGCGGGCGATCAAGCGCGCGCACCCCGACTGCGCGGTCACGCTGTCCTTGGGCGAGTACGAGCCGGAGGAGTACCGCATGATGCGCGACGCGGGGGCGGATCGGTATCTATTGCGCCACGAGACGGCAGACCGCGCGCACTACGAAAGACTGCATCCGCCGGAGATGTCGTTTGAGGGGCGCATGGCACGGCTGCATCAGCTGCGCGAACTGGGGTTTGCGGTGGGCTGCGGGTTCATGGTGGGCAGCCCGGGGCAAACGCCCGAGACGCTGGCGAAAGACCTTCGGTTCATCGAGGAGTTTCAGCCGGAGATGTGCGGCATCGGTCCGTTCATCCCGCAGAAGGACACCCCGTTTCGCGATCAGCCCGCGGGCACGGCGGAGTTGACGGCGTATTTGATGTCGATTGTCCGGCTCGCCGTGCCGAAGGTGCTTCTGCCATCGACCACCGCGCTCAGCACCGTATCGCCGGACGGACGGGCGCTCGGCATACGCGCGGGCGGCAATGTGGTCATGCCGAATCTATCGCCTCTGTCCGAGCGGCGCAAGTACGCGCTGTATGATAAAAAAGCGGCGACGGGCGGGGAATCGGCGCAGAGCATCGAGAAGCTCAAGCAGGACATGCGGGCGATCGGTTACGAAATCGTGGTGTCGCGGGGCGACGCCGCGCGGAGCATCTGACGGGAAAGAGGAATCTGACCCCAAGAAAGGACAAGACACATGACGGCATACAACCCCCAATCCCTCCGGGCGGAGGAGTTCATCCACGACGGCGAAATCCGCGAGACCATGCGCTACGCGGAGGCGAACAAGCGAAACATCGCGCTGATTGACGAATTGCTCGAAAAGGCGCGCCCGAAGCGGATGAGCGGCGGCGTGCACTGCGCGGGGCTGAGCCACCGCGAGGCATCGGTGCTGCTCGCCTGCGACATCCCCGAAAAAATCGAGGAGATGTACCGGCTTGCCGAGGAGATCAAACTTGCGCTGTACGGCAACCGCATCGTGATGTTCGCGCCTTTGTATCTATCAAATTACTGCGTCAACGGCTGCGTCTACTGCCCGTATCACCAGAAGAACAAGCGCATCCCGCGCGTCAAATTGACGCAGGAGGAGGTGCGCCGCGAGGTGATCGCGCTCGAGGACATGGGGCACAAGCGGCTCGCGATCGAAGCCGGGGAAGACCCGGTCAACAACCCGATCGAGTACATCCTCGAGAGCATCGACACCATCTACGCAATCAAGCACAAAAACGGGGTGATCCGCCGGGTGAACGTCAACATCGCCGCCACCACGGTCGAGAACTACCGAAAATTGCACGATGCCGAGATCGGCACCTACATCCTCTTTCAAGAGACGTACCACAAACAGAGCTATGAAACGCTGCACCCCACGGGCCCGAAGCACGATTACGCCTACCACACCGAGGCGATGGACCGCGCCATGCAGGGCGGCATTGACGACGTGGGGCTGGGCGTGCTGTTTGGGCTCGAGGGCTACGCCTACGAATTTGCGGGGCTATTGATGCACGCCGAGCACCTCGAGGCGGTGCACGGGGTTGGCCCGCACACGATCAGCGTGCCGCGCATCAAGCGCGCCGACGACATCGACCCGGACGCGTTCGACAACGGGCTGAGCGACGAGATGTTTGAGAAGATCGTGGCGTGCATCCGCATCGCCGTGCCGTACACGGGGATGATCATCTCCACGCGTGAGAGCCAGCAGGTGCGCGAGCGGGCGTTGAAGCTGGGCATCTCGCAGATCAGCGGCGGGTCGCGCACCACGGTGGGCGGGTACGCCGAGGCGCAGCGCCCGAGCGATTCCGAGCAGTTCGAGGTATCCGACCAGCGCACATTGGACGAGGTGGTGGCGTGGTTGATGGGGCTTGGGTATCTGCCATCGTTTTGCACCGCCTGCTATCGCGAGGGCAGAACCGGGGATCGGTTCATGGCGCTGACAAAGAGCGGGCAGATCCTAAACTGCTGCCATCCGAACGCGCTGATGACGCTGACGGAATACCTGAGCGACTACGCGGGCGCGGAGACGAAGGCGGCGGGGCGGAAACTGGTCGAGGACGAGCTTTCCAAAATCCCGCACGGGAAAGTGCGCGAGATCGCCGCGCGCAACATCCGGGAGATCGTCGGCGGCAACCGCCAGGATTTCCGGTTTTGAACAGGAGGGATGGCATGGCGCGCAACAAGCCGAGCGCGGAGCGGGTGCACATCGGTTTTTTCGGGCTGCGCAACGCGGGGAAATCGAGCGTGGTCAACGCGGTGACGAACCAAAACCTATCGCTCGTCTCCCCGGTGGCTGGCACGACCACCGACCCGGTGCAGCGGGCGATGGAGCTGTCGCCCTTGGGGGCTGTGGTGATCATCGACACGCCGGGGATTGACGACGCGGGCGAATTGGGCGAAATGCGGGTTGCGCGCGCGATGAACATGCTGCGAAAGACCGACGCGGCGGTGCTGGTGGTGGACGCCGCGCGCGGGGTTCAGCCCTTAGACCGCGCGCTGATCGAGGCGTTTCAGGCGCGCGCCATCCCCTATCTCATCGCGCACAACAAATCCGATCTGCTCGCGCACCTGCCACAGCACGGCGAGAACGAGCTGTACGTCAGCGCGGCGACGGGGGCGAACATCGGCGCGCTCAAAGACGCGCTCGCGCGGATCACGGGCGGCGCGCAAAACGATAGGCGCATCGTGTCCGACCTGCTCGCGCCGAACGATTTTGTGCTGCTCGTTGTGCCCATCGACGCCGGCGCACCCAAGGGGCGGCTGATACTGCCGCAGCAGCAGACGATCCGCGACATCCTCGAAATCGGCGCGATCCCGATCCTCACCCGCGAGACGGAGCTGAAGGACACACTTTCGCAAATCGGCGTGCGACCGAGGCTCGTCATCACCGATTCGCAGGTGTTCGACCGCGCAAACCGTGATACGCCGCCGGAGATCCCGCTGACCTCGTTTTCGATCCTATTTGCCCGCTACAAGGGCGATTTGCATCAGGCGGTGCGCGGCGCGGCGCGGCTGGACGCGCTCGCGGACGGGGACAGGGTGCTGATCTCCGAGGGCTGCACCCATCACCGGCAATGCGAGGACATCGGCACGGTCAAGCTGCCGGGGTGGATCAAAAACCACACCGGCAGGGACATACGCTTTGATTTTACATCGGGCGGGGAGTTTCCGGACGAATTGGGCGCATACGCGCTGGTGGTGCATTGCGGGGGCTGCATGCTCAACGAGCGCGAGATGCGCGGGCGGATGGCGCAAGCGCGCGCGGCGGGCGTGCCGATTACGAATTACGGCATCGCCATCGCGCAGATGCACGGGATCTTGCGCCGCTCGGTCGAGCCGTTCCCGGATGTGGCGCGGCTGTTGGACGGCGCGGAGGGATAAGAAGGGCTTGCGCATGAACCGCGTTCATGCGCAAGCCAAAGGAACGAAGCCGTGAAGGGATAAGCATCGCCTACGTTTTTTGATCCCTCCGTGCCATGTCGATGACGCCCGATATTTTGGACATAATGTGCGCGCGCCCATCGCGCGTATGCGGGATCAGGCAACCTGCGCAGCTTTTGACGCCCTTTGGCGTATAGGTGAAATTGCCGCCGCAGGCGTCGCCCAGGGTGTACAGCGGGCAATAGCAAAACAGGCAGTTGAATTCCTCCGTCGCGCTCGTTTCATGGCAGGGGAAATACTCGCACGCGCGGTGGCTGAAAAAATGCGATGGTTTTTGCTCGTTCATGTCCATTCCTTTCCAATCGGCAATCTTAGGCGGGCATCCCCTCACCCGCCGCTTTTTTTCACCTGATCGTAGGCGTTTTTGGCGCGGCGCACGTCGTCCGCGCCGATGTCGGCGGTGGTGTAGCGCGCCTTGAGGTAGACATCGCGCAGCGCGGAAAGCGCGGGCGTGCGGAACACATGGCGCGCCTGTTCGTTGATCTGCGCGGAGTTCAAATATTCGCCCGTGCCGATGCCGCGCGCATCGCAGAGTTTTAAGAATTTTCTGTATGTGTGGCGCACGCGGTCGCGCGGGGCGCGGGTGAGCCTGCGGTCGCGCGCGCTTTTCGCGTCGTCCAGCGATTCGCGCACATCGTCAAACCGATTGTCCGCGTCGCGCCGCCCCGCGCGCATGAGCGCGCGAAACAGCAGGATCACTACCAAAACGACGATCGCCGCGCCGATGCCGATGAGCACATAGGTCGAAATCTGCATGGCGGCGCCGTGCTCGCCGGACTGCGCCGCTTCCATGAACCCCTCGCTCTCTTGCATCTCCTGCCCGAGCTGCTCGATCCCCTCGAAATCGATGTCCCCAAAATCGATGCCCGAGAAGATTTTGTTGAGCAGCCACGCAAAGCCCGCGAACACATACAATATGCCCATGAAAAGCGGGCGCAACAGATAGCGCACCGCGAGCGACACCAGAAAGCGCGCGAGCGCCAGCGCATAGCCGCTGGAGAGCAGATAGCCCGCGCCGCACAGAAGTAAAATCTCCCCCAGGTTCATCAGCCGGAAGCGGCGGTCGGTGATCACCGCGTCATTGTGGCGGAGCATGCGCAGAAGGATCACGCTCAATACGAGGAAGAAGAAGAAATACGGGAGCATGACATCGAGAAAGCCGCGCCAGTTGCCCGCGATCACAACAAGCAGCATGGGCACAAACAACAGCTTCAAGCACGTCATGAAGCGTTCGAGCGCGGAGGCGTAATCGAGGACATACGATTTGCGCGCGGCGACGGCGGCGAGGTAGAGGATCATCGGCACGGTGACGAACCGATCCGCGCCTGTTTTGGCAAACAGGAAGCAGGCGGGCGTCAGCGCGAGCGGCAGAAACCGCAGATACCAGCGCTTGGGCTGCGAGGTGTGTAAAAGCCGCGAGAAATACGCCGCGAGCGCGACGATGAGCGGGCTTGTGAGCAGAAGCCCGCTGTGCGGCGCGGCGGAGGCGACCGACGCGATCGCGAACATGAAAAACGAGAGGTCGGCGAGGATTTTGAGCGCGAATACGAGGTTCAATCGACCACCTCCTCGGCGGCGATGACGAGCGCCTTTGCCGCGGCGCGATCCTCGAGCCGGGCGATGTCCTGCGCGGAGATGTCGCGCGCGGTGGGCGTGATGATGATGTGCGCGCGCCCGGACTGCGTGCGGCGCAGCACGGAATCGATCAAAAGATGCGCGCTGCCGTGCGCGGCGTAGGTCGCGCGCCCGAGCCCTTCGAGGATCGTCGAAAGGTGCGCGCCGCCGAGCCCGTCGCCGACGTACTCCCACGCGCCCGTCATATTGACCGCGCGCGCGTTTGTCAAAAACGCGTAGGCGATGCGCCGCTCCTCGAGCGTTTCGCAGACGGCGCGGGCGATGGAGTAGCAGACCTCCATCAGCGGATGCGCGGCGCTGCTGTAGAGTAGCGAGTGGATGTTCAGCACGACGGTCACGGTCAATTCCAGCGTATGGTCGTACTGCTTGACCATCATGCGCCCGGTGCGCGCGGTGGCGGGCCAGGAAATCTGCTTCATGGGCTCGCGCCCGGTGTACTCGCGAAAGCCGAGGGTGAGCACGGGATCTTCCAATATGAAGCGCCGAACCGAGACATCGCCGATGAAGCCGCCGAGCGTCTCCATCAACTGCTGCCCCTCGGCGCGCTTGGGCAGCACCACGGATTCGCGCATGCGCGGGTAGTAGCGCGCGCGCTCGCTCAGCCCGAGAAAATCGCCGCCGTAGAGCGTCGCGCCGTTGAAGGTATA